>DAIDMD010000171.1 GCA_027449165.1 Acidiferrobacter sp. | reverse complement strand
GAGGATGGCGAGTTGTCGCTTGGCCGCATCGACTTCGGTCACCCGGCCGATAACGGCATGCTCCACCCGTACCTCCTGGGCGATCGCCCGCCCGTCGGCGGCGGCCTGGACGGTGACGCGGTCCCCGAGATGCAGGTCTTTCGCCGTACCCGCAGCGCCGTCGATGCTATAGCGGGTCTGGGGGGTCAGGGCATATTCCTGACCGTTGACATAGATGCTGCCGAAGCGCTGGATTACCCCCAGGGCCGTGATTCCCGTCCCGCCGATGCCCCCTGGCTGGATGCCGGTGCCGCCGATGCCGCCGGAATGTATGCCGGTGCCGCCGATGCCGCCGGGGTGGATACCCGTACCCCCGATGCCATCCCGGGTGGCGCCCGATCCACCAAGGCCACCAGCCGGGTCGGGAAGGGCCCATGCCCCCGGCAGGGCTACCAGGCCCAGGACCAGGACCCACCAGCGCAGGGCTTTAGGCATGCGGCTCGTCCTCCGCGGCCGGTTCTTCTGTCGATTCCGCAGCGGCGTCTTCTTCATAGTAATAGACCCCCAGGCGCAGCCGCCGCGGCGGTCCTTCGGGGGACTCGGCTGTATTCAGCCGCTGATGGGCCTCGCGCAACAAGCGCTCGCCCATCCGGTAGAGTTCGGGCCGCGCCTCCTCCAGCACCGCTGCCGGCAGCGCATCGAAATACAGCGCCCGTTCCAGAAAGGGTTCCCCCCCTTCCAGGTTGTGTACCGCGCTGCGCAGGTGGTCACCGACGTTCTCCCCCAAAAAGGCTACCCGGTCTTCCGGCAGGGCAGAAATATAGGCATGGCGCAACAGACGCACTACCCCTTCCTTTTCCTCCGCCACCCCCACCCGGCCCAATTCATCCAGAATGGCTCGTGGGCGCATGTCGGCCTTGACTCGGCGCGCCAGTCCCTCAAAGCTCGGGGACGCCTCGCTGCGTAGGGGTAGCGACTTGGGTTGCCCGGAAGGGTCTGCATAATCCGCCATCGACACCCAGGCGGCCACCACCTGCGCCGCAATGTTGGCCCCGTGCCGCAACATCGGCCGCTCGCCGTGCTCCTCCAGCAGAAGCCGCAGCCGCCTGACTTCCTTACGGTGGATCCCGGTCAGCAGGCTGACCCGACTGTCCGTCAGTGTCCGCCCGTCGGTCTCCCCATAGTGCTTGCTCGCCTCCGCCACATACACCATCTTGAGTGTGTCCGCCAACGCCCCATAGGTCCACCCCTGTCCGATCAGATACCGGACCAATGGGCGCAGGATCGCCAACACCGCCGTTTTCAGTACTCCATTCATGGCCTGCCTGGGCTCGCCTTACTCAGTTTCCGTATCAATTGTAGCATGTCGTGAAATATGGACCCACCATTTACCCTGCCTCCCGGCGCATGCGCAACACCCCGCCGTTAGCCAAAACGGAACACGGAGGCAAGATCTCGCCAGCCCCATTCGGCGACTTGTGCATGTTGTATATAGACCATGATACGGGCTGCACGGGCTGCGATCATCGCTCGGCAATCGGTCATCAGGAGCGCCGCCATGTCCAATCCGCTGCGCTGTGGTCTGGAGTCACCTGTTTTCAAGATGCGTCGTAATAACTCCGATACCAGTCGATGAAACGGGCAAGACCATCACGCAAGGGGGTGGCGGGGGAAAAACCCACCGCCTCCTGCAATTCACCCACATCGGCATAGGTGGCAATAACGTCCCCGGCCTGCATGGGCAGCCATTCGATGTCGGCCTTGCGCGCCAGCAGATCCTCCAGGATCGCGATGAAATCCAGCAGGGCTACAGGGGTATGGTTGCCAATATTGTAAAGACGGAAGGGGGCATCGCTGGTGCTCGGATCCGGCCGCTCCGTCGACATCGGAGCAGGGCGCGGTGCGAAGTCCAGGAGCCGTACCACGCCTTCGATGACGTCGTCGATATAGGTAAAATCCCGGCGCATCTGACCATGATTGAAGACGGGGATAGGCTCTCCGGCAAGGATCTGGCGCGTGAAACGAAAATAGGCCATGTCCGGTCGGCCCCACGGTCCGTAGACCGTGAAAAAACGCAAACCGGTGCAGGGAATGCCGAAGAGATGTGCATAGCTATGGGCCATGAGTTCGCCGGCCCGCTTGCTGGCGGCGTAGAGGCTGAGCGGATGATCGACCCCGTCATGGACGCTGTAAGGCAGGCGGGCGTTGGCGCCATAGACCGAACTGGAGGAGGCGAAAAGCAGATGGTCCACGGCCTGGGCGCGACAGCCCTCCAGAACATTGGCGAAACCGACCAGATTGCTGTCGACATAAGCGGCGGGATCCTGGAGGGAATGGCGGAC
>DAIDMD010000170.1 GCA_027449165.1 Acidiferrobacter sp. | reverse complement strand
CGCCCGGCGGCCGCCGGGCGGCCGGTCCCGGACCCGCCGCCTGCGGCCAGAGACCGCCTCCAAGGGCGCCTGCAACGCTGGCAGGCGGCCTTGCGGGCGCTGCGCGCCACCCGCATCCCCCGCGACCCCACCCTCGCCCGCTGGCGCATGAACGCCCTCCATACCGTCGTCGCCGACATCGCGACGCTGCGTCGCGACCTGGGTTCACGCCGGCCGGGGCCCGCGGAGTAGAGCAGTCGCACGGCACCACGAATGGAGACCACGACCGCCCGGCGGGCCACAAAACCTCCGAATTCCTTGTCGATTCAAGGACCAAGCAGTGTATGCGCGACAATCGCCCCACGGCCGGCGATGTCTTTGCGGCCAGCCCGCGGAAGCCCGGTTGCGCGCCCAGGCCCGGCCCGCCTTGCCAAGACCGGGAGGACATCGCACACTACCCAGGCGATCGCGGATGGTAAGGCGATATTCTCTAGTTTAAGTTTTTGCTTTTATAAAGTGGATTTATCGGTTTGGCGTAAATCTAATTAGTGTTACAAACCGTAAGGCTATAGAGTCTCGCCGTCCGGGCGCGCCCGGTATCCGCCTTATAACCGAGGAAAATCGTTAATGTCGAGATTGGTGAGACCCCACGGTAGCGCGGCGCTGAAACCCCTGCTCCTGACCGGAACGGCGGCGGCGGCCGAAAAAGAACGGGCCAAAGGCCTTCCCGTCATTCGCATGACCTCCCGCGAGACCGGGGACGTGATCATGCTGGGGATCGGCGGATTCACGCCCCTGGACGGATTCATGAACCAGGCGGACTGGCGGGGCGTGTGCGATGACATGCGGCTTGCCAACGGCGTGTTCTGGCCCATCCCGATCACCTTATCCGCCGACGAGGCCACGGCCGCGAAACTGAAGGCCGGGTCCGAGGTGGCGCTGGTGGACGGCGAGTCCGGCGAGATCATGGCCACCATGAAGGTGACCGAGAAGTACACGATCGACAAGGCTCACGAGTGCCAGAAGGTATACAAAACCACCGATCTCGCGCACCCGGGCGTCAAGATGGTCATGGAGCAGGCGGCCGTGAACATCGCCGGTCCGATCAAGGTGCTCTCCCAGGGGGACTTCCCGACGAAGTATGCGGGAACGTATATGACGCCGGCCGAGACCCGCGCCCTCTTCGAAAGCAAGGGCTGGTCCACGGTCGCCGCCTTCCAAACCCGCAACCCCATGCACCGCTCCCACGAATACCTGGCCAAGATCGCCGTCGAGATCTGCGACGGGGTCCTGATCCACTCCCTCCTCGGTAAGCTAAAACCCGGCGACATACCGGCGGAGGTGCGGTCGAAGGCGATCGCCAAACTCATCGAGGTCGCATTCGTCAAGGACACGGTCGTCCAGTCCGGTTATCCGCTCGATATGCGCTATGCCGGACCGCGCGAGGCGCTGTTGCACGCCCTGTTCCGCCAAAACTACGGTTGCTCCCACCTCATCGTCGGACGCGACCATGCGGGCGTCGGCGATTATTATGGGCCGTTCGACGCCCATAAGATCTTCGACGAGATCCCGGCGGGATCGCTCGAGACCAAGCCCCTGAAGATCGACTGGACTTTCTGGTGCTACAAGTGCGGCGGCATGGCCTCGAACCGGACATGCCCGCACACCGAGAAAGATCGCCTGCTTCTGTCAGGCACGAAACTGCGTAAGGCCCTGTCGGAAGGACAGGACGTCCCGGCGGAATTCAGTCGCCCGGAGGTCCTGGCCATCCTGCGGGAGTATTACGCGAACCTCAGAGACGACGAAAAGGTGGAGGTCAAGCTGAGCGGCCATTCGGCGAAATAGCCGGGGCCGGCCTCGCCTCGACGCGTCTTTTTATATTTCTTATATTTTTTCTATAAGCGGAGTCAACCATGCCAACGTTTGTTCGCACCGATAAATGCGATGGCTGCAAGGGTCAGGACAAGACCGCATGCATGTACATCTGCCCTCACGACCTCATGCTGCTCGACAAGGACGGCTCGAAGACCGGCCATGCGATGAAGGCCTTCAACCAGGAGCCCGAGCAGTGCTGGGAGTGCTATTCCTGCGTCAAGATCTGCCCGCAAAACGCCATTGAGGCGCGCCACTACGCCGACGTCGTGCCCATGGGCGGCTCGGTCCAGCCGCTGCGCGGGACCGATTCGATCATGTGGACGATCAAGTTCCGCAACGGCAACATGAAGCGCTTCAAGTTCCCGATCCGCACCACCCCGGAAGGCTCGATCAACCCTTACGCCAACAAGCCCAAGCCGGATATCTCCAAGGTCGCGGACATGGCGCTCTTTACCGAGAACAAGCCGTATCCGTGCGATCGGAGTCAGCTGATTCGCGTCAAGTAGTCGCGACGCGGTTTTTTTGAATCGACACCCGGCGGAACGGGCCGTGATCCCGGGCCGGGGTCTCTCAGGTAGGTGAAACATGTCAACAGAAGCTACATTTGGTAACCCCCAGGTCGTCGAGGAGACCGTCGACATCCTTCTGATCGGCGGCGGAATGGCGGCCTGCGGCGCAGCCTACGAGATCATGCGCTGGACGGAAGGGACGGGGCTCAAGGTGAAACTGGTCGACAAGGCCGCCATGGACCGCTCCGGCGCCGTGGCCCAGGGTCTGTCCGCCATCAACACCTACATGGGCGGCCAGGATCCGGCGGACTACGCGCGCATGGTGGCCAACGACCTCATGGGGATCACCCGCGACGATCTGGCCTACGATGTCGGCCGCCACGTCGACGATTCGGTCCACCTGTTCGAGGAGTGGGGCCTGCCGATCTGGAAGCAGCCCGGCGATGAGGACAAGCCGCTGAAAGACGGCGGCAAGCCCGTACGGTCCGGCAAGTGGCAGATCATGATCAACGGCGAATCCTACAAGGTTATCGTCGCCGAGGCCGCCAAGAAGGCCCTGGGGATGGACAACATCCAGGAGCGCGTGTTCATCGTCAAGCTCGTCAACGACAAGAAGGACCCCAAGCGCGTCGCGGGCGCGGTCGGCTTCAGCGTCCGCGAGCACAAGGTCCATGTCTACAAGTTCAAGGCCTGTCTGCTGGTGGCCGGCGGCGCGGTGAACATCTTCCGCCCGCGGTCCGTGGGCGAAGGCACGGGCCGCGCCTGGTACCCGGTGTGGAACGCGGGCTCGACCTACGCGATGGCCGCCGAGGCCGGCGCCGAGCTCACCATGATGGAGAACCGCTTCGTGCCCGCCCGCTTCAAGGACGGTTACGGCCCGGTCGGCGCCTGGTTCCTGCTGTTCAAGGCCAAGGCCATCAACGCCTTCGGCGAGGTCTACATGGAGCGCAACAAGGAGATGCTGAAGCAGTATCCTCCCTACGGCCTGGCCCATGTGCCCGCAAGCTGCCTGCGTAACCATCTCATGCTCCACGAGATGAAAGAAGGCCGCGGCCCGATCTACATGGATACGCCGACCGCGCTTGCGAAGCTTGCCGAGACCATGACCCCGAAGGAGATCAAGCACCTCGAGGCCGAGGCCTGGGAGGACTTCCTCGACATGTGCATCGGCCAAGCCGGGGTGTGGGCGGGCGAGAACATCGAGCCCGAGAAGAAGCCCTCCGAGCTCATGCCGACCGAACCCTACCTGCTCGGCTCGCACTCGGGCTGTTCCGGCATCTGGGTCTCGGGTCCGGAGGACCTGGGGGCGCCGGACGACTGGCACTGGGGTTACCGCTCCATGACCACCGTCAAGGGGCTCTTCACCGCCGGCGACGGCGTGGGCGCCTCGGGCCACAAGTTCTCCTCGGGCTCGCATGCCGAAGGGCGGATTGCCGCCAAGGGCATGGTGAAGTTCGCGCTCGACAACAAGGACTGGGTGCCGGAGCTCGACACCCCGGTGAAGGACCTGGTGGAGGAGATCTACCGGCCGGTCCGCACCTTCCTGGAGCACAAGGACTACACGACGGCCATCGACGTCAACCCGAACTACATCACCCCACGGATGCTGCAGTTCCGTCTGCAGAAGATCATGGATGAGTATGTGGCGGGCGTGGCGACCTGGTACCAGACCAACGCCAAGATGCTGGCGGTCGCCGAAGAGAAGCTCGAGATGCTCAAGGAAGACGCGTTGAAGATGCGCGCCAAGGACCTGCACGAGCTGCTCCGCGCGTGGGAGAACTACCACCGCGTGCTGGCAGCCGAGGCCCACATGAAGCACATCCAGTTCCGCGAGGAGTCGCGGTATCCGGGCTTCTACTACCGGATGGACTTCAATATAGTCGACGAGAAGAACTGGAAGTGCTTCGTGAACTCGACGTACGACCGCAAGACCAAGAAGTGGAACGTGTTCAAGCGTCCGCACGTCGACCTCGTCTCCAAGCCCACCGCGCCCTAAAGCGCGTTACTCGCAGGCTTAAACGAGGTACAATGAGGGGGTCCTGCGGGACCCCCTTTTTTTATCCGCCGTATCCCGGATTTCCACGAGGAACCTCCATGAGCCAAGCCCTCTCCGATCTGTCGCCGCAAAGCCCCATAACCCCGGTGAAGCTCGATCTGGACGACCAGTTCCAATTCGCCTGCCACAACCGGATCGCCTGCTTCAACAAATGCTGTCAGAGCATAGACATCCAGCTCACGCCCTACGACATCCTGCGCCTGAAGACACGGCTTGGATTGACCGCGCGCGAATTCCTGTTCCGGCACACGGTGCCCTTCGAGATGGACGGCCACGGCGTGCCGGGCCTGAAGCTGCGCACCAGGGACGAAACGACCCAGTGCCCGTTCCTGACCGAGCAGGGCTGCGGCGTCTACGAAGATCGCCCCACCGCCTGCCGGTATTACGCGCTCGGCCTCATGTCGATGCGCAAGAAGGATTCGCCGACCGATGAGGACTCGTACTTCGTCGTCAAGGAAGAGCATTGCCTGGGCCACGACGAGCCCCAGACACAGACGGTGCGCGCCTACCGCGAGAGCCAGGGCGTCGACGTCTACGACGACATGAACCGCGAGTGGCGCCAAGTCGTTTTGAAGAAGCGCTCGTGCGGCCCGACCATAGGCAAGCCATCCGACCGGAGCCTCCAGCTCTTTTTCCTGGCGAGTTACGATCTGGACGGGTTCCGGGACTTCGTCGGTACGCCGTCGTTCGACGAGGTCTATGTGGTGGCCCCGGAGGAGCGCGAGCGGCTGATGCAAGACGACGTCGCGCTCATGCGGTTCGCGTTTCGTTTCCTGAAGCAATCCCTGTTCGGGGAAAATACCATCCCGGAACGCCCGGGCGCGATGGAAAAGCGCCTGGCGCGCCGCAAGGAGCGCCTGGAGGCGGGGGCGGCGGGCGAGGCCCGCTGAATCGGCCCCGGCGGCCGCCCCGCCCCTAGTCCATCGGGGGCTGGGCGGCTTGGCCCTGCGCAAGACACCGTTCGCAGCCGTCCGCACGCACCAGCGGGCCGGCGAAATCCCCCTCGTAGCTGTCGCAGCCGTGGCGCCGCATGGCCTCGTATTGCGCCGCGGTCGCGACGTCGGACGCGATCACCTCGATATCGAGGGCGTGCAGCGTCGCTATGACCGCGGCCGGACCCTCGGCGATCCCCCCGTCCGCGGACCCGTCGATGGTGAGCGAGCCATCGAGGCGGATTGCGCGCAACGCGAAACGCTTGAGATAGGCAAGACTTGAGTGGCCCGCGCCGTATTCCGCGAGCACCACCTCGATGCCCTGCTCGCGCCAGCCGGCAAGCGCCCCAAGACTGGCCTCGGGGTCGTCCATTAGGTCGTCCTCGCCGACCTCGAGGCCCAAGGAGCCCGGACCCGCGCCCAGGCCCTCCAGGATCGCGCCGAAGGACTCCTGGAGATGCGCGTCGCGAAACGCCCGGGCGCCCAGCCGGATGAGGACGCGCGGCGGCCGCAGGCCCCGATCCCGCCAGCGGCGGATCTCGCGGCCGATCTCGCGGAGCGTCCATTCGGCCAAGGACAAGGCCAGCCCCGCCTCCTCGGCGATCGCCAGGAAGTCGTCGGCATCCAATAAGCCCTGCTCCGGGTGGCGCCATTTGAGCACGGTCTCGACGGCCGTCACATGGCCGTCGGCGCAGGCACGCACCGGCCGGCAATACAAGACGAGTTCGCCCACGCTCAAGGCCTTGTGCAGGTCGCTCACGACCCGCAGCTGGTCGCCGGAGGCGGCGTTCATGGCCTCGTCGAAACCGCGATACCCGCCCCGGCCCGTGCGCTTTGCCTGGTACATGGCGGCATCGCTGTGCCTCAAGAGGGTATCGGCGTCGCGGCCGTCCTGCGGGTAAAGCGCGATCCCGACGCTCGCGGAACAATGCACCGTGCGGTCGTCCACAAAGTAGGGCGCCGAAAGGACCCGCAGGAGCTTGTCGGCGATCAGCGCGGCATCCATCGGCGTAACGAGCGCCCCCGTCAAGACCACGAATTCGTCGCCGCCCAGACGCCCGACCGTATCCTCGGCCCGCAAGGTCTCTCGCAGCCGGCGGGCCACGAGCCGCAGAACGCGATCGCCGGCATCGTGTCCGAGCGAATCGTTGACTTCTTTGAAATTGTCGAGATCCACGAACATGGCTGCGAACATCTGGCCGCTGCGTTCCGCGCGGCGAATGAGCTGCTCGATGCGGGTCTGGATCAGGGTACGGCCCGGCAGATCGGTCAGGGCGTCGTGGGTCGCGATGTATTCCATGCGCCGTTCGGCCTCCTTGCGCGCCGTGGCATCCCGCGCGGTGCCGATGAACCGGCGCTTGCCCCCGAGGGAAAACTCCGAGACGCGCAGGTCGACCGGGAACTCGCTGCCGTCTTTGCGCCGGCCGGTCAACTCGCGCCCCTTGCCGATGATCCGCGCCTCGCCGGTCTCCCGATAGCGCCGGAGATAGTCGTCATGGCGGCTGCGGTAGGGCTCGGGCATGAGCAGGCTCACGTTTTGGCCGATGGCCTCCTCGGGCGCATAACCGAAGAGACGCCCCATGGCGGGGTTGAAGGTCTCGATGATGCCGGTCTCGGAGATCGTAGTGATCCCCTCGTCGACGCTGTCCAAAACCGCCTGCACATAGCTCTCGCTGTCGCGCAGGCGCGCGTGGCTCTCGCGGGCGTCACGCTCCGAGGCGACGAGCGCGGCCACGAGCGGGGCGAGCTGCCAGCGTAAAATGAGCAGCGCCGCGATCAGGACGCCGACGATCAGCGGCAAGACCACCAGAAATTCCCGGTATACCGGGGCGTAAAGCGCCGCGGTATCCATGGTGAGCGCCATCCCGAGGCCGGTGCGGCCGACCGGGCGAAAGGCCGCAGCGACCCGGCGCCCCAGATAGTTGCGCGTCACCGTAAAGCCCGTGCGGCCGGCCAGGGCGTAGCTCATGGGCAGCGGCCGGCCGTCATAGGTCCGCGCCGCATCGGGAAAGGCGCGGCCGGGCGCGAGGGTATTGGGAAAGCAACTCATGCGCGAACCCGCCGGGCCGCACAGACTGAGATTGGCGGCCGCCCCCAGGGCCCCGGCACCCCGGAGGAGGTGCGCGACCGTGGGCAACGGCACATCCCCGATCACCCAGCCGATCACGGTGCCCGCGCGGCGGACGGGCAGGCCCACGCGCAGCACGAAACCGCGCGATGCGCTCCAGAGGAGCGTCGTCCCAAGCTTGCCGCGCAGCGGCATCTCCACGGCCGGATGGGCCATGAAGCGGCCGGCGTCGGCAAAAAGCCCGCCGGTGTTCGTATAGAGCGCGATCGCCGAGATCCGCATGGCCAAAAACGCGTGCAGCCCGCGGAGCACGGCCTTGCGCGCCGCGGGACGCCCCGCGTCGGCCGCCGCCAGCTGATCTGCGAGAAACGGGCGGCTTGCGACCATGCGCACCAGCAGCCGCCCGTCATGGATGTCGCGACCGGCCCAGTGCACGCGCAGCGCCAGATCCGCGACGAGATTGCGCCGCAGGGTGCTTTCGGCACCGGTGCGCATCACGCTAAATACGGCAAATCCCACGATCAGGCCGACACCGGCGACCAGGCCCGATGCCACGGCAATGATCCTCCACCCCCAACGCCTATCCATCGCCCCTATGCCCCGCCCTCCCGCGGCCGCGGGCGCCGCGCGGTTGGACAACCGTTCCGCCCGCCCATTCCGTACACCGAATCCTGCTGCAGGTCAATGCACGGGGCGTGCCATGCCCGCCCCGCGCCGTCCGGGACTCGGGCGGCGGACCCTGGCCCGCGCGGACGCCCTATGACACCCAGGCCCGGGGGAGGGGAAAATCCTGGGCGGCCAGGCATCGGGACAATCCGGCCCGCGCGACGCCGCGCCGGAAGGGCCGCAGGGGCCCGAGCGCGCCCGGTTGCCGCTACGCGTCACCCGCGGGGCCGCGGGAGCGCGATACTGCCGGTCGAGGGGATCGGGGGGGTCGGGGTATATCTGGCTTTGGGATGAAAAGACCGGCCACGGCGCGCCTTAAGGGCGTCGCCGCCGGCGACGGCGATCCGCCCGGCGGGCAATCGTGGATTGCCGCCGCGAGGCCTTACCGGAACGATCGGCGCCGGATAGGGCCGAAGGCGCGCGCGGGACGAGGCCGCAAGCGCCCCGGGCGGGGGTTCGTTGTCATTCGGGCCCGAAACAGGCCGCGTAGTCGCTGCAGACGCGGCAACTCGGGGCCTTGCACAGGGTCACCTGCGCCTGCCGGCAAAGCTCCTTGTAAAAGAATTTCTTCCACTTCATGTTGTGGACGTTCTTTTCGTAGAGCCGCGTGAAGTGCCGCCGCAAAAGCCCCGAGAGCTCCTCGCGCCCGGCAAGCCCCATGTCCTGCCAGAGGTGGTTGTCCCCCAGGCAGGCGGTCGCGATAGTGAAGGCAAGCCACAGCGTCTCCCGGGATTCGTCGGCGCGGTGGGCCACAAGAAGCTCCACGAGCTCGCCATGCTCCTCGGCGCGCAAGGGGTCGCAGCCGCCGTCCTTGGCCGCGGCGCCCGCCCCCTCCGCGGCGTCGATGCGATGCAGGCGGCGCAGCGCCGAGAACTCCCTGGGATCGAGACCCAGCGTATGGAATCGCGAGAGCACGCCCGCGAAGGCGCGCGTCACCGCGCTGTCGTCCGGCCGGATCGCCGCGGCCGGGGCTTGGTGCGACGGGGCTTGCCTCATCATCCTACCCTCCTTCCTGCATGGGCGCGTGGGTATAACACTTCTTGGGACAGATCTTGGCGCAGGCCTCGCAACCCACGCAGTTTCTCGGCCGGGCGATGGTCATGACCTTCTTCTCGTACTCGCCGTCATCGTCGTCGTCTCCGCCGACTGCAAGCGGCACGGTCTCGCCTTCGTCGGTCAGGCCCACGAGTTGCAGGACGTCGCGCCCGCACACCCGATAGCAGCGCCCGCACCCGATACACTTGTCGCGGTTCAGGTCCTGGACGAAGCGCGGGACCCAGCTGCGTCCGTCCGGCATGGTCACCGCGACGTCAGCCACCGCCGCCTCCGGCGGCCGCGAGCTCGGCGCGCGCGCACGCCAAGGCCTCGTAGGCCTCGTAGGTCTCGGCGGCTGCCTCGCGGATCGTCTCCCAGCCGATCGGCAGGTCCTCGGCCAGGTCGTGGAGCCTCATCTTGCGCTCGATGGCCTGGGAACTCAGTTTCTTGACCCGTTTTTTCAGGGACTCGATGTCGTCCCCGGCGATCTCTCCGGTCACCGTCTCAACCTCCGTAGTTGGCCAGATCAGGATATTTTTGGATCATGGCGACCGCGTCGGCGACCAGCCGGTCCCCCTCGGCACCCAGGGCCGCGAGGCTCGGATAACCGTAACGGTGCACGTCCCGCAGGTGTTTATTCACCACCACGATCCGCCCGGCGAGCAGCACGAGACGCCCGAATCCCTCGTGGTGCATCTTGATCATGGGCTGGGCCATGACCCCGGTCAGGCGCTCGACGCAAAGCCCCACGGCGTTGTAATAAAGCTCGAGGCGCCACAAGGTCTCCGGGTCGGGATCGCCTATGATCGGGATCTCCCGGCGCCTGGCCTTGTCCACGATATAGGGCGCGAGCAGATCCAAATCGGTCTTCCCGTCCCAGGCCCCGTGGGTGTCCTGGGCCCGCCACTGCTTGACGAGCTCCCGGACGAACGGCGATTGCAGGGCCGCGTCCCCCTCCATAACGGCCTCACTTTGCGCCATGGGCGGCCTCCTCGTCCCAAGCGAACGTGCGCGGGCGGCTCTTCAGCAAGGCCTTGCGCAACCATGGCGGCGGCGTGCCGGCGAGCACCTTACGCAACTGGGCGAGGAGATCCTCGATCAGCTCCGGGCTCGAGACCTTCACCGGGTGCACGTTCTTCGCGACCACCCGCGCGGCCCCCGATCCCCCTATGGCCGCGACGTACAGGATCGCGCAGTCGGCGACCGCCTCGAGTTTCGGCCCGAGCTTGTCCTCGTTGCCGTCCTCGTTCAGCTCGCCGTCGAACTGCCGCACCTCCAGGCATTCGTGACGGTCCTCGGACACTTCGTAGATGGCGATGTTCTTGGCCCAACCGAAATGGGCATCAACGCGCTTCAAGTCTTGCGTGGCGAATGCGATCTTAATGGCGATCAAGCCTCCGTGATGGAATGATGATCCCGGCAGGCGCCGGCGCACGCCGGTGCCGCCCCCGAGCCCCCGCCGCATCCTCCCCCGGCGGCACCCGGGGTCCCGTCATCAGGCCGCAGCTCGTGGCCGTGGGCAAGAAAGATATTGCCGACCTCGAAGGTCAGATCGCGCGTGCCCCTATAACCCACGATGATGCGGGCCCCCGCCCCCAGGCGGTCGAAGATCGGCAGACCCATGCGCAGCAACGGGATGCCGAGCCGTTGCGCGGCCTGACGCCCATGCGAATGGGTGATCAGAAGGTCGCAGTCGCGCGCCTCGGCCTCGAGGTCCTCGAGATCGCCGAGGCGCGCGCCGCATGCGGCGAGATTCGCGAGCATCGGCGAGTCGGTGGTGGTCACGGCGGCGGCGAGCGTGCAACCCATATCCTTGAGCCAGGCCCCCAAGGTCCAGAGCAGGTCGGGCTCGGCGCCGATCGCGACGCGCCTGCCGCCGAAGAAGAAGTGCGCGTCCAGCATGGCGTCGACGAGCTGGCTGCGCTGCCTGCGGTATTTCTCCGGCACCGGCCGCCCGGACAGCGCGCTCAGGTACGCGAACAGATCGTCGGCGGCCAAGAGTCCGGTGAGGCGGTCGAACACCTTCGCCGGGACCCCGGTCTTGCCGGTCAAGACCTCCGCCGCATGACGCATCTGCTCACCGATCGCGATCGTGGCCTCCGATGCGCCGATGCGGCCGATATCGGCCACGGTGGTGCCCCCGAGACTCGTGGGACTGAAGTCGTCGGGCACATGGCCGTCGAGCGAACCCGCGAGATCGGGCAGGACGATCGGGTGCAGACCGAAGTCCGCGACGATGTCGCGCAGCTCGGCGACATCGCCCGGCGTGAGATGGGAGCCCGGCAGGATGTTCACCTGGCCCTTGACCGTCGTGCCGGGGCGGGCGAGCGACTCGATGATGCCGGTGACGGCCTTCGCCCATCCGTCCTGGAATGCCCCGATGTAATCGGGGGTCGACGTGTAGACGATAGGCATGTCGAGCTCGGGATGGGCCGCCCGGATGCGGCGCAGGTCGCCTGCGACGTCGTCGCCCTTGGTCTCGGTAAGCCCGGTGGAGGCGATGCCGATCAACGCGGGCTTGGCGCGCTTGTGGATGTTCAAGAGCGCCTTTTCGATGTTGTCGCCGCCGCCCAGGATGGTCGTCACCTCGTTCATGGCGGTGGTCTGGAGCGGGATCGATTCCCGGAAGTGGCGAACAAACAAGACGAGGCCGAAGGCCGTGCAGCCCTGCGACCCATGAAGGACCGGCATGGAGCCCGCGATCCCGAGATAGGCGAGCGCGGCGCCCAAAGGCTGGCTCATCTTCAGGGGATTGACCGTGCAGGCCTTGGCGGCCGGGGCCGGGGCATGATCGAAGACTGCGGCGGGCGCGCTCACGACACGCCCTCCGCGGCCCAAGGCGCCGGGCGGCGCACCTGCCCCCAGATCGGATTGGAAAGCGCCTTGTCGATCTCGTGCACCAGGGCCACCATGCCGTCGTACCCGGCGTAGGCGTGGTGGCGCTCCTGGTTGATGTCGAGCCATGGCACCTTGGCCTTTAAGGCCACGAACTGCGAACGTCCTCCCGACAACATGATGTCCGCGCGGGCGTCCTTCAGGAGCTTGTACATCTCGCGCGGCGTCATGTCCTCGATCATGTGCGCCTCGTCGCCCATGATCTTCTGGATACGCTCCTTGTCCTCCTTGGTCGACTTCTTGACGCTCGTGCCGACGATCTCGATCCCGATCTCCTGCAAGGCCGCGACCACCGACCACGACTTGACGCCGCCTGTGATCAAAAGCACCCTCTTGCCCTGAAGCCGCGGCCGGTAGGCGGCAAGCCGCGACCAGGCCCGCGCCTCCTCGCGCGCGACGAGGGTCTCGGTACGGTCCTCCAGGTCGCCCGGCGCGCCGCGCGCGACGAGCAGACGGGCGATCTCGCGCAGCGCCTCGCTCATGTCGGAGACGCCGTAGAAGGATCCTTCGAAGAACGGGATGCCGTAGCGCTCCTCCATCTTGCGCGCCACGTTGATCATGGCCTTGGAGCACACCATCATGGCGGCCCGCGCGCGATGCGACGAGGCCACCTCGTGATAGCGGGCGTCGCCGCTCAGACAAGACAGCACGCGGATACCGAGCTCGGTCAGCAGGGGCTTGACCTGCCAGAGCTCGCCCGCGAGGTTGTATTCGCCGATGATGTTGATGTCATAGGGGGTCGTGTACGCCGGTTCCTCGGTGCCGATCACGTACTCGAGCAGGGCCTCGCCCGCGAGCTTGTTGCCGAGGTTCTTGCTGCCGACGAATCCCGGGGCGTTGATCGGGATGACCGGCCTGCCGAAGCGGGCGCTCGCGGCCTTGCACAAGGCCTCGATATCGTCGCCTATGAGCGCCGTGACACAGGTCTGGTAGACGAACACCGCCGGCGGATCGTATTTGGCGAGGATCTCCTTTACGGCGCGGAACAACCGCTTTTCGCCGCCGAAGACCACATCGGTCTCGTTGATGTCGGTGGTAAACCCCGTGCGGTACAAGAGCGGCCCGGACGACTTGGCGCCGCGGTTGTCCCAGGAATTGCCCTCGCAGGCGATCGGTCCGTGCACCAGATGGGCGACATCGGTGATGGGTTGCAAGGCGATCTTGGCGCCGTCGAAGGCGCAGCCGCCGGCCGCCGCCCCGGGCTGCAGGGCCTGAGTACAGCCCTTCTTGCGCTCCTTGTCGGTCTTTGCCAGGTTCTTGCCGCAGGCCGGTTCGTTGAAGACCTCCTGCACGGTATTGGACAAGCCTTCCATATCGCCTCCATGAGGTTCGCGCCGCGCCTTAAGCGAAGACCAGGATGTCCTCGTCTTCGACCACGTACTGGCAGGCCAGCCGCCAGAATGCCGGGTGGGCCGGGATGTCGGCGGCCCGGTATTCGGCGTCGGTGAGCTTGCCGGCCCGATAGAGAATGGTCTTCTCGTCCGGACTCAGGATCACCCGCGCCGGGGCGCGCTCCCGGTCGCGAAACACGATCCGGACCGCGCAGGCCCCGCACAGACCCTGGCCGCAGGTCTTGTGCGCCGGCCACGGGAACCGGCGCGCGAGACTCAAGAGCGTCGCCGGGCAGTTCGGCTCGATCCTGATCACATGCTCCACGTCGAAGGGTGAAGCGATAAACGTCACCTTGCCCATGGTCACCTCCTGCCGGGACCGCCATGGCGCGCCCGCAAGGCCCCTGCCCGCCCCTGGGCGGGCAGGGGCCGTCCCTACCGGATGATATCGAAGCTGTAGTCGGTCTTGCCCGGGCTCATCGTATCGGCGTCGGTCACGTCGAAGATCTTGTCCAGGATCTTCACCAGGGCGTTCATGGCGCCCTGGTAGCCCCACAAGGGATAGCGGTGGTGGTGATGCCGATCGAAGATCGGAAAGCCGATGCGGATCAGCGGCGTGCCCGTATCGCGCTCGAGGAACTTCCCGTAGGTGTTGCCGATCAGGAAATCGACCGGCTCGGTAAAGAGCAGGGAGCGCATATGCCAGAGGTCGCGGCCGGGGTAGGCGTGGCAGCCCCGGCCGAACGGCGACGAGTCGAGCAGGGCCTGCACGCGCGCCTGCCACTCGGGCGTGCCGTTGGTGGCCAGGATATGCACGGGTTCCGCGCCCAGCTCGAGCAGGAAGCCGGTAAGCCCCAAGGTCAGGTCCGGATCGCCGTAGAGCGCGAACTTCTTGCCATGGATGTGGGCCGACGAATCGGCGATGGCGTCGACCAGGCGGCCGCGTTCGCGAGTGATCTCCTCGGGGATAGCGCGCCCGGTGAGCCGCGCGACCTCCATGAGGAAGCGGTCGGTGCCGGCCACCCCCATGGGATGATTGAAGGCCACGACCTCATGACCCTTCTTGGCGGCGTAGGCCAGCGTCTTTGGCGTGCAGAACTCCTGCATGGAGATCGTGGCCTTGGCATGCACCGCGGCTGCGGCGTCGCTGAGCCTGGTGCCCCCGTCGTACATACGGAACCGGCCATCCGTCGGCGTGTCCCAGACGTCGCTGTTGTCGCCGAGGATCGTGTGGGGCACCCCCATGAGGGTAAAGAGCCTTTTGATCTCGCGCAGGTTGCCGACCGCATAGCCGTCGAACCCGCCTATGAAGTTGATGCTATCGCGCACCTCGCGCACGAGCGGGGCCTCGGTCCCGGCCTTCCCGTCCCAGAAATGCTCCAGGATGCTCCTCATGGTGTTGTCGTAGCCCGTGACGTGGCTGCCCACGAACGCCGGCGTATGCGTGAACGGGACGTCGAACTCCGCGGGCACCGAGCCCTTGTCCTTGGCGGTCTTGATGAAGGCATTGAGGTCGTCGCCGATCACCTCGGCCATGCAGGTCGTGGAGACCGCGATCATCTTCGGCTTGTAGAGGTTGTAGGCGTTGGCCAGGCCGTCGACCATGTTGTTGAGGCCTCCGAACACCGCGGCATCCTCGGTCATCGACGACGACACGCACGACGTGGGCTCCTTGAAATGCCGGCTGAAGTGGCTGCGATAATAGGCGACGCAGCCCTGCGAACCATGCACGAACGGCAAGGTCCCCTCGAAGCCGAGCGCGGCGAACACCGCGCCGAGCGGCTGGCAGGCCTTGGCGGGATTCACGACCAGCGCCTCGCGGGCGAAGTTCAGCTCGCGATACTCGCGGGTCTTGGTCCAGTCGGCGGCGCTCTGGACGTCGGCCACCGGGACCGCATTCTCGAAGGCCTTCTTGTTTTCGAACATATCCACGTATTCCGGAGACCGGAACAAGGTGAAGTGATCGAGGACTTTGTCAGGATTCTGGCTCATACGTACTCTCCATTCGCTCGATGGGGGCGCCCGATGTCCGGGTCATTGCCCCGCGTTCCAGGGGGCCTTGGTGAGGCCCCAGACCGGATTGTTGATCGCCATGTCCATGTCGCGGGCGAAGATCGCGAAACCGTCGTAGCCGTGGTAGGGTCCCGAGTAGTCCCAGGAGTGCATCTGCCGGAAAGGCACGCCCATCTTCTGGAAGACGTACTTCTCCTTGATCCCCGACCCCACGAGGTCGGGCTGCAGGCGGTCGACGAACCGCTCGAACTCGTAGCCCGTGACGTCGTCGTAGATCAGCGTGCCGTCCTTCACGTAATGCGTGGTCCGCTGGTAGTCGTCGTTATGGCCGAACTCGTAGCCGGTCCCTATGACCTCCATGCCGAGATCCTCGTAGGCGCCTATGACGTGCCGCGGACGCAGTCCGCCGACATACAGCATGACCTTTTTGCCCTCGAGGCGCGGCCTGTACTTGGCGATGACCGCGTCCATGAGCGGCTTGTACTTGGCGATGACCCGCTCGGCGCCCTCCTTGATCCGGTCGTCGAAGTGGCTGGCGATCGCCCTCAGGGATTCCGCGACCTTGGACGGACCGAAGAAGTTGTACTCCACCCACGGGATCCCGAACTTCTCCTCCATGTACCGCGATATGTAGTTCATCGAGCGGTAACAGTGCAGGATGTTGAGCTTGGCCTTGGGGGTATTTTCGAGTTCCGCCAGGCTCCCGTCGCCGGACCACTGGGCGATGACCCTAAGCCCCATCTCCTCGAGCAGGATGCGCGACGACCAGGCGTCCCCGCCGATGTTGTAGTCGCCGATGATGGCGACGTCATAGGGCGTGCTCTCGAAGAGCGGCGCCTTGTCGGAGCCCTTCTCGAAGACCCAGTCGCGGACCGCGTCGTTGGCGATATGGTGGCCGAGCGACTGCGACACGCCGCGGAAGCCCTCGCAACGCACCGGGACTATGGTCTTGCCGTCGTACTCCTTCGACTTCTTCTTGGCGACCGCCTCGATGTCGTCGCCTATGAGGCCGATCGGGCACTCGGACTGGATCGTGATCCCGTGGTTCAGCGGAAACAGCCTCTGGATCTCGTCTACGATCTTGTCGAGTTTCTTGTCGCCGCCGAAGACGATGTCTTTTTCCTGGAAGTCCGACGTGAACTGCATGGTCACGAAGGTGTCGACGCCGGTGACGCCGATGTAATAGTTACGGCGCGCCGCCCACGAGTACTGGCCGCATCCGACCGGGCCGTGGGAGATGTGGACCATGTCCTTGATCGGCCCCCACACGACGCCCTTGGAGCCCGCATAGGCGCACCCGCGGATCGTCATGACGCCCGGCACCGACTTGATGTTCGACTTCACGCCGCAGTCGGGCTTGTCGCCCTCATAGACGTTCAGGTGCTTGGCGCGCTTCTTGGCGGTCTTCTCGGGGTAGACGGAAAGCGCCTCCGAGATGACCTCGGCGTTGCGGGCCTTTACTTCGTCCAATGTCAGATCCATAGCGAACTCCTGTCAATGCGGCCGGGGGGGACGCCCCCCGGCCGGCGTCAAGGTCATCAGGCGACCGCGCACTCGGCGGCGGTCTTACCCACGATGGACTCGTCCACCTGCTTCATGATCCCGTGCTCCATGAGCAGATCCTCGAGTTCGTCCATGGTGATCGGCGTGGGGATGGTCCCCTTGCCGACGTTCTCGTGGATCTTGCGCGCCAAGGTCCGATACTCGTCGGCCTGCTTCGAGTCGGGCGCGTACTCGAGGACGGTCATGCGCCTTAGCTCGGCGTGCTGCACGACGTTGTCGCGGGGCACGAAGTGGATCAGCTGACTATTGAGCTTCTTCGCCAGGGATTCGGCGAGCTCGTACTCCTTGTCGGTCTGGCGCTCGTTGCAGACGAGCCCGCCCAACCGCACGCCGCCCGAGTTGGCATACTTCAGGATGCCCTTCGAGATGTTGTTGGCGGCGTACATGGCCATCATCTCGCCCGACATGACGATATAGATCTCCTGGGCCTTGTTCTCGCGGATCGGCATGGCGAAGCCTCCACACACCACGTCGCCCAGCACGTCGTACGAGACGTAGTCGGCCCCGTCGTAGGCGCCCTCCTCCTCGAGGAAATTGATCGATGTGATCACGCCGCGCCCGGCGCAGCCGACCCCGGGCTCCGGGCCGCCGGACTCCACGCAGCGGATGTCGCGGTAGCCCATCTTCATCACGTCCTCGAGCTCCAGATCCTCGACGCTGCCGGCCGAGGCCGCGAGACTCAGGATCGTGTCCTGGGCCTTGGCATGCAGAATAAGGCGCGTGGAATCGGCCTTCGGATCGCAGCCGACGATGAGGATCTTCTGCCCCATCTCCGCGAGCGCGGCCAGGGTGTTTTGCGAGGTGGTGGACTTGCCGATGCCGCCCTTGCCGTAAAAAGCGATTTGCCGTAATCCCGTCATTTCCTATCTCCTTATATGTAAAGACTCTTCGTGGCGTTGGTTTCCCAATCCGTTTCCAGAACGGCCGCAGACCCGTTGGCGCCCGACGGACTTCATGGCGGCGGCCGCGTTCGCGCCTCGACTCGTGGCATCCGGCGACGGCTGCCGTACGGGCCCATAAGAGCAAATGCCGTGCCACCCGAAAATGGCGTGCAGACGGCGGTTTTCGGGGGAAGTCCTGTCGGCCTTGCGACAAAGTCGCGGTCCGAATGTGCGACTTGTCTCGAACCCAACAGAGGCGCCCGGTGGGGGACCCTGGGATCCCGCAGGGGCGGGCAGCGGCAGGCGCGGAACGAAACTTGCTGCGCCACTGGCGATAACTTAAAGGAGCGCGGAATATGCAAGTCGGCGTAGCAAGCGACGAGGCGGTGGCCAACCGGTGCGTGTTCGTGATCGACCCCTGCGAGGTCAGCCGCGCCGCCTTGCAATTCATGCTGCAAGACGAATACGAGACCCATGAATGGCGCGCGCTCGGCGAGGCGCTCGGGCGCCTGCGCGAACGCCGGCCCGAACTTGTGATCGTGGGCGCCGGGGCCCTCGAACCGGACGGTTCGCAAGCCATGGACCGGATCCGGGAGGCAAGCCCCGCGACGCGCATCCTGGTCAGGGTGGGGGCGCCGAATGGACCGGAGGACCGGCGCTGGCTGGCCTGTGGCGCCCAAGGACTTCTGCCCCAACCGCTGACCGTGGAGGCCGTGCGCCGCAAGGCGCGCCTGGCCTTGGGGCGGCGCGCCCCCCTCGGGATCGGCGTGGAAGCGGGCTGAGGCGACGGGGCGCGCGCCGCCCGGGCGCTTACGACACCGCGCAAAGGCCGGTCGCGGGGAGGTCGGCCACGAGCCGGTCCCCGAAGGATGCCAGATCCGCGGCGATCGGCGAGATCGCCTGCTCGGCGAGGAAGCGGGACTCGTTGCGGGTAAGATCGCCCGGCAACACCGCCCAGTGGGGACCCCGCGAGCGCTTCATGATCTGGCGCGCGAACGCGCGCTCGATCTGGGTCGTAAACCGGCATCCGAGAAACAAAAAGCCGCGATCGCGGCGCAGCGCCTGCACGCGCGCGGGGATCGGCGTCTGGATGTCGATTTCTGTCAGGACCTCGACGAAATCCGAGTCCGACACGAGAAAGTTGCACGCGGGCTCGATCGCGCCGAGCGGCTCGTAGAGAAGGGTCCTCCAGCCGTCGGCGTCGGCACGCCCGGCGCGCGCCCCGTCGGGCCAAAAATAATGCACCCAGTCCCCGTAATGCTCGGCCTGGCTCACCGCCTGCACGAGCCCCCAGTCGTCGCGCCCGCTTAGGGCGAGTCGCAACAGATCGTCATACCAGACATGCACCACGAGCGGGAATCCGGAGACCGCGAGCCAGTCGTGCAGGATGTTGGGCGCGGCCTTCGCGGCGAACGCATCCCTCATCAGGGCGTTCAGGGTCTTGCGATGCTTGAAGTTCTCGATGAACTGCGCGGCCGCCGTGAGGTTCCCCCGGATCTTGTGCGGAACCGCGGCCTTCCCGGTGAGGCGCCAGACGAGGTCCTCCGGGGTCGCCGGCACCGGACAGGCCGGATCGAGCGCGAGCGCCCCCGGGCCCACGTAGGGGATGACGCGCCGTGCGGCCAGGGCCTTGTGCAAGTCGTTGGGGATGATCATGGTTCTATGCTCCTTTTGCGTGTTGGTGGCGCATGAAATGGACGGTGCCCGCCGCGCTCGTCCCGTTCCTAGAGATAGATCGCCGAGCCCGCCCCGACATTGACCGAGGCATCCTTCAGGGCCGAGACGACAAGCGCGATCTCCTCCTCGCAAAGCCCGGAGTAAAACGGGAGCGCGATGCCGCGATCGGCGATCTTGTCGGTCAACCCGCATCCGGTCCCCGAGAAACCCCGCCGCCGGCACTCGGCGTCTCGATAGAGCGGGGTCGCATAGGGACGCGCCTCGATGCCCCCGTCGCGCAGATCGGCGACGATGGCGTCGCGCGCCTGGCGGCTGAAGCGCGCGCCCAGGTGGACCAGGAAGGTGAACGCATGGTGGGCGGTGACGCGCGGCCCGGTATAGGGGTCCTTGATCCCCTCGAAGGAGCGGATGTGGCGGGCATAGAGCGACGCGACGCGCCCGCGCGCAGCGAGCGTCTCGTCCAGACGCCCCCACTGGCCCTCGATCAACGCAGCGGTCAGCGCGCTCATCGGCGCGGCGCTCTGCGTCCCGGCATCGGCACAGAGCGCCTTCGCGATCCCGGCGTCGTCGGTCACGGCCAGAGCCCCGGCACCGCAGGCCATCGGCCCGCGCGCACGGAAATCGAACAGGCTGACGTCGCCGAACCGTCCCACGGGCGTCCCCTCGTAGGCCGAGCCGATCGCCTCGGTCGAGTCCTCGATCAGCACAAGGCCCCGGCGTTCGCCGAGCGCCCGCAGCGCCCCCCAGTCGGCGGGGTGGCCGTTGGTGTTGGCAGCCAGGATGGCGCGCGTGGCCGGACCGATCCTGGCTTCGGCCTTCTCGGGATTGAGCGTACCCGACCAGTAGTCGATGTCCGAAAAGACCGGTGTGGCGCCCGCGCGCCACACCGCGCGCGCGATCTCGTGCCAGGAGTAGGCCGATACGATCACCTCGTCGCCCGATCCGATCCCATAGGCCCCCAGGACCCGCTCGAGTCCATCGGCGGCGCGCGCAAAGGCGATGGCGTACCGCCGGCCAAGACGCGCGGCTGCACGCGTCTCGAAGGCGGCAAGCCAGGCCTCCTGCGCGGCCGGACTCCCCAAAGCGACCGCGCGCATGCGCTCCTGGTCGGCGAAGGTGACGTCCCAGGACTCCGCCCGGACCTTAAAGCCGGTCATGGGCGTTCGCGCACGGCGATCAGAAGGCCGGTGGCCGCGGCAAGGTCGGGCGTTACCGCGATGCAGTGATCGCGCCCGTCCATGAGATAGACGTCGGCCGCCGGGGTGACCCGAAACGGCGTCTGCCCGGCCATATCCGAGGCATCGCAGCCTACGAAGGCAAGCCCCGGGAACGCGCGCCGCAACGCCGGCAAAGACGGCGGGCCGTCGGCCTCGAGCAGTCCCTGGAGACGATCCCAATCGGATTCCCGCATCGCCTTCACGCCCCCCCGATACGCCGAACGTCGACTGTGATCGGCAACGCGGTCTCGGCGGCCAGGGCCGGAAGCTCCAGCTGCCAGCCGTTGGCGAGCGTCACGCGCCCGCCCCACATCGCCGGCCGCTCCATGGCCACAATCGGCTCCTCCAGATCCTTCTTGGCGACGTATACGGATACCACGCCGTCTTTGGCCTTGCGTATCATGACCTTCATCCCGCTCCCCCTCGTCTCCTCATAGCCGTCACGCCGCCCGAGCGGCGACCTCGCCCAGAACCTCGGGGAGCAGGGCCAGGACCCGCTCGACACAGACCCGCGTGTTATAGCGCCCGAATGAAAACCGGATCGCCCCCAGGGCCTCACGCCGGTCGAGGCCCATGGCCGTCAACACATGCGACGGCTCCATCCCGCCGGCGGCGCATGCCGCGCCCAAGGAGACCGCGACGCCCCGCCGATCGAGGGCGTCCATGATCCGCTCGCCGTCCAGGGCGCCAAAGCCGATATTGCTGGTGTTGGGCAGCCGCGGCGCCCCGGCGCCGTGGACCCTCGCAGCCGGCCAGCACTGGGCAATACCATGCTCGAGATCGGCACGCAGCGCGCCCAGGCGCGAGGCCTCGGCCTCGAGGTCCTCCTTGGCAAGCGCGCAGGCGCTGCCGAACCCGACTATAGCCGGGAGGTTCTCGGTGCCGCCGCGCAACCGGCGCTCCTGGTGCCCCCAAAGGAGTGGCGCGATTGTGAAGCCCTTGCGCACAAACAAGGCCCCCGCGCCGGGCGGCGCGTGCAGCTTGTGGCCGGATAACGACAGCATATCGATCGGGACCGCGGCGAGATCGATCGGGATCCGGCCGGCCGCCTGTACGGCATCGACATGGAGCGCCACGCCCAAGACGCGCGAGATCGCGGCGATCTCCGGGATCGGAAACAGCACGCCGGTCTCGTTGTTGGCCCACATGAGCGTCACGAGCGCGGTGTCCGGGGCGATGGCATCGCGCACGGCATCGGGGGCGATCCGGCCCTCGCGATCGACCGGCAGATACGTCACACGCACCCCCAGGCCCTCGAGGTGGCGCAGCAGCAGCAGGGTCGACGGATGCTCCACCGCGCTCGTGACGATATGCCCCCGGTCGCGGCGCCCGGCGAGGGCGCCGAGTATGGCCGTGTGGTTGGCCTCGGTTCCGGAGCTCGTGAACACGATCTCCCGCGGCAGGGCGCCTATGAGCTCCGCGACCTCGGCACGCGCCTCCCCGAGAAGGCGTCTGGCACGCATGCCCGGGGCGTGCGCGCTCGATGGGTTCCCGATCCCGGGTCGCAGGCACGCGAGCATCGCCTCCAGGCACTCGCGCGCCACGACCCCGGTCGCGTTATGGTCGAGATAGATCTCCGCCTCATCCATTTCCGTCATCGTCCTTCAAGGTCCCCCGCCCCTGCGGGGCGCCCATCGCCCCCCCGGCCGGGGTTCAGCAGCCCGGATCCGATCCGTCGGCCGGGGCGATCTCCTCAAGTTCGCGGGCCTTCATGCCCACGCGATAGCCCTTGGCCACGAAATCCACGCCGTAGATGTAGAACTGCTGCAAGAAGGTCCCTATGCTCGTCACATAGCCCTCGTCACCCTTCTTGACCAGGACGTCGCCTATGTCCTTGCCCGGAAAGGTCCCGTCGTTGCGCACGGTCTTGCGCGAACGGACCTTCTGGCCGTAGGTAAATTGCGGTGGCCCATTCAATTCGACGATATCGCCGTCCCGATTGATATCCATGCTCGCCCTCCTTGCCGATTGCGCGCAGCGCGCGTACAGGACCCTAGGGCCCGCGCCGCAAGCGGCTGACGTCGACCACCGCGGCGCCCCCGGAGTCGGTTGCGCAACCGCAACCGCCGCCCTTCGGATCCCGAACGACAAAGCCCGTGCCATGCAGGGTATCGGCGAAATCCAGGGTGCAGCCCTTGAGCAGCGTTTGGGTCGCAGGCGGCATATGGATGGTGATCCCCTCGTACTGCATCGTCACATAACCATCCGGCGCCGCGGGCTCCACGCCGAATTCCACGCTGGTCCCGGAACACCCGCCCGGGGTCGCGACCAGACTAAACCCGGACGCCGGGTTGCCGCCCAAACGCAGCATGCGGCGCATGAAATTGAGCGCGGATGGCGTAATGATCATGCACATGGGTCTTATCCTCAGGCCTGGTAGCGCGGGACGCTCGAGTCGACCACGCAGGTGTTCTCGACCGGGCATACCGCGACGCATTGCGGATCGTCGAAATACCCTATGCACTCGGTGCACTTCTCGGCCTTGATGATATAGGTCCCGTCCTTTTCGCGGATGGCATTGTTCGGGCATTCCGGCTCGCAGGCCGAGCACGCCGTGCACTGCGAGTTTATGATCTTGTAGGGCATTGCTTGTCTCCTCGTGTCTTCCGATATCGTCGCGTAACGCTCAGGCGGCGACGTAGGCGCCTTGGCGGATCATCGCGTCGCCCTTGGCGACGTGCGCGATCTCGCCCTTGTCCACCCGGTCGATGTAGCCCTTGTAATAGGCCAGCACCGCCGCGTCGATGAACTCGTGGGCGCAGGAGTCGACCGGCTCGATCCCGGCCTCCCTCAGGGTCTCGCGCGGGCAGCCGCCGATCTTGGCGACCAGCACCGCCGTGCAATCGTTCAGGGCGCGCACGATGGTCGGCAAGGCGTCCTCCTCGCCGTAGCCGCCCTGGCAATAGAGATCGACGCGCCGATGGCCGACGAACTTGGCTCCGGCCGTACTCGCCTCGTAGATCTGGAATTCCTTGGCGTGTCCGAAGTGCTAGTTCACGCGGCCCTCGCCCCGGGTGGCCACCGCCACCAGGATCGCGACGTCGGCCCGGCGTCCGCGCAGTCCCTCGAGCTCGGCCTTATTGGCCGCCGCCTTTTCGTTTCTGGTGTCCTCCACCGCCGCCTGATAGGCGCGGCGCGCCGCGGGGTCATAGGCGATCTCCGCCTCCATGCCCTTCTCGGTGGTGAACTCCGCCGACCGATCCTCGCCCAGGAGCCCCACGGCGTCCGCGCGGCATTGCCGGCAGTGGCGCATCATGTTCATCTGCCCCTCGCAACGGTCCTGCAGGGCCTTGAGCTCATGCGCCGTCGGGCCCCGCTGCCCGGCGAGGCCGAACACCGTTCCGTGCTCCGGAGCGGATATGAGCGGCATGATGTTGTGCAGGAAGGCGCCGCGCGACTTCACGGCCTTGTTGACCTCGACCAAGTGCTGGTCGTTGATCCCGGGGATCATGACCGAGTTCACCTTGCAGAGAATCCCGCGCTCGGTCAGCATCTCGAGGCCCTGCATCTGGCGCTCGTGCAGGATTCGCGCCGCCTCGCGCCCGGTATAGCGCTTGTGCCGGTAATAGATCCACGGATAGATCTTGGCACCGATGTCGGGATCGACCATGTTGATGGTGATGGCTACGTGATCGACTTTCAGGTCCTTGATCCGATCGACGTAGTCGGGCAGCGCGAGCCCGTTCGTGGACAGACACAGCTTGATGTCCGGCGCCTCACCGGCGATGAGCTCGAATGTCCGGAAGGTTTTGTCGGGATTGGCCAGCGGATCGCCCGGCCCGGCGATGCCGAGAACCGTCATCTGCGGTATGGCGGTTGCTACCGCGAGCGTCTTTCGGGCTGCCTGCTCGGGGGTCAGCCGTTCGCTGACCACACCCGGACGCGACTCGTTGGCGCAGTCGTATTTGCGATTGCAGTAGTTGCACTGGATGTTGCAGGCCGGCGCCACTGCCACATGCATGCGCGCATAGTGGTGGTGGGCCTCCTCGCTGTAGCAGGGATGGTTCTTGACCTTTTCCCAGACGCCCGGGGCCATGTCCTCGGGGGCCATGGACGATCCGCAACTGGCCTTGCCGGCCCCACCCGAGGCCCCGCAGCCCTTGTGTTCGGCCGCCCCCCGGGCGGCCGCCTCGTGCAAAACCGCCGCGCCCGGATATCCTTGTGATTCCATGACAAGACTCCTCTCGATGGCCGAAGCCGGGTTCACACACTCGGCGCCCGCGCGTGCCGCGCCTGATGGTCGTTCAGCAAACGCCGTGCCAGCGCCGATCGCGGCGGACAGCGGCGCAATTGCAAGGCGCGGGGCCCAGAAGCTGTGTCGCGTTAACGACAGGGCAGGACAAAACAGGAGGGATTCGTCGCTTATGCGACACGGGCCGCGCCGCCCCGCCGGCCGGCTCGGCGGCGATGACCCAGAGGGACCCGCGGCAGGGCCGTCTGGCATGGGACTTGCTGAGTGTCCTTTGACGCGCCCGCGTTTCGAATAATCCCATCGGATATCGGCGCGGGCCGATCATTGCACGGAGGTCAGACCATGGCACAAGCGGCATTCAAGGAGATCCCCACGCCCACCGAAGAGATGGGGCCGATCGGCGGGACCGACGACCCGATTACGGTGAGCGCGAGCGCGATGGACAAGATGCGCGCGCTGATGGCCGACGAGGGACCCGGAGAGCTTTATCTGCGGATATGGGTGGGCGGCGGGGGCTGTGCCGGGTTCCAGTACGGATTTTGCTTCGAGAAGGCGATCGAGGCCGGCGACCGGATCATCGACAAGGGCGGCGTGCGGGTGGTGATCGATCCGCTGAGCCTGCCCTATCTCACAGGCGTCGACATCGACTACCGGGACGACCTGAAGGGGGCGCGCTTTGTCGTGAAGAACCCGAACGCACGCACGACGTGCGGCTGCGGTAACTCGTTTTCGGCGTAGTCGCCGGCGGCGCCGTCCGGCCCGGCATGACGCCCGCGGCGTTATGCGCCGGCGGATCCGCCGCCACATCGAACCGATGCCACCCTACAGGGGCGGCGGGTCGGGTACGATGCTGCGGCCGCGCTTGGAAAGGCCTTGGCCCGCGCAAGCGGGTGATGCCCGCAGCAACCCCGGTACGACCGTCGGCCTCTTTGACGACCATCGGCCTGCTTGGGCCGCCAACCATCCCGAGGCGCGACTGCGGCGCACCGCGTCTGGCGGCGCCGTCGCGGATTTCGCTTATTCCGGCACCCCTAAGCGCCGGGCCTCGATCGTACCGATGCGGCGCCAGAGAGGCCGTCGGCGTGGACGCGGCCCATCCGGGAGGCCCTACGCCGAATGATAGGCCGCGGACCCGGGACGCGCGGGCGGGCCGGCGAGGATAGCGGACAGGCCCGGCCTCAGCCGAATTTGAACAGGATCCCGTAACCGCCGCGCGGGTATTCCCAACGGACGTTGCGGTGCTCGCCGCAGATCACCCGGCAGGTCCCGCATTCGAGGCACCCGTCGGTGATCAGGGTCACGCGCCCACTGTTGTCCAGCGCGTAACAGCCGGCCGGACAACAGAAGGTGCAGGGCTTGTCCTGGCAATGGACGGCGCAGATATCGGCATCGGCGATCTCGATGTGGGCGCGGCCGGCATCCACCCGGTACCGGTTTTGGAAAAGCTTTTCCTCTATGCGCATCATTCGAATGCCCTCCAGAGCCGGAACGCGTCGGCGAATAGGCCGAAGGCCGACCGCGCGCCGGTGAACGTCTTGCGGATCGCCCGCTCCTTGGTCTTCTTATCGACACCATCGACCGTCAACATGGTATGCGCCGCTTGGCTTACGAGGTTGGGGTAGGCAGTAAAGAACTGGCGGTTCTTGTCCATGATGTCTGGAATGTCCCGGTACTTTTTCAGGTCCTTCATCACGAAACTCTCGTCCAGGGCCTTGCGATAGGCCGCGAGATGCGGGGCCGTCATAGGCTTGCCGCGCGCCTTGAGGTCGATCACGGTCTCGGCGGCAAGCCTTCCGGTGGTCATGGCGAGATTCGATCCCTCCCGGTGGACGGCGTTCACGAACATGCCGGCATCACCGACCATGAGCCAACCGTCCCCGTAGATCGCGGGGATGGCGTTATAGCCGCCCTCTGGGATCAGGTG
>DAIDMD010000169.1 GCA_027449165.1 Acidiferrobacter sp. | reverse complement strand
AGCTGATAGGCGCGCCACAGGTAATTCACGGGTACCGTCCAGATGTGCACGAGCCGCGTGAACGGAAACACCAGAAAGAGCGTCATGCCAAACAGCAGGTGCAGGCGGTAGATCCACGGGACGTGCGCGAGCAGCCCCGGGTGCGGTTGCAGCGTCACGATGCCTTTGAGATAGCGGCTTAGGATCTCCATGTCGGCGACATGGCCGGCCAGCAGATTGGGCACGGTCACAAACTGCGTCGCAAGCCCGAGACCCAAGGTCGCGAGCAGCCACACCAGGATGAAGAGGTCCGTGGGGTGGGCCGCGGCGCGCACGCGGCTATTGCCAAGGCGCCGGACAAGCAGGACGAGGCCGCCGGCGAGCGCGAGCAGGCCGAAGGTGACGCCGGCGGAGGCCGCGATCCACTGGTGGGTGACCGGCGGCACGCGCAGCCATTGGAAGGCCGGCGTGAGCAGTCCCACGAAGTGCCCGACGAATATGAACAGCACGCCGATATGCCAGAGATTGCTGCCCCATGTGAGGCTGCGCCGCGAGCCCAGCAACTGGGTCGAGTAGCTCGTCCAGGTGTATTGCTCGCGGTCGTAACGGATGAGCGAGCCCACGAGAAAGACGGTGCCGGCGATATAGGGGTACACACCAAACAGCAACAGATTCGCGTTCATGACGCGCCCTCCTCAGGTCTTGGAAGCCGCATGCCCGCCGTGCGCCCGGCGGGCGACGAGCCGCATGACCGGCAGATAGGGACTGTCGAGTTCCTCAAGCCGCGCGGCGATCGCGCCGATCGGTTCCCGGGCGTCGGCCAGGAAGGCGCGGGCCGCCTCGTCGTCGCGGGTCGCCGAAAACTCGAGCACGAGCGGCAGATAATCCGGCAGTTCGCGGGTCGCAAGGGCCCAGCCCGCCGCCTCGAAATGGGCCGCCAGCCGGATCAGGTCGGGTCCGCGGTTGCGGTCGCCGTCGGCGCCCAGGTGCGAGGTAAGGTGCAGGTCGGCCTTCGGGTCGAGGTCGAAGGTCCGGACATAGAGCGCCTCCAGGTCCAGGCCGTCGGTCTCCATCATCCACGCGCCGACTTGCGTCAGATCGGCCTCTTCGCCGGGGTCGAGGCCTGAGGCGGGCAACGCTGCACGCAGCTCCGGAAGACGCGATCGGAAGGCCGCGTCCGGGTACTCGAGGAGCGCCCCCAGAATGCCGTAGGCGGGACTTCGGATCGCCGCGTTCATGACGAGCCGCCGGTCTTGCGCCGCGGCAGCCAGGCGAGCGGAAACTCCGGTTCGGCGCTTGGCGTGTGCCTGCGCGGAAAGAGATCGGGCGGGCCCGTCCCCTCCGAGGCGTCGTTGCCGAAGCCCAGGCCGTTCATTCCCTGGAAGGCTTGCGGATCCGCGAGTGCGGTCTCCTGGTGGCTGGTCGGGACCACGAACCGGTCCTCGTAGTCGGCGATCGCGAGATACCGGTACATCTCCTCGGCCTGCGCGGCGTCGAGCCCCGCGGCCGCCAGGACCGCGGGATCCTGGGCCTCCCCGGTGTGCCGGGCCCGCTGCCAGAGCCGCATGGCGATCAATTTTTTGAGGGCGGCCGCGATCGGCGCCTCGTCGCCGGCGGCAAGCAGGTTGGCGAGGTAGCGCAGCGGGATGCGCAGGGCCGAGACGTCCGGGAACAGGCCGTCGGCGCCGGCCGGCAGGCGCCCCTGCTCCATCGCCGACTGCACGGGCGAGAGCGGCGGCACGTACCAGACCATGGGCAAGGTCCGGAATTCGGCGTGCATGGGGAAGGCCACGCGCCAGGCGACCGCGAGCTTATAGATCGGGGAGCGCTGGGCGGCCTCGATCCACGAGTCCGGGACCCCGTCCTTGCGCGCCTGCGCGACGACCGCGGGATCATGCGGGTCCGGGAACAGGTTGAGGTGCGCCTGGTAGAGGCCCTGTTCGCTGGGGGCGCTGGCCGCTTGCGCCACCGCGTCGGCGTCATAGAGCATGATGCCGTTATAGCGGATACGCCCCACGCAGCTCTCGGAACAGACGGTGGGCAGGCCGGACTCGACGCGCGGGTAGCAGCCGAGACACTTCTCGGACTTGCCGGACTCCCAGTTGAAATACACCTTCTTGTAAGGGCAGGCGCTAACGCACATCCGCCATCCCCGGCAGCGGTCCTGATCGACCAGCACAAGCCCGTCTTCCTCCCTCTTGTACAGGGCGCCCGATGGGCAGGCGGCCACGCACGCCGGGTTCAGGCAGTGGTTGCACATGCGCGGCAGGTAGAAGTGGAAGGTGTGCGCGAAGGCCGAGTAGATCTCCTTTTCGACGTCGGCGAAGTTGGCGTCCCGGGAGCGCGCCTCGAAGGGTCCCGCCAGATCGTCCTCCCAGTTCGGGCCCCAGGTGACCTTGTCCAGGCCCTGCCCGTCGATCTGCGACAGGGGCCGCGCGGTGGGCGCCGCTTCCGAGAGCGGGGCGTTCACCAGGCGGTTGTAGTCGAAGGTAAACGGCTGATAGTAATCGTCGATCGCAGGCATGTTGGGGTTTGCGAACAGGCCGGCCAGCTCCCGGACGCGCCCCCCTTGCCGCAATTTGAGCCGGCCGCCCTCGAGCGTCCAGCCGCCTTGCCACTTGTCCTGGCGCTCCCACTCCTTCGGGTAGCCTACGCCGGGCTTGCTCTCGACGTTGTTGAACCAGGCGTACTCCACGCCCCGGCGGTTGCTCCACACGTTCTTGCACGTGACCGAGCAGGTATGACAGCCGATGCACTTGTCGAGGTTGAACACCAGGGCGAATTGCGCGCGGATCTTCATGACCGTTCCTCCTGCGAAGCGAACCGGCGGGGCGGATCCAGGGCGGACTCGCGCGCGGCGTCGAGCGGCCGCTCCAGCCAGTCGATCTCGGCGTCGTCAAGGCGTCTGATCAGGACGACCTCGTCGCGCTGGCTGCCGACCGGACCGTAATAGTTGAACCCCCAGGCCAGGTGCGCATACCCGCCGATCATGTGCGTGGGCTTGACGATTACCCGGGTGACGCTGTTTAGGATGCCCCCGCGCTTGCCGGTCGTGGGCGAGCCCGGGACGTTCACGGTCTTCTCCTGGGCGTGGTACATGAGCGCCGCCCCGCGCGGGATGCGCTGGCTCACGACCGCGCGCGCGACGGTCGCGCCGTTGGCGTTCACCGCCTCCACCCAGTCGTTGTCGGCCAGACCGATCGACCGCGCGTCGTCCTCGGAGATCCACACCGTGGGGCCGCCGCGGAATAGGTTCAGCATCCGCAGATTGTCGTTGTAGGTGCTGTGGATACCCCATTTGCTGTGCGGGGTAAGCCAGTTCAGCAGGAGATGCGGGCCGTCCTTCATGGCGGCGGGCACGGCGCCTACGGCCTTCATGTCGAGCGGCGGGCGGTAGGCGCACAGCGACTCCCCGAAGTCGCGCATCCAGGCGTGATCCTGGTAGAACTGGGCGCGCCCGGTGAGCGTCCGAAACGGGATGCGTTCGTGGATGTTGGTGTAGGAGGCCGCGTAGCTCACGTGCTCGGACTCGATCCCGCTCCAGGTGGGGGAGGTGATGATCTTGCGCGGCTGCGCCTGGATGTCCCGGAACCGGATCTTGTCGTCGCGCCGCGCGCTGGCGAGATGGGTCAGCGAAAGCCCGGTCTTTTGTTCGAGGGCCTGCCACGCCCGAAACGCGATCTCGCCGTTGGTCTCCGGCGCCAGGGCCAGGATGGCCTCGCAGGCGCCGATGTCCTTTTCCAGGGACGGCAGGCCTTGGGACACGCCGGGGAGCGTGACGCGCCGGTTGATGTCGCCCAGGGCCTCGTAGGCCTCGCGGGTGTCCCAGGACAGGCCCTTGGTGCCGTTGCCTTCCTTGACGAGCAGCGGCCCTAAGGCGATGAACTTGCCGTAGATGGCGCCGTAGTCGCGTTCCACCACGCGCAGATGCGGCATGGTCTTGCCGGGGACCGGATCGCACTCGCCGCGTTTCCAGTCGCGCACATCGAGCGGCTGGCCGAGTTCCGCGGGGCTGTCGTGCATGAGCGGCACCGCGAGCAGATCTTCGCGCGTCCCAAGGTGCCGAGCCCCCAGTTCCGAGAAGGCCTTGGCGATCGCCTGGAAGATCTGCCAGTCGCTGCGGCTCTCCCAGCCGGGCTCCACGGCCTCGGTCAGGGGGTGGATGAAGGGGTGCATGTCGGTGGTGTTGAGGTCGTTCTTCTCGTACCAGGTGGCGGTCGGCAGGACGATATCGGAATAGGCGCCGGTGCTGTTGAGCCGGAAATTGATGTCGACCATGAGGTCAAGCTTGCCGATCGGGGCCTCGTCCCGCCAGGTGATCTCGCGATGGCCGCGGCCCTCCCCGTCCTGGCCTAGCACGCCGTTTTGCGCGCCCAGCAGGTGTTTCAGGAAGTATTCATGGCCCTTGGCGCTCGTGCCGATGAGGTTCGCCCGCCATACGAACAGATTGCGAGGCCAATTGGCCGGATCGTCCGGGTCCTCGGAGGCAAAGCGCAACGTGCCGCTCTTGAGTTCCGCAGCGACGTGGGCGGCCACCGCGCCCTCGCTCGCGCAGCCGGCCTTTCGGGCGCGTGCGCACACCGTCAGGGGATTTTCGTTGAAGTGCGGCGCCGACGGCAGCCATCCGAGGCGCTCGGCGACGACCGCGTAATCGGCCAGCGAATGCCCCCGGTAGCGGGCCTCGGCGGTGGCCGCGAGCAGGCTATCGGCGTCGACCTTCTCGTAGCGCCACTGGTCGGTGTGCTGGTAGAAGAAGCTCGTGCCGGCCATCTGGCGGGCCGGCCGCGCCCAGTCGAGCGCGAAGGCCACCGGGGCCCAGCCGGCCTGGGGCCGCAGCTTCTCCTGGCCCACGTAATGCGCCCACCCGCCGCCTGACTGGCCGACACAGCCGCACAGCTCCAGCAGGCTGATGATGGACCGATAGTTCATATCGTTGTGGTACCAGTGGTTGGTCCCGGCGCCCACGATCACCATCGACTTGCCGCGGGTGCGCGCGGCGTTGTCGGCGAACTCCCGGGCGGTGCGTACGACGTCGGCGCGGGGCACCCCGGTGATCTTCTCCTGCCAGGCCGGCGTGTAGGCGCAGCCGGGGTCGTCGTAAAAGGCGGTTCGCTCGTCGGCGCCCGCGTCGCGCGCCACGCCGTACTGGGCGACCATGAGGTCGAAGACCGAGCTTACGAGCGCCTCGGCGCCGGAGGCCAGGCGGATGCGCCGCACGGGCACCGGCCGCCGCAGGACGTCGGGCTCGCCGGGGGCGAAGTGCGGAAAACACACGGTCACCGTGGCCGCCTCGCGGCCGCTGCAAGTGAGTTCCGCTTCGACCTCGCGGCCGCTGCGGGCGTCCTCGGACCGGAGGTTCCACTTCCCGTCCTCGCCCCAGCGGAAGCCGATCGATCCGTTCGGGCAGACGAACGTCCGGGTGTGCGCGTCGTACACCACGGTCTTCCATTCGGGGTTGTGGGCCTGGCCGAGGGACTCGACCAGATCGGCGGCGCGCAGGAAGCGATCGCCCGCGTAGGAGCCGTCGCCCAGCGGCCGCAACAGGACCTGCATCGGCAGATCCGTGAACTCGCGCGCGTATTCCTGGAAGTAGGGTTCCTGACGGGCGATGTACCATTCGCTCAAGACCACATGGCTCATGGCCATGAACAGCGCGGCGTCGGTGCCGGCGCGCGCCGGCATCCACAGGTCGGCGAACTTCACGTATTCGGCGTAATCGGGCGCGACGGCCACCACCTTCGCGCCCTTGTAGCGCACCTCGGCATAGAAGTGCGCGTCGGGCGTGCGGGTCATCGGCAGGTTGGTGCCGGCGACGATGATATAGGTCGCGTTATACCAGTCGGCGGCCTCCGGGACGTCGGTCTGCTCCCCCCAGGTCTGGGGCGACGACGGCGGCAGGTCGCAGTACCAGTCGTAGAAACTCAGCGGCACGCCCCCGATCAGACTCAAATACCGGCTGCCCGCCGCGTAGCTGATCATGGACATGGCCGGGATCGGCGAGAACCCGATGACCCGGTCCGGGCCGTGGGTCTTGATGGTATAGACGTGGGCCGCGGCGATGATCTCGGTGGTCTCGTCCCAGGTGGCGCGGACGAAGCCCCCGAGTCCGCGCACCGCCGTGTACCGGCGCCGCTTATCGGGGTCTTCCTGGATCGCCGCCCACGCCGCCACCGGATCCTTGCCCGACTCGCGCTCGGCCCGGTAGAGGGCGAGCAGCCGGCCCCGGACCATAGGGTGCTTGATCCGGTGCGGGCTGTAGAGATACCAGGAATAGCTCGCCCCGCGCTGGCAGCCGCGCGGCTCGTGGTTGGGCAGGTCGGGGCGCGTGCACGGGTAGTCCGTGTACTGAGTCTCGAACGCCACGAGGCCGTTTTTGACGTAGATCCGCCAGCTGCACCCTCCGGTGCAATTGACCCCGTGCGTGGAGCGCGCGATCTTGTCGAACCGCCAGCGGCCGCGGTAACCGTCTTCCCATTGGCGGCTATCCGTGACCAGCATGCCGTGCCCGTCGGCGAACGCCGCCCGCTTCTTCGTGAAATACGACAGCCTATCCAGGAAATACCCCATTTCAGTCCCCCTTGCCGCAGACCGAGGCCGGATCCACGGCGCGCCGCCGGCCGATGCCGGCACCGCGACCCCGCATGCCGGCGGGCCCATCATCGCTTCACTTCTATTACCCTAGCATCAAATGGAGTTCGTAGAGTGGGAAAACCGAACCTATCCGGTGGATTTCGAAGACACCATTACCGCCAAAGAGGTAACGCGGGGCGCTCGACTCCATTGATTATTTAGGAATTTCGCCGCTCGCGCCGACAGGTCTTCAGGATTATGATTAAAGGAGGTAGGCGGACGGCCCTAGCATGGGTCATGCCGCCCCCGGGGAGCGCGGCATGATGAAAGAGGGCTCGTTGCGGTGGTGGATCGGCGGATCCTTCGCGCTGATCGTCGCGGTATCCTTGGCGGAAATGATGATGTCGCTTGCCATAACCGAGCTCACTCGGGGCGAGGCGCAGGCGGTCAATATCGCCGGCACGGTACGCATGCAGACCTATCGGGTGGTGGCAGCACTCGAGGGGCCTCGTGCGGCGGCCCGGCGTGTCGCGGTCGGCCAAGACGTCCGGGCCATCTCCGCTGCGCTCCACGACGCGCGCCTGACGACAAGTCTTCGCCGCGGCATCGGCCCGATCCCGGAACGGCGCTACGCCGCACTGCTGCGCGACTGGCATACGACCTTGAAGCCGCGCCTTGTGGCCTACGCCCAGGGGCAAGCCGCGCGGCCCGCGCGGCCCTGGGCGGTGCGCGCGGCTCGGGCCTTCGTGCGCCGGGCCAATGCCGTGGTCGTCGCCCTGCAAGACGACATCGGGCGCAAGATCGCCTGGCTCCAGGCCAGCCAGATCGCCGGCATCGTGGTCATCCTGGCGGCGCTGGGGGCGGTCGCGGTCGCCATGCGCCGCGCGATCCTCGTGCCCTTGACGGATCTCTTGACCGCCGCCGCCCGCATCGCCGACGGGGACTTCTCGTTTCGCGTCCGGGCGGCTGGCGAAAACGAGTGGGCACGGCTCGGCCGCGCCATGAACCGGATGGCCGAGAGCCTGTCGCAAAGCTACGCGACGATGGAGCGGCGGATCCAGGAGCGCACCGGGGAGCTTGCGCGCAAGAACCGGTCGCTTGCGCTCTTGTACGATGTCAGCAAGCGCCTGGCCGATGCGCCCTCCGACATCGCCACCTACCGTCACGTCCTGAGTGCCACGGAGGAGGCCATGGGGGCGCGCGATGCGATCTTGTGCCTTACCCGCGAGGATCCGGAGACGGCCGCCATCCTCGCATCCGACGTGCGCGACGGCCGCGTGCTCCCCTGCCACCACAACGCCTGCCGCGATTGCCTAAACGGCGGCCAGGTGCGGGTCCGGGACATGGCCCCGTCCGCGGGATCCGAGGGGCGGGTGCTGTCCGTGCCGATCATGGCCACCGAGGCCGACGGTCAGGGGGCGCTGTCGCTTGGCCTGCCGCCCGGCCACCAGTGGGAGGCCTGGCAGGTGCGTACCGTGGAGACCGTCGGACATCATATCGGCGCGGCCTTGGGCGCGGTGCGGCGCGCGGCCCGGGAACGGCGCCTCGCGCTGCTCGAGGAACGCCACGCCATGGCCCGCGACCTGCACGATTCGCTGGCGCAGTCGCTGTCCTACCTCAAGATCCAGGCGGCGCGCTTGCGCGCCCGGGACGCCCAGGCCGTCGATCCGGCCTTGTCGTCCATCATGGGCGACATCGACGAGGGTCTCGCGGCCGCCTATCGGCAATTGCGCGAACTGATCGCCACGTTTCGCCTGCAAATCCCCCAGCGGGGCCTGGAGGCGGCGCTTGCGGCCACCGCCGAGGAGTTCTCGCACCGCGCCGGGATCCCCGTGCGGCTTGCCGACAATCTCTCGCACGCGCTTTTGAGCGCCAACGAGGAGGTCGACATCCTGCACATCACGCGCGAGGCGCTCACGAATATCGAGCATCATGCCCGGGCGCACCGCATTTGGGTTCGGCTCTCGTTGCGGCGCCAGCGGCGCGCGGTCGTGCGGATCGAGGACGACGGGGTGGGTATCGCCGCGCAGGATCCCGCCGCAGGCCATTATGGGCTTGCCATCATGCACGAGCGGGCCCGAAACATCGGCGGCACCTTGCGTATCGGGCGGCGCTCGCGCGGCGGCACATGCGTGGAACTCGCCTTCGTTCCTGCCGCCTACCGAACCCGCGGGCGCACCGCGCAAGGCAGGGCCAGGGTCGGAGTCCGCTCATGAGCGATTATCGAGGCATCCTCGTGGTCGACGATCACCCCCTGGTCCGCAAGGGGATCGGCCAATTGCTGGCCATGGACGAAGGGCTCACCTTGGCGGGTGAGGCGCGCGATCACGCCGAGGCCCTGGCGGCCGTCGCCGCAACGGCCCCGGCGCTCGTGCTTCTGGATCTGAATCTGGGGGGCGAATCCGGCCTCGATACCCTGCGCGCCATGCACGCCCGCTGGCCGCATATGCCGGTCCTCGTACTCACCGTGTCGGACGCCGAGGAGGATCTCGTGGCGGCGCTCAAGGCGGGTGCCGCCGGCTATCTCCTGAAAGACATGGAGCCCGAGGAGATCTTACGGGCCATCCGCCGCGCGCTTGAAGGCGATCTCGTCCTGTCGCCGCGGCTTGCCCCCATCCTGGCGCGCACGCTTCGCCATGGGCCGCAGCGCGCAAAGGGAGGCGATGCGCCCATGACCGGCCGCGAGCGGCAGATCGCGCGCCGGGTGGCGCAAGGCAAAAGCAACAAGCTCGTGGCCCGCGAGCTGGGTATCGCCGAAGGCACGGTCAAGGTCCACATCAAGCGGATCTTGCGCAAACTGAAGCTCCATTCGCGGGTGGATATCGCCGTCTGGGCCGTTGACCACGGGTACCGCGAGGACACGCCCGCGGCGCCCACTTCCAAGACGGAGCTTTGACGCGGCCTGCCAAGATGCTGGCAGCCGACGGGGCGCCGATGCCGATGCGGCGGGGGAGCGGGGCGGGCCGCGTTCCGGGTCCACGCGATGCGCGTGATGGAAGCGCCCACCCCCCCGACCATCGCGAGCCGCTACGCCGAATGCCGCCATTTCCTGTTAGGGCATCGTGTCGGACGTTTTTCGTTTACCCTGCGCTGGGGTATTCGTAATGGCAGAAAGCCCGTCATGCCTATTCACAGATGAAGCGGAGACACCTCAGAAAATCAAACCGATTCTGAGATATCCCAGGGTACTGCACCGCTACTGATTTGCATTCGTGCAACTTCGGTCGCCAAGGACACTCATAATGCACTGCTGCCGAACTCGCGGCTATTTCTTCCATGCTGCCCTGTAAATAAGTACCACGCGCCGGGCGATACCGGAAAGTTTCGCTTCTCCAGCCGAACCCGTCGCAATATCCTGTTCAATCGCGCCTCTCACTTTTGGCACAATGGCCCGGAACTCAGCGAGCAGCTCCTTATTTATAAGCCCGGAACTACCCAGAGTTTGTAGCTTCCGGACAAGGGCCATACATTTTCGGGAGTTCGGTTTCCTATATGGGCAAGATGAACGTAGCATCCGTACGGCCTCTGCAAATTGAGTCGTTGCGCTAGAGATGCTTCCGTTAATCCGCCCGACCGCTTTCTGATTGTATAGCCAAAAAGCCCTAAAATTTGCGGCCTCCTGGTCCCGATAGTATTTGTCGTTCTCAACACTCAAAACGCACTCTTGCCACCGCCATTCGGGAACACGCGCGGCAGCTAATGGCGCAATATGGGCAAGGCACCTGGCGTACTGACTGATCCGGTTGGCGTACCACCTGCGCACATCAGGAACACGATTAATCCTTGCTTGGCCCCACATAAGGTAGCTCTGTAGACGCAAATTTACCCGCCGATCGTACGAAGCCGCGTCCAGGAGGGATTTCGTCGATTGCAGCACCAAGGCCGTATGTTGGGCGACGACATTGAGTGCAGCTAGGTCATTCTGGTATTGGCCGTCTGAAACTTCCTGAAATTCCGCCGTGGAATTACCTCTACTCAGTGTTAGGGTGTGCCCTCTCAGATTACCGACCAAAATAGTGCGGGCCTCGAGGAACCTTCCTAGGCCAGCCATGCCGGTCCCAATCTGCAGGCTGACATTAGGCCCGTTAATAGTACCCATTACATTGTATTCGTGGGACCTTGTAGATCCATTCCGGGTTACTGCTGTGGAAGCTATCGAGCCCATGAGATGTCCCGGGGGAGACTCGACCATGCGGACCATAACAATTTCAGTTGGGCTCACCTTATCCACAAATACTCCGGATATCGGAGTTTTCGAGCATCCCGTAGCAAGGGCTACCATGAGAATAGTCGCGACTGAGCTTACGAGTCGTACGTACGGATAGAAAGATTGCATATATCGGGGCCCTTGGAATGGACGTGCTCAATCTCAATAGAGACACTGATAAGATGCCATACAACTTCGAAGTATATACCAGCGAATGTTTGGTGTTGGCCGAGCGCTCTTTCCATGCGTCTTTCAACGTCTGTGGCCAATAGGCGGGCCGCGTAAACGTCAGAACCAGAAACTAGAAGTTGTCCACCACAGCGATACGCTGTTTTAGGCTTCGCGCCCTAGCCGGAGGGTAAGGCCGGCGGGCTTTTCGCTGCCCCTAGATCCTTCGTCAGCCACCCCTGGGCGATGTCGGTACTGGTGCCGGCATCGCCCGGCGCCTCGGTGTGCCTGAGAATACTTGACGATAGTAAATACCAATCATCGGAAATATTAAGTTCTCATTATTCATGCACGGGTTATACAGTGGCCCCGTGTCTGGAGGGTGCGGCGCGCGCGGTGCGGGCCGCGCACCGGCACATGGGCCCCGCGCGATCGGGCGTCCCGACGTACGGGAAGGCGATCGCCGGATAACGGGAGGTCGGGTCATGGCGGTGGGCGGGTCAAGCGAACTTTTGGGAGGTGCTTCATTATGATCAGTGAAATGGCATCGCGAATTATGCTGGTCGCGCCCTGGCCGCTTTTGGCCGCGGGCGTGGTTCTGGGGGTGGGGGCCGACCGCCATCCCCGACTCATGAGGGCCGCGACCACGCTCGCCGCCTGGTTCGCCCTGGTCTGCGCCATCCTCGCGGCCGCGGCCTACGGGTTGGGGGCCACCGGCTCCGGGACCTATCTGAGCGCGCATCTGCCCGAGCATCTCGGGGCGCTTGCGATCAGCGTCGACGCCGATGTCCTGACGATCGTCATGCTGACCCTGGTGGCCTTCGTCGGCATGATCGTGGCGCGCTACTCGAAGACCTATATGGACGGCGACGAGCATGAAGGCCGGTTCCATCGCTGGCTTGCACTGACCCTCGGATCGTTTCTGACCCTCATCGTCGCCGGCAACGTGTGGGGCTTCTGGATCTCCTGGGTCGCCACCAGCCTGTGTCTTCATGAGCTCCTGGCGTTTTATCGCGACCGGCCCGGGGCGGTGCTCGCCGCCCGCAAAAAGTACCTGCTCCACCGGATCGCGGACGCGAGCCTGTTGTCCGCCTTCGTGCTCATCGTGCGCACGCTCCATAGCGCGCAATGGGCGGGTATCGGCCAGGCGCTCGCCCATACCTCGGGCCAGTTGCCGGGGGCGCTGTTGGCGGCCGCCGCTCTCATCGTCGTAAGCGCCATCCTAAAGAGCGCGCAGTTCCCGTCCCACGGCTGGCTCATACAGGTCATGGAGGCGCCGACGCCGGTGTCGGCCCTGCTCCACGCCGGCATCATCTATACGGGCGCATTTCTCGTCCTGCGCGCCAGCCCGCTGCTGTCGCAGATCGGATGGGCCGGCGACGTCCTCGCCGGAGTCGGGCTTGTCTCCATCGTCATAGCGTCGTTGACCATGATGACCATGACTAACATCAAGGGGGCGCTGGCCTACTCCACCTGTGCGCAGATGGGCTTCATGCTGATGGAATGCGGGCTGGGTCTTTACAGCATCGCCGTTCTGCACATCATCGCCCACTCGGTGTACAAGGCCCACGCCTTCCTGTCATCCGGGAGCGTCGTCGAACATTTCCGGGCCCCGAAGCTCGTCGTGTCGACCGCCGCAACCGTGGGGCGCGCCCTCCTGGGGCTTGTGATCGCGGTCCTCATGGCGTTTGGGGTCGGGGCCGCGTTCGGGGTCGCGCTTCCGCGCCAGCCGGCGTTGATCGTCATGGCGGTGATCCTCGCCGTCGGCATGACCCAGCTTCTGTTGCAGGCCTTGAACGCCCGCACCACCGGCATGGGCGGCCTCCTCGGGCGGATGACGGCCTTGAGCGCGCTGGTCTGCTCGGCGTACTTCACGCTCCATCTGGCCTTCGTTCATCTCCTGGGGGCCAGCGTGCCGGCCGATCCCGTGCATGTGGGCGCCGCCCAGAAGGTCTTGCTGGGCGTGATCGCCGCGGCGTTCCTGGCCTTGCTCCTCATTCAGCAGCTGTTGCCGCGGCTGTCGCGCACGGCCTTCTGGCGCGCCGCCTACGTCCATTTCTACGGCGGTCTCTACGCCGACAGCATGTTGACCGAGTTCGTCCGCGGGTTCGGGCCCACGCCGGGCGGTGTGGCCGGACGGCAGCGGCTGTTGAGTGCGGATCCTTCACATGAGGTGCAATCATGAGCGCAATCACGGATATCGACGCGGAGTTGAAGGCCAGGATCGACACGGCCTGCGGGCGGATCGCGCCCCTGTGGCCGCTCAAGAGCTTCGTGGCGGTCAACCCTTACTTTGGCTTGGCCGACCAGCCCTTCTGGCAGGCCGACGCGACCCTGAAGCGGGTGGCAGGCCAGGGGCTTACCATGCCGCGGGCGTTTTACCGCAAGCAGCTCGAGAGCGGGCGTATCACCCGCGCCGATCTCGCCGCAGCCCTGCGCGAGTCGGGGAGCACATGGGATGTTGCGACCCTCGAGGAGGCGGTGGCCCGCAAGGCGCCGGGCCGGCCGGAGCCGCTGGCCCTTGTGACCGACATCCTGGGAGAGCTCGATCATCAGGAGTGGCCGGGCTTCGTCCTCGAGCGGATCAGCCAGTACTGCGCGGCCTACTTCGATGAGGGCCAGGCGTTATGGGCCATGCCGTGGCAGGACAAGGGGCTCTACGAGGGATGGCGCGAGTTTACGCGCCTCGACAAGAACCCGCGGACCGTGGGTCTGCGCGGGATGCGCGAGGCCGTGGCGGGCCTGCCCTCCGCGCCGCAGGCCGCCATCGGCTGGGCCTTGCGGCAGCTCGCCGTGCCGTCGGGGGCGATCGATGACTATCTCTATGCCGCGCTGCTCAGCGTGGGCGGATGGGCGGGATGGGCACGCTATAAGCGCTGGCAGGCCGAACTCGCGAAAGGTCACGACGACACGCTCCGCGATCTTCTCGCGATTCGGGTCTGCTGGGACGCCTTGCTCTACAAGCTCCGATTCAGCGAACGCCTGAAGGCGCGCTGGTATCAGGCCATGGTCACGGACGCCAGCGTCGCCGCCAAGGCCGCAACGCAACCGCCCATCGCCGCCAAAGAGGCCGATGCGCTGCTGCAGACGGCGTTCGAGATCGGTTATCAGCGGGAACTCATCGCCTCGCTGGCGACAGCCCCGATCCCGGCGCCGCGCAAGGACAGGCCCCCCGTGCACGCGGTCTTCTGCATCGATGTCCGCTCCGAGATCTTCCGGCGCGCCTTCGAGACTGTGGCCCCCAAGGCGCGCACGGGCGGGTTCGCCGGCTTCTTCGGGGTGCTGATGGAGTATCTGCCCTTGGGCGCCTCGGCCGCCAAGGGGCATCTCCCGATCCTTTTTAATCCCGCGTACCGCATATGCGAGCACGTCGTCGGCGCGGATGCCAAGCAGACGGGCGATCTGGCCGCCAAGCGCCGCGCGCGCCTGCACGCCGCCGATGCCTGGAAGATCTTCAAGACGTCGGCCTCGTCGTGCTTTACCTTCGTCGAGGCCGCAGGTCTCCTCTACGCCCCCAAGATGTTCGGCGACAGCATGGGCTGGAGCCGCACCGTATCGCATCCCGACGCCAAGGGCCTGGACGCCGCCGCGCGCGAACGCCTGGGGCCGAGGCTCGTGAGCGATCAGGGCCAGGGGGACTGTGCGGCGAGCGGGATTCCCGCGGCCGACCGGCCCGCCGCGGCGGAATTCGCGCTGCGGAACATGGGTATGATCGGCGATTTCGCAAGGCTGGTCGTCCTGGTCGGGCATGGCAGCACGACCGTCAACAATCCCCAGGCCACCGCGCTCGACTGCGGGGCCTGCGCCGGCCAGACGGGCGAGGCCAGCGCGCGCATTGCGGTCGCCTTGCTGAACGATCCGGTGACCCGCAAGGGTCTGGCGGAAAAGGGCATCGCCATCCCGGCCGACACGGTGTTCGTGGCCGGCATGCACGACACGACGACCGATGAGGTGGCGCTGTTCGATGTCGGCGCCATACCGCCCTCGCACGCCGACGACGTGCGGCAATTGCGCGAGTGGTTCGAGGCCGCGGGACAGCTCACGCGCATGGAGCGTTCGGCGTTCCTCGGCATCGGGGGGCTGCCCGAGGGCCGTGTGACCGCCGACGTCAAGCGGCGCACGCGCGATTGGGCCGAGGTGCGGCCCGAGTGGGCGCTCGCCAACAACGCCGCCTTCATAGCGGCGCCGCGCGACCGGACCGCGCGCTGCGATCTGGGCGGCCGCGCCTTTCTGCACGACTACAACTGGCGCAACGACGCCGAGTTCAAGACCTTGAACCTGATCATGAGCGCGCCCATGGTCGTCGGCAACTGGATCAACATGCAGTACTACGGGTCGGTCGTCGACAACGCGCGGTTCGGCAGCGGCAACAAGGTCCTGCACAACGTGGTGGGGGGGTCCATAGGCGTGCTCGAGGGCAATGGCGGCGATCTGCGGGTGGGTCTTGCCATGCAGTCGCTGCATGACGGCCACCGCTGGATGCATGAGCCGATGCGCCTGAACGTCTTCATCGAGGCCCCGCAGGCGGCCATGGACGACGTCATTGCCGGAAACCCCCTGGTGCGCAACCTGGTCGAGAACGCGTGGCTGCATCTCTTTCGGATCGATGACCAGGGCCATATCTATCGCCGCGGATTGGATCGGCAATGGCGGGCGGTGTCGTCGGCCGACGGTCCCCAGACGCAATCATCGTAGGGCTGCTATCGGCCCGTCACCGCAAACCGAGAAGACCCAGCCCCCGCCGCCCATCGGCGGCGGGGGAGGGAGGGGCCGGAGGGGACGGAGTTTGGCCCCGCGTCCGGCGTACGTTGATGACAACCGGAAACAACGCACGAGGAAACTCATGAAGAATATCGGGTCAGGTACGTTATTTCGCGCGGTCTACAATGCGCTGTGGCGCGCCGGCGCGGCGGTTGCGTGCGGTATCGGCATGCTGGGGGCGCCGCTTACGGCGCACGCCGCCGGGACCGGCAAGGGCGGGGGCCTGTTCGGACAAAGCCGGCCCGCAGGCACCGGCGGGATCACCGCGATCAACGGCGCCGCCGGGGGCGGGATCGTGCCGTGGGCGCTCATCGCGGGCTACGGGGGGTCGGGGCAAATCGGCTTCACGGCATCCTACACCAATGCCAGTACCGCCAATTTCGAGGCCAACGGCTACGGGGTCGCGGCCGGCATCGACAACCGCGTCGAGATCTCGGTGACCCAGCAGAACTTCGATCTCGGCAATACGGGGCCGTACCTGGCGAGCGTCCTGTCGGGAAGCAATTCCTGTGGCGCGGGATCTCTATGCGCCCCCGGGGCGCCGTTGCAGGATAACGCCGCGATCAATCAGGACATCGTCGGCGTCAAGGTGCGGGTGTTCGGCAACACGGTCGCCGATCAGCATACCTGGATGCCGCAGGTGGCGGTGGGTGCGCAGTACCACCACAACGAGGACGGCGCCCTGATGAAGGCCCTGGGGGCCAAGGCCAGCGGTACCAGCTATTACCTCGCGCTCACCAAGGTGTGGCTGAAGGGCCTGCTTGGCCACGTGACCTTGCTGGATTTTACGCTCGACGCCACGCGCGCCAATTACAATGGGCTGTTCGGCTTCGAGGGGCCGACCGACAGCAGTCGTTACCACTATGAGCCCGAGGTCTCGGCGGGTGTGTTCCTGGATCCGCATGTGGTCGTCGGCGGCGAATACCGCGCCATGCCGCAAAACGAGCTTGCGGTCGGGCCCGCCGTCAGTCGGAGCAATGCCTGGAAGGACGTGTTCCTGGCCTACATCCCCAATAAGAGTGTTTCGCTGACGTTCGCCTACGCCATGCTCGGCCACGTCGCCGGCATCCCCAACACCAACGGGCTCTACACCTCGGTGACCGCGAGCTTCTAAACGCGGCCGGGGCGCTGCGGATCGCGCGGCAAGATGCCAAGGCCGCATGCGCCCGCAGGGGCGTGGGCGCGGGTCGGCTACGAGCATCTCCGGGCGGTCCGGGCGGGGCATGCAGCGGCGCTACGGTCTGGCGTCGGAAATCGACCGTTTCGCCGCCGCCTTTAACGGGCGCGCGGGATTATTCCCGCGCCCCTGATTTTTTAGATACACTGGATTCATGCCGGGGTGCTGCGCCGATGCGCGCTTTGGCCGAGGAGATCGATACCATGACGTCAGGACCGGAGTCCCTGCACGGGACCGTCGCGCAACAGCGGAACATGCTCGCCCGGGCCCTCTACAAGCCGCTCCGCGCCTTAAGCGACCGGTGCGCCGGGGTCTGGGGGGACCGCGCGGCCATGGAGGCCGCCCTTCAGGATGCCTTTCCCTCCGTGCCCTATTGCAAGTTTCTGTATGTGCTGGACGCAAACGGCAGACAGATCACTTCCAACATGAGCCGCGACGGCCTGCTTGCCGAGCACTTCGGGCGCGACCGATCCGATCGGCCGTACACCCAGGAGGCGATGTTCGAGCGGGATGCGTTGGCCAATAGCCGTGTGCAGCACTACCAGCAATGGGGGGACTTGGGCGACGGCGGCCAGGCAACGGACTTCGTGTTGTGCAACGCCTATATCAGTCTGCGGGCGCTGCGGCCGTCGCTCACCGCCATGCAGTTCGTGCGCGGTGCCGATGGGGTGGTGCTAGGCTTCGTCGGCGCCGACTTCGCCTTGCGCGACCTGCCCCAGGCCCATGCCCTGTACGAGGATCCGCGCCTCCCCCGGCGTGTCGATGCGGACTATCCGCGGGCCGAGGCCCCGGCAGGCGCATCGCGGTTTGCGAGCAAGATGGATGCGCATCTCGATACCGTGATCCGGGTGATGGAGGAGCTGATCCTGGTCCACGGCGTCTATCACGTCATGCTGCACTTCTCGAGCAGCCAGGCCGTGGTCTGGGTCGCGGATGACCCGTTCCGGTACCGGCTCCTGGCCATGAACGAGCTTACCAACCCCGGGATCTGTCTTGCCTATCCGAAGTCCCCCTACCCGAAGGCTGCGCTGGTTCCGGCCGAGCGGATACGGGAAATTCTCGACGATATGAGGACGCTGCGGTCCACGGAGGGGCGGTTTTATCTGCGCACCGGCACCGTCAACATATTCAATGGCATGGTGAGCCTAAGCTTCTCGTCGGATTCCTCGCATTACGTCCCCTATGAGGAGTTCCTCAAGATGGACTATTCTTTTTGGATAGAAGGGTGACATCGCAGGCGACGGGCTTGCGCGGCGGGGATCTACCCGATGTCCGTCGACTCCGCGCCGCCCGCCCGTAGCGGACGCTTCTCGATCAGGCGCAGGGCTCGGCCCAACAATCCACTTGCCATGGGGTCCTGAGTTTTGACCAGTCCGGAAAGATAATGGGTTTTTCCCTGCACCGGAGTCGCGGGCAGGGTGCCCAAAGAATCGATGCGCCTTGACCACAAGACATCATAACTGCTGTTACGGCCCGCTCTCATTTCGGCCCAGCGTCCCGACCTATTCGAGGTGAAACAAGGAAGACTATCCCGCGCTTTTCGCGGACGAATCGCTGCCATGGCAATGGATGGGGCAGATCTCGGATTTTGCGGTGGGGCCCCTCGTCTGCCGCCGGTGCGACCGGGGCAACGCGACTGCATGCGCACCCGCGCCTGCCGCGCCCGGAGGACCCGCCAGCGCGCAACCGGTTTCAGGGAGTGTACGGAGGAAGATTGAGGATCAGGGGGCGAATGCGCCCCGATCAAGGGCGGCGTTTGGCGTGCCAGGAACCACCTCGCAAGGATCACCGGCATGCACGAACATGTGCTCCTTGCGCCCCCGACGTGAGGCCTCATCGATTGCCGCGTCTTGGGAAATCGCGCTCCGACGCGCGGGAGCTCGGAAGAATGACCTTGACGAAATATTCCTTCTAGGGAATACACATGCCCTGTGGGAGGTCGAATACACTGACGATTTCGAGGCGTGGTGGAATACACTACCGGAAGGCGCACAGGAGGCGCTTGACGCCACCGTTCAGCTTCTTATGGAGGGTGGACCTTAGCTGCGTTTTCCGTACAGTTCGGGCGTGAACGGTTCACGCCACGGACATATGCGGGAGTTACGCACGCAATTTCAAGGACGGCCTTATCGGGTGCTTTATGCCTTTGACCCCAGGCGTATGGCTATTCTATTGATAGGGGGCGATAAGACGGGTGATAAGCGCTGGTACGCGGTGTACGTGCCCCAAGCGGATCGGCTCTATGACGAGCACCTGACCAGCCTACAGAAGGAACAGGACAATCATGAGTAAACCTTATCAGCAATTACGCGACCGAATGTCGCCGGAATCGCGGGCGCGGGCCCAAGCCCGGGCCAAGCAGCTGCGCGTCGATATGGCCCTCCATGAGTTGCGTCACGCCCGTTCGCTGACCCAAGAGCGCTTGGCGAGCCTCTTGAAGGTGAACCAGGCGGCGATATCAAAACTCGAAGGCCGGACGGATATGTACATCAGCACCTTGCGGAGCTATATCGAGGCCATGGGCGGGGATCTGGATATCGTGGCGCGCTTTCCGGAAGGCGATGTCCATATCCAGCAGTTTCACGAGCAGGAGGAAAGCGGCGCGGAGGCTTAAGGGCCCCGCGCCGCGTCTCTCGTCACCGACGTATTTCGGCAGGAGCGATAATCAGGGCGGGGCATCACGTGCTCGTCCGCTCGCCCGGCGTTCTTACAGCTTGCGCCGATTTCCCGCGTAGCGCGCAGCCATAAAAGAGGTCCTGGAACGATGTTTCGTAGGCCGCGACGGCCCAGCATCCCATGAAATTCGTGAGTCCCGCGGAGCGCCATGCGGGTATCGACAAGACCATCTTCGCCCGTCGCACCCAAATCTACGAGGCCGCACACGCGCAGCACCCCGAACGCTGGAGTCGTGGCGTTCGGAACTGGTCGTTGCCTACGGAGGTATGGCTCAATCGTCCTACTGAGAAGGACCAAGACACCTCACAACGCGAAGCGGCTTAAATGATCGGGCGACAGGTACCTCGACAGCCACCGCAAGCAGGCTCGAACTTCCTGTTGAACTTGCTACCTTCCCGGGTTTACGGCCGGGGAGACGGCGATGACGAATCGGAGGTTCGAGATGTTTCAGTATCGCAATGTGTTGGTGCGTATGCGGCTTGGGGATTCCAGCCCCGGAGGAACAGGCCACCCAGGCGGCCTGCGCCGAGCTCACGTTCGCGGAGCGCTTAGGCCTGCTGCTCGATCGCGAGATGGCCAGCCGCGACACCCGGCGCCTGACCCGGCTTTTGCAGCTCGCCCGGCTCAAGCACCCCGCCTGCCTCAAGGATCTCGATACCCGTCCCGGCCGCGGGCTGGCCCGCGTCCAGATCGGCCTGCTGGCCACTGCCGACTGGATCTGCCACGGACAGTCGGTGATCGCCACCGGCCCGACCGGGACCGGCAAGACCTGGCTTGCCTGCGCGCCCGGCCCATGACGGGACGCCCCCCAGGCCCATCGCTGCCCCACGGAAGGTGCGCCTGTCTATGAGAAATCCAGGCTCTTCTCGTAGACCCTTAGTTCGTGGCGCGCCATGGCGAGATTCGCCTTTGCCCTGTCTAGCATCAGATAGAGAAAGAGCTTGTCGTTGCGCTCCAAGGGCCGGATGAGATGGTATTGTTTGCCGAGCGTAATCAGAATGTCCTCGATCTTGTCGTCGAGGTTGAGGCGTTCTACGAGCGCGCGTTTCGTGTTCACCACCTCCGAATTTCCGGCGATCGCCAAATCCAGATCCACCGAGGCGCTGCCGGTCCTCGCGAGCAGCATGCCGCTGCTCGAGTCCCCGAGTGCCGCCGCGATGAAGCCGTCGATGTCCTGGATACTGCTCAGATCCACTTTTGCCATGGGTTACTTCATCCTCCGTTCACATTTCCGATCCGCAAGGGGCGGATGCCCTGCGGCCCCCCGCCGCAATGCCCCTGCGCCATCACGATGGCGGCCCGTTGCGCCCCAGCCATTCGTCGAGTACCGCGCCCGCGGCCTCGGCGGCGATTCCGGTCTCGTGCAGGAGGATCCCGAGGTTCGTGTTGTGGCGGGCGAGCGTCCCTACGACCAGCAGGTCTCGCTTCGCGGGCACCCTTTGAAGCAATATCATCCCGCCTACTGCGCTGACCGCGACAAACTGCGTGCGGCCGATCATGACCTCGCGGCCTATGGTCTCGCCGAGCGCCACGATCGATCCGACCATCGCCGCGACCCGCTGCGGATCGGCCTCGTTGCCGACCACCGCCGATACGCGCCGGCCGTCGGTGGTGGCGAGCACGCAGCCGATGACGCCCGATACCCGCGCATGGAGTCGGCGGATCTCCTCGTCGAAGGCCGCCACCAGCTCCGGGGGAATGATGCGCGCGTTCACAGTACCACTCCCGGCGCCCCGCGATCGGCGCCCGTGTCTTCACCGATTGTGCCGTCGCCGCACGTCGCCTCGATTTGTTGGAGCAGCACCTCGAGGACTTCCAGGACGTCGTCGCGTCGCCGCACGTCGGTGGGCATCACGGGTACCACGATGTCGAGTTCGCCCAACCGTTCGGCGTAGGCCTCCAGCGAGGGCTGCGGGTAACGGTCCATGCGCCCGACGCCCACGACCGCGGCGCCAGCGTCGGCGAGCGGCCGGAAGGCGCCGAGGTAGACCTCGAGGTCCGCCAAGGGGTCCGGCCGCGAGTTATCGATAAGGATGATCGCGCCGAGCGCCCCGGCCGCCAGGATCGGCCACATGAACCCGAACCGCGCTTGCCCCGGGGTCCCGTAGAGCCGCAGCTTCTCTCCCGTGGCCAGGGTGATTTCGCCGTAATCCATGGCCACGGTGGTCTCTTCCTTGTCGAACTCGGTGTGGTCGGTATTGGACGCCTCGGTTGTGATCGGCGCGATTTCGCTGATTGCCCGTATGGCCGTCGTCTTACCGGCGCCCATCGATCCTGCGAACACAAGTTTCAGTTCCTCGCTCATGCCCGTATCCTGAGGGCATCGCGAATGGCGCCCAGGATCCCCGGAAGCCCTGCGGCACGCGCCGGTCCGGCGCCCGCCTCCCGAAGGCGGGGCCCCGACGGCATCGCCTCGGCGCCGTCGGGTCTTGCGTGTGTCACAAAGCCGCACAGCAGCGCGGCGTTGGCGAAGGCCACGGCGTCGGCCTCGGGGACGCGGGCGGCATCCGCCAACGCCCCCACGCTGCGCGGCTTGGCCCGCAACACGGCCGCAAGCCGTGTGGCGGTGGCCGGCCCTTGCCCCGTCAGGTAGGGCCAGGCACGCATCTTGAGCAGGTCGTCCCGGCGCACCCACGGTAAGAGACCGCAAGGCGCGTGCGCGAGACCCATATGCCAGAAGAGGGGCTCGATGCCGCGCCGTTGCCGGCCCTCCTCGACCCCCGGCCCGTCCAGCGGGCGCAGGGAAAGCCCCCGAAGCCTATGCGACCGGAAAAGCGCGGCCAGAGGCTCGGTGTCCTCGCGGCCGGACCACGCGAACTGCCGGTCGGCCGGGTAGAGGACCAGGCCCCCGCCGTCGCCATCGATCAGGGCGTGGGGTGCGCCGCCGCCCTGGAAGAGTTCGTACAGCGAGCGGACCAGCGTATTCATGAGGCCACAATGACCCTGGGGACGGGCCTCCTCCGTAACCAAATCCGTGAAGAGTTCGATAAGGTCCGTAACATGGGGCGGCATGCGCAGGCTGTCCCGGCGCCCTTGGGCGTCGACGTCTTTTGCCAGCCGCACGAGCCGCACGCGGGGCGCGTCCAGCAGGGGAGGCCGGCCCTCGAAAAATACGAGCTGGGCGACCGATGCCGGCGCGTGTACCGCCGGTCCGGGAAGCCGGCGGCATATCCGTTCAATCATCGACCGAAGGATGGCCTGCTCGGCCTCGGCCACCCCATGAAAGCCGTAGGTCACCCCATTCCCCGCCATATCCCCAATGCCCCCGTTTGTTATGTCCGGCCCCAAATCGCAGCGATCGCGCCATCATCGCCAAGACGCGCCCATGGCCGCGACTGTAACGGAGAGGCCCGCGCCTAGGACACTTAATATTGGAAAGTTTCACAATTTACTGGAATCAATGATGGGAGCATT
>DAIDMD010000168.1 GCA_027449165.1 Acidiferrobacter sp. | reverse complement strand
GCCCCGGTCAGCCCCAACCGGGCCGCGTGCCCCCTCGACCCCCCGAAGATATTTTCATAGCCGTCCCTCTGGTCCGGGCCCGTCCAACAACCGGTTAAATCGCGGCTCGCTTCGCTTCGCGATTTAACCTTATTCGTTATGCATCCACTCCAACCTCTCACCAGCAGTCGACAACGGACATTATACTAGGTCATTGTTGCCGCCTTGGTGGACACCGGGTCCGCTGGTGGTTAGGTCGAGGACATCATCGACAGTTAAGAGATTTACGCGCCCGAGTTCGCGCATGCAAAACTATTCTATAATGTCATTCGGCATTGAGCTGCTCAAACACCTCTTTGGGATGGGGCTGAGCGAAACCAGCTGTCGGGCGGTGTCCGGAAACGCAAGTAGTGGCGCACCGGGAGCGCCAAGGCCGGATCGGCCACCGACGTCCGTCCACCCGACGCGGCCACCGTGCGCCGCGCGGCGCCCCGCCCCAGGCCGATCAGGTAATGCAGATCCATGGTGCTCACATCCAACAGGTTCTGGAGATAATCCAGAACCGCCGGTTTGATTTCCTCGTCAGCGGGCCATGCGGGCGACGAAGGGGTTTTTGTCATGGTGTCGTTCCGGGGTTGTCGTTGCTCGGGCCCTTCGGCAGGAAGTGGGCGCGTATGGTAGTAATGAAGGTTTCTGCTTGTTTTACCATCTCCTCCGCATCGCCCCGCTCTACTGAGTCGCCCCTGTAATCGGCAACCAAGCGGATTTCCTCCGCGCGGTTCAAAAGCCGCCCCATGTCTTTGGAGATCGGCCCGTTCTTGATAAGATGGTCACCAAACGCATTGATAAGACCGCGGTGGGTCTTGCCAATGTCAGGCTTAACAGGGGCGTTGGTGGCCAGTAAGGCCGCACGAGCCGCATCGAACATGGCGTAGTAGGCGCGATTGCAGGCACCGTCCACATCACCCAGATCGAGCAGAGCGCGAGCCGACGTACAGGCTCGATCCGCTTTAGTCATCAAGACTTGCGGTGTCAATGAACCGATCACAGACGGATCCCCTCCTGGGCGATATTCTGGAGCAGGCCGGGATTGGGATAAGCCTCCGGGTGCTCCCATTCGTCGAGCCATATCGGCAGCGGCGAGACGGCGATGCCGGTTTCCAGCAGGACGTCATACGCCACATCCGCCATCGTGAGTTTGGTTGGCAGGAATCGTTGAGGTGCCCCCCTCAGAAGCACGGCGACATCGGCGTCGCTGTCCGGACGGTGTGTACCGCGCGCCCGACTACCATAGAGGATCGCGCCCGCCATCTCGTAGCGACCGGCAATTAAGGCGAGGAAGCGGCGTACGGCTTCCTCTGTATCTCGGTCAAGGCGTTTTTCCGCCATCACACCCTTCCTTGTCGGTACTTTATGGACATTCTATCCTACACCGCAACCACTTGCGTCCACTCCCTTACTCTGGCCCACGGGGAAAAGCTTGATCGGCATTACGGCCCAGTGCTGGGCGCTTGGCACGGTCGGGGCCGGGCTTGCGCCGTTGGTTGTCTGGATCAGGGGGAAGCTCACTTCCGCCCGTGCCTCCCTGCCTCCCGTTCGCCGACGGGGCGAGTTGGCCCGCCCGGATCGAGGAGGGCCGCCTGATGTCGGATCATGTGCATATGATGATATCGATTCCGCCCCAGTATGCGGTTTCGCAGGTGGTGGGCTATATCAAAGGCAAGAGCGCCATTCATTTGGCACGCATGTCATGTAAGGGGAACGGAAACGAAACTTCGGAGGATTGCGCTTCTGGGCCCGGGGGTATTTCGTCTCAACGGTCGGGGACGGGATGAGGCCGCGATCCGGGAGGCCATCAGAAACCAGGAGCGAGAGGATCGGCGCCCGGACCAAATGAACCTGTGGTGTTGATTGCCGCCGTTAGGTGGCCCACAAGAATCGGGGCCGCGTGAGCGACCCCTATAGCCGCTGGGACGACCATAATACGGTGGCTGGGTTCAGGAGAAGCGCAGCGAAAGGTCGAGGGCGCGCACCGACTTGGTGAGCTCGCCCACCGACAGAAAGTCCACTCCGGTCTCGGCGTAGTCGCCGACGTTGGCGAGCGTGATGCCCCCGGAGGCCTCCAGGAGCGCGCGTCCCGCGGTCTGCGCCACCGCCGCGCGCAGGTCGGAGAGGGTGAAGTTGTCGAGGAGGACGCGCGGGGCGCCAGCGGCCAGCGCCTCTTCGAGCTGGGCCAATGTTTCGACCTCGATCTCCACCATGCGGCCGGCGGCGAGCTCGGTGGCCTGGGTAAGCGCGGCGACGATGGAGCCGGCCGCCGCGATGTGGTTTTCCTTGATCAGGACGCCGTCGTAGAGGCCCATGCGGTGATTGGTGCAGCCGCCGCAGCGGACCGCATACTTCTGGGCAAGCCTGAGGCCGGGCAGGGTCTTGCGGGTATCCAGCACGCGCGCCCGGGTGTGCGCGACCGCGTCGGCGTAGCGCCGCGCGAGCGTGGCGGTCCCGGACAGGGTCTGGAGGAAATTGATGGCGGTGCGCTCGCCGGTCAGGATCGCCCGCGCCGGCCCTTGGATCTCGCAGAGCGCCGCCCCGGCCCTGATCCGGTCCCCGTCCTGGGCCTGCCAGACGACGCGCGTATCGGCGTCGATTTGCGTAAAGACCTCGTCGAACCATTCGCTCCCGCAGAGCACGCCGTCTTCCCGCGTACTGAGCATCGCGCGCGCGGTGCGCGGCGGGACCAGAAGCGCCGTGAGGTCTCCCGTCCCCACGTCCTCGTCCAGGGCGGCCTTCACTTGGGCGGCGATCAGTGCATGGGATACAGTGGGCGGCACAGGCGTACTCCAGAGAATATGTGGCGTTTGTCGGCGGTATGGAAATTCCGGAAGGAGGGGCGTCTTATGGACGGCACGCTGCAGGCGCTCGCGCCGCGCAGGCTTGAGTGCGCCCCGTCGAACCAGGGCACGGAGTAACCGCGGTAGGGGAAGGCCCGAAACCCCGGGTAGGGATAGAAGCGGTTCTCGCACCATTCCCAGACCTGGCCCACACCCTGCAAGAGTCCGGCGCGCGCCGCCGCCTCCCATTCCGCCTCGTGGGGCAGCCGGGCGCGCGCATACCGCGCGAACGCGCGCGCCTCATAGGCGCAGATCCCCGCTACCGGGGCGTCGGCCTGCAGTTCGAAGGGTCCGGAATGCGCCATTCCATACCATTGCCCCTGGGCGTTGCGCCGCCAGTGCCAGGGCGATCCGGCAGCGGTGTGGTCGCGCCAGCGCCGTCCTTCATGTGTCCAGTAGCGATCGTTCCGGTACCCGTCGTCTTCCATAAACCCCAGACACGCGGCGTTGGAGACGGGGTACTCGGCGATCGCGAACGCCGGCAAGGTCAGGGTGTGGGCCGGACGCTCGTTGTCATAGCTGCTCGCGTCGTCACTCCCGATCGCGCAAGGCCCGCCGGGCCAGGCGCGGTAGCGCGCCGACAACGGCGCGGGCGCAAGCGGCTGCGACGGCACGAACCGGCCCGCGTCCTCATTCAAGGCGTAGGCCGTGAGCGCCTGGCGCATGGTTTCCACGTGCTGGCCGTGGTGCTGGATCAAGAAGCGCAGGATAAAGTCCCGGGCAAGCAGCGGATGACCAGGGTACGCCGATTCGGCCGCGGCCAGAAGCGCCCGACACCGCCCGTCCCATTCCTTCCATGATTCGGAGAGCACCGAGAGGTCCGGCATCCGTTCACCGCGTTCCGACTTGCGTAATCCGTCCGGCCGGAAGAGTCGGGCGCGCTCGGCATCGTGGGCAAGCCCGCCCAGCCGCTCCCCGATCCATTGCTGCTCCACATACAACAGATGTCCGAGATGCCACAGCAGCGGACTGAGATCGCCATGGTGCATGCGTCGGCGCTCGGCCGGCGCAAGCTGCCGCACCAGGGATTCGGCTGTGCCGCGGGTTTCCTGGAGTGTGGTATAGAGCGAGGCGTCCATAAGCTTACAGCGATATGAGCTGGGCGGGTTTATCGCCGCCGACGGTGAGGATATGATGTTCGGGGATCGCTTGCCAATACGCGCCCTCCGTAAGGGGTTCCGAGGCGATGAGGGTCGCGTCGGGGTAGTCTTCGTCATCGGTCGTGAAATAGAGGGTCGGCGAGGGCGCGCCCACGGCGTGGCGGAGGGCGTGGAGCCGCTCGCCGTCGGTGATCACGATGTTGAGCAGGCCGCGCTCGGCGGCGAATTCGTCGAACAGGCGGCGCGCGGTCTCACGCAGGGCCTCGGGGATGTCGAAGTCCGCTGTGGCCAGGATCTGGCGGAGCAGCGCGAACACGTATTCGGAGTCGGTGGTGCCCTCGATTGCGCACTCGATTTCGGGGGACAGGGCGCGGCGCAATCGCGCGCGCACGGCCGGGAAGTCGGCCACATAACCGTTGTGAAGGAATAGCAGGCCGTCGCCCTGATAGGGCTGGGTGTTGGCCGGGTGATTGGCAAGCCCGGTGGTCGCGTTGCGGACCTCGGCGACCCACAGCGGCGCACGGAGGTGTTCGGCGAGCACCGGCAGGTTGTGGTCGGCCCATATCGGGATGCTGTAGGTGAGGCGCGCCAGACTGCCGTCCTCGGCGCGCCAGCCGACGCCATAGCCGTCGGCATTGACCCGGCCCTCGCGCATCTCGCGGGGCGCATAGGACTGCTCGACCAGGCCGTGCGCGGGGGCCAAAAGAAAGCGGGCCAGCGGCACGGGCGGTCCGAGATAGGCGGCAAGGCGACACATGACCGCGATTCTAGCAAGGAAGTTTCCGGTTGTATCACCAGGAGGAGTCATGGAGCGGAACGTGCAATCACTAGAGGATTCCGGTGCCGGCCAAGCGGGATGCGGGAGGGCGGGGATTAGGCTCGTGCGCTTGTTTGGATTACCGTTCGCCCCGGGGCCTGACGCGGATGGCGCGCAAGGGGTTGTCAGGGACGCGCAAGCGGCTCCCGGCCTTGACCGAGTCTAGATCGGGCGTAGACGTAATTGTCATCTTTTCAAAGGATCATTTTGGCTCCACTGTGCCATTCTTCGTACTAATCCGCAAAGTGCTCACCGGTCAAACTCGTAAGACCTCTCAATACACCCTCAACAAGATGAAGCTCGGCCACTATCTCCAAGGATTTCGAGGGGCGATCCCGGCAGAGGTGCATCGACCGAGAGGGCACTAAGCGCCGACTCACAACCTCATAGACCGCGATTTCGCGCCGCAATACATCCCGGACGATACGGCTCAACTTATGGATATCCCGCGACAAACCCTCGCCGTGAGTCCACAGGTCCTCAATTCCATAAGAGGTGGCACCCCCCGAGGCGAATCCGCGCCGCCCATACCTCTGATATGCGGACTCGACCAAGGCCGTCAATTCTTTCGGTACCTGGATCAATCCGAGACCGACTTCTGCGGCCACGTCCAGGCCATCTTCGGGGATTCCCGCCACCCGACCCGACAAAATGAAGCTGAGTCTAGCTACCGCCGCCCGCAAAACCATGAGCAAGGCCTCAATCATCTTGTTCTGAGCCAAGGCGAGCCCGATCGCCAAAAAACTGGGGCTGGAAAAAACCTCTTGACGCTCGAGATCGAATAAGGGGTTTGCGGACCGCGCCGGGATCAAGGCCTCGATTTCGGTCCCGAGTGCGTGGTGCGCACTACAAAACTCGATGATGACGTCGGGAATCGCCCTTATGGAGACGGCCCGCTGAGGAGAGGTCGAAAGGCTCTTCCTGCCGTCTGCGGTTCGAGCCAGATAAGCAAGCGCCCTTCGCGCCGCTCGCTTATCTGGCGATAGCTCCCTTAGATAATTAATCTCAGCCAACTCACACAGACGCCCCGCGTAGGCACCGCTTACCACCACATACTCGGTTAGCTCCCTCAGCTCCCGATAATTGTCAGTGGCCAAGGCGGTATGCACAAAATTGCCATTGATCAATGCAATCATTTCACCAGGCTTTAAGGCATAGGGCGTCCGGTTATCGAGGTTGAATACCGCGCTCGCCCAATGGGTCGCGGGCAACACATCGCCTGAGGAATACGATTGGCCAACCGGGATTTGCGCAAAGAACTCAGGGTCAGTGACTTTCTTTATGACATGCTCGTATGTTTCCCGGGAAACACCGCTCCCACCCCGACTCAATTGAAACACCTTCACATAACCGATGAGTGAGGCCACATGCCGAGGATACACGCCGCGTGCGTAGCTTGGGCTAATGTTATGGCTGGCAAAGATCGCTTTCTGGAAATCGGAGCCGGCCTTGGGGTCGACCGTCACAAAGTCGCGATGCCCAAGCTCGGTATTAAACCCGTAAATCGAATTCCCGGCCCCTTCGCGTAGCAATTGTTCTACCCAGGCGCGCTCGGTCGCGATCCTCGTTGTCGCCTTGAGAACAGCAGGGGGCAGGGTATTCTGGAAAGAAGCCTCTAGTAGTTGCTTCAGGTACGGCGCATCCACCAGCTCACTCCTTCAAGTTTCCCATATACAGGATCGCCACCACCAAAAACGATAGCATCAAGAGAGCTGCAACGGAGATTGTCGCATCGGGCCGCCAATGGTGGAAAACACGCAGAATTCCCCAATTCGTGCTCGGGCGATAGCCGGGGCTGTGGGAATACTCGGCGAGTTCGGTAATGACGCCCAGTGCCTCCATAAGCCCGAGGGCTGCGAGAATATTCTTGATCTGGCGCTGCATTCGACCGCCTTGTTTGGCGCGAATCGTTTCCACGAGATTACGGGCCGTATCGACCTTGTTAATCGTAGTCGCAATATAAGGTTCGATTTTCCATAGCCGCATATACGCGACAAAGCACTCGCTCTTCCAGCCTTGTAAGCCCATGTCCCGATCTTTACAGATGTACAGCATTTGGCTGAGGTGGGTCTTAGCACTTTCCAGCCAATCTGACACGTCCGCGCCACCCCGCGCCAGTCCACCCAAAGACCGGAAATAGGCACTACCCGTCCTCTTCGCATACTCGTTGGTCACAGCAAAAATATACTGGAGCTCCCTTCGGATTCCGGCGACAGTTTGCACGACCCTTTCATCGACCTCGGCATCGCTCGCAATGGCGCCGGAACCCCAGGCGCAATAAATACGGCAACCACCTACGCCAACGCAGATCGTATCCTTATGTAACAAGGCGGGCAAAAATTGCTTTTGTTCCTGATCCATTCCGCTATGTGGCCAGACATAGAGCCGCGCCGTCCATAAAATACTAGGCGTGATAACAGGGAGCCGTGCTGTGGCCTTAGTCTCTTTCTTGCGTATCAACAGGTCTACATAATCCTGGTCCTTTTCCAGGTACAAAAGGCCGTGCTTTTGACCCCTAACGGCCTTTGTCGGTAAGCCGGCGGCGGCTTCGTGAATCTGGCCGAATATCTCAATCTGAATAATAGCCTCCATCAGCTCTACCGAGATAGCGTGCAGCAAGAGCTCTATTGCCGACTTGTCCGCCGTCGTGATCCCGCGCTCGACACAGTCGAGCGTAAAATCCCACTCAAGTATCCCAAAGAGATTGTCGTAGACATACAGACTGATACTACGCTCCTGGAAAATTGAGGTTGGAAAATTGGATGCTGTGATGGCGTCTTCGATCCGAAACAAGCTCGCAGGCGGTATTTTCAAGTTGTTGATTCGTAACAGCGGGTCGAGAAGCACGCTATCGTCGTCATCCTCGGAGCTTGCGTAACGCCACTTGGCATCTCGTTTGGCTTGGTTAAACACGACATCCACATTGTCAACACCTTTCTCCGCAAGGTCTGCTTGCACCCTTCCCAGGAAAATTCGCGCGCTCTCGGGTTCGGAGAGCAGAAAGGCGGTATCGCAATTAAGCGGGCTTCGAAAGCACGTGCCGCATTTTACGAGCATAAGATCCATGAGCGTCCTATTTATCCATTGGGGTACATGGCTAGGCAAGCTTCGTTACCGCCTCTTTTACCGACCTTTATAGCCGCGCCATAACTTAGGGCCGATTATCCTAAAAACCGCAGTTGACTTCACCCCCTTGTCGCGAACTTTGCACAGGGCGAGACTATGCTGACCGAGATCAGCCGCAAGTTCACGCCCGATGGCATGCGGGGGCTCCTGGAGGCCGCCGGTTTTCGGTGGTGCCGCCATGAGGAGGCGGCGAACGGTTATTTCTCGCTGGCGCTCGCCGCGCCGGCCTGACGACCGGCGCGGCGTTTGAATCGTGTCGGATCGGGCAGGCGGCGGGCATTCGGGAAGACGATATCTGGCAAGGGGGTAGTGGTGATCAAGGACCTGATCGGCGTGTTCGCCATCCTGAATCCGTTGGGCGCGATTCCGCTTTTTCTGACCTTGACCGCCGGCCGGTCCCGCGACGAGATGCGACGGATCGCGGCCAAGACCGCCTCGGCCGTGACCGCCATCCTGATAGTGGCGCTCTGGTCCGGCCAGCGCCTGCTGGCGGTCTTTGGGATCGGCGTGCCGGCGTTTCGCTTCGCCGGCGGTCTGCTGGTCCTTTTGATCGCCATCGCCATGTTCCATGCCAAATCCACCCCGGCCCGGCACACAAAGGAAGAAGATGCCGAGGCGGAATCGAAAGAAGACATCGCGGTCGTCCCCCTGGCCATTCCCCTGCTGGCCGGTCCCGGGACCATCAGCCTCGTCATCGTCGACGCCCAAAAGGCGCGAGGCCTGGGCGGGGGCTTGGTGTTGAGCGCGGGGATCCTGGTCGTAGGCATACTGGTCTGGCTTGTGCTGCGTCTGGCCGAGCCGATCGGCGTACGCCTCGGGACCGCCGGACTCAATATCGCGACCCGGATCATGGGCCTGATCCTCGCGGCGATGGCGGTGCAGTTCATGGCGGTCGGATTGACGGCCTTGTTGCCCGGCCTCGCGCGTTAAGGCCCGGTCCCGCGCGATGCTCTGTCGAATCGGCCTCTACGGGTGGGCAAGGCCCGGGCCCGGCGGCTTGAAACTCCCCCCAATCCCCCCCATTTGCAATGCGAGCGCAGACAGAGGGTCGCCGCAATGAGAATGGACAAGCTTACCAATCGATTTCAGCAGGCGCTGGGCGATGCCCAGTCCCTGGCGGTCGGCCGCGACCACCAGTTCATCGAGCCGGCCCATCTGCTCGTGGCCCTGCTCGACCAGGACGGGGGGGTGCGGCCGTTGCTGGCCAAGGCCGGTATCGCCGTGGATGCCTTGCGGACCCGCCTGGACGGCCTTCTCGATCGGCTCCCGACCGTGGAGGGCGCGGCCGGCGAAGTCGCGATCGGCAACGACCTCGCCCGGCTTTTGCATGTAACCGACAAGTACGCCCAGAAGCGCGGCGACCAATACATCGCAAGCGAGCTTTTTTTGCTGGCCGCGCTCGAGGACAAGGGCGAGGTCGGGCAGATCCTGCGCGAGAGCGGGGCGTCCCGGCAGACCCTCGAGAAGGCGATCGACGAATGGCGCGGCGGCGGCAAGGTGGACGACCAGAACGCCGAGCAGCAACGCGGCGCGCTCGACCGCTACACCGTGGACCTCACGGAGCGCGCCGCCCAAGGCAAGCTCGACCCCGTCATCGGACGCGACGACGAGATCCGCCGCGCCGTGCAGGTGCTGCAGCGGCGCACCAAGAACAATCCGGTCCTGATCGGCGAGCCGGGCGTCGGCAAGACCGCCATCGTCGAGGGGCTCGCGCAGCGTATCGTCAACGGCGAGGTGCCCGAGGGCTTGCGCGGGCGCAGGCTCCTGGCCCTGGACCTCGGCGCGCTCATCGCCGGCGCCAAGTTCCGCGGCGAGTTCGAGGAACGGCTGAAGGCCGTCCTGTCCGACCTCGCCAAGCAGGAGGGGCGTGTCATCCTCTTTATCGACGAGATCCACACCATGGTCGGCGCGGGCCGGGCGGAAGGGGCCATGGACGCGGGCAATATGCTAAAGCCCGCGCTCGCCCGCGGCGAGCTCCACGCCATAGGCGCGACGACCCTGGACGAGTACCGGCAGTACATCGAAAAGGACGCGGCGCTCGAACGGCGTTTCCAGAAGGTCCTGGTGGACGAGCCGACGGTTGAGGATACGATCGCGATCCTGCGCGGATTGAAGGAGAAATACGAGGTCCACCACGGCGTGAACATCACCGACCCCGCGCTGGTAGCGGCCGCCACTTTGTCCCACCGCTACGTCACCGACCGCCAATTGCCCGACAAGGCGATCGATCTCGTCGACGAGGCGGCGGCGCGCATCCGCATGGAGATCGATTCGCGTCCGGAGTCCATGGACCGGCTGGACCGGCGTCTGATCCAGCTCAAGATCGAGCGGGTCGCCTTGAAGAAGGAATCCGACGAGGCCTCGCGCAAGCGTCTGGCGGCGCTCGAAGAGGAGATCGGGCGGCTGGAGCGGGAATACGCCGAGCTCGAGGAGATCTGGCGCTCGGAGAAGGCCGAGCTGCAAGGCGAGCAGCACATCAAGGAGGAACTCGATCGCGCGCGTGTCGAGATCGAGAGCGCGCGGCGCGCGGGCGATCTCGCGCGCATGTCGGAGCTCCAGTACGGACGCATCCCCGAGCTCGAAAAGCAGCTCGCGGCGCGCAAAAAGCCGGCCCCCACGAGGCTGTTGCGCAAGGACGTGGGCGAGGAGGAGATCGCCGAGGTCGTATCGCGCGCCACGGGGATCCCTGTTTCGCGGATGATGGAGGGCGAGCGGGAAAAGCTCCTGCGCATGGAGGAGGAGCTCCACAAGCGGGTCGTGGGCCAGGATGAGGCCGTGCAGGCGGTGGCCAACGCCATACGCCGGTCCCGTGCCGGGCTTTCGGATCCGCACCGGCCGAACGGCTCGTTTCTGTTTCTCGGGCCGACCGGGGTCGGCAAGACCGAGTTGTGCCGGGCGCTCGCGTCGTTCCTGTTCGATACCGACGAGGCGATGGTGCGCATCGATATGTCCGAGTTTATGGAGAAACACTCGGTGGCGCGGCTCATCGGCGCCCCTCCGGGATACGTCGGCTACGAACAGGGCGGTTATCTGACCGAGGCCGTGCGCAGGCGTCCCTATTCGGTGATCCTGCTAGACGAGGTCGAGAAGGCCCACCCCGATGTGTTCAACGTCCTCCTGCAGGTGCTCGACGACGGGCGCCTGACCGACGGCCAGGGCCGGACCGTGGATTTCCGCAACACCATCATCGTGATGACGTCCAATCTGGGGTCGCAGGTCATCCAGGAGCTCGCGGCGGAGGACAACTACCAGCGCATGAAAGACGCGGTCATGGAGATCGTCGGCCAGCATTTCCGGCCGGAATTCATCAATCGCGTGGACGAGATCGTCGTGTTCCATCCGCTGGCGCGCGAGGATCTGCGGCGCATCACCGGCATCCAGTTGGGTTACCTGGTGGAGCGTCTGCGGGGCCGGGATCTGGGCCTTATGCTGACCGATGCGGCGGTGGATAAGCTGGCGGAGGCCGGTTTCGATCCGGTGTACGGGGCGCGGCCGCTCAAGCGCGCGGTGCAGCAATATCTCGAGAATCCGCTGGCCCAGGAGATCCTGAAGGGGCGGTTCGGCCCCGGGGATGTGATCGAGGTCGGGGTAAGGGGCGGGGAGTTCGAATTCAACGCCAGTCCCGCCAAGGGCCTGGCGGGCGACGCGAAGAGCGCCTAGTAGTCAGTTTCAATAAATCGTATACAAACAGACCCTGCAGTGGTTTACACTTCTTCCCCGGGAATCGGTTTTCGCGGGAGGGGAGGCATGGGGAGAAAGACGGGACGCGCCGCGCTGGTGCTCACTGAGGAACAGAAGGGGATCCTGGAAAGGCTGTCGGGATCTCGGACGGCGCCGCAACGCGAGGTTGAGCGGGCCCGGGTCTTGCTGCGCTATGCGCAGGGGATGACCATCTCGGCCATCGCTCGGGAACTGGGGCTGACGCGCCGCACCCTCTACAAATGCGTGGACAAGGCCTTGGCGGCGGGTGTCGCGGCAGGCCTTAAGGATCGGTATCATCGGCCCAAGGAACCGGAGATCACGGAAGAAGCCAAAAGCTGGGTCGTGAGCCTCGCCTGCACGAAGCCCAGGGACCAGGGGCTGGCGGCCGAGCTATGGACACTGTCGGCGCTGGCCGCCTTTGTGCGGGGACGCGCGCAGAACGCGGGCTTCCCCCGGTTGGGCCGCGCGACGAAAACAACGATCTGGCGGATTCTGGCGGCCGCCAACATCAAACCGCATCGGATTCGCTACTATCTGGAAAAAAAGGACCCGGACTTTGACCGGAAAATGGCCGAGGTGTTGATGGTTTACCAGGAGGTCAACCTCCAAAACGACCAGAGGACGGGGTCATCCGATGCGGGTCCCGAAGATCTCGGTCGCGTCATCACGGTGAGCATCGACGAGAAGCCGGGCGTCCAGGCCCTCGCCAACACCGCGCCCGACTTAGGCCCCGTCCCCCATCGCCACCCCGGTGTCGGACGCGACTATGAATACGTCCGCCATGGGACCCTGTCGATCCTGGCGGCCCTGGATCTCCATACCGGCGAGATCATCGCCCATGTCGAGGAACGTCACCGGAGTCGGGAATTTGTCGCCCTGCTCCAGCACCTGGACGCGCATTATCCTCCCGAGGCGGTCATTCGGGTCGTGTTGGACAACCATTCGGCCCATATCTCCCGAGAAACCTTTGCCTATCTGGCGACCCGCCCCGGTCGCTTCGAATACGTCCACACCCCCAAGCACGGCTCGTGGCTGAATCTCGTCGAGACGGCCTTCTCCAGGATGGCTCGCACCTTCTTGCGGCATATCCGCGTCTCCTCGAAAGCGGAGTTGAAAGAGCGCATCCTGAAAGGGATTGCCGAATGGAACGAGCAGCCGGTGGTCTTCCGCTGGAGCAACTTCGATCTCGGGTTAACCAGGCCCTAGTATTGGATACTTATTTGTGAAACGATCTACTAGAAGGACTTCCCCCGAACGACAGCAGTCCTAATCCTCGCGTGGGGCCGCCTCACATCCCGCCGGCAAGGCGCCGGCTGGCGGCAATCAGGATAGCGGCTGCGCGGCAAACCTCGTCCTCGCTGGTGGCGGCGCCAAGCGACAGGCGTACGGCGCCGCGGGCTTGCCCGGCATCGAGACCCATGGCCGCGAGAACCCCGCTCACGGCCTCGCCTTCCTCATGGCAGGCCGAACCGACGGAGGCCGCGATCTCGGGGGCCTCGGCGAGCAGTGCCCGGCCGCTCATCTTAGGGAAAGAGACGTTCAGGGTATTCGGCAACCGCTGCTCGGCATGCCCATTAAGCCGCAGCCCCGGAACGGCGGCCGCCAGTTGGCTGTGTAATGCATCCCGCAGCGTGCGCAGGCGGGCCGTGCACCCCGGCAAGCGCAGGCAGGCCAAGTGGGCGGCCGCGCCGAGGGCCGCGATATGCGGGACATTCTCCGTGCCGGGACGAAGTCCCCGTTCCTGGCCGGCGCCGACCAGCACGGGCGAAAGCCGTGTCTTGCGTCGCACATACAGCGCGCCGATGCCTTTCGGGGCATACAATTTGTGTCCGGCGATCGTAAGAAGGTCGACGCCGAGCGCGTCGACGCCGACTTCGATCTTGCCGACGGACTGGGCCGCGTCGGTGTGAAACAAAACGCCGCGGGCGCGGGCGATGGCGGCCAGCTCGGCGATCGGCTGGAGCGTGCCGACTTCGTTATTGGCGTGCATGATAGACACCAGAACGGTGTCTTTGCGCAGCGCGGCGTCCAGATCGTGCGGCGATACACGGCCGTGCGCGTCAACCGGCAACACGGTGACCTCCCAGCCATCGCCTTGCAACCGTTCCAGAGGGGCCGTCACCGACGGGTGTTCGATGGCGGAGGTTATGATATGCCGGCCTTTATGCCGCAATGCCCGGGCAACGCCCCGCAACGCGAGGTTGTTGGATTCGGTGGCGCAGCCGGTGAATATGATCTCGTCGGCCTGGGTGCCGAGCAAATCCGCGACTTGCGCGCGGGCCTGGGCGATCGCTTCGGCGGCCCGTCGCCCATAGACATGCGCGGAGGATGGATTGCCGAAATGTTGGCGGAGGAACGGGACCATGGCCTCGAACACCTCCGGCGCCACGGGCGTCGTGGCGTTGTAATCGAGGTATATGGGCTCGCTCATGCCAGGGCCTGCTCCAGATCGGCGACCAGGTCATCGGTATCCTCGAGACCGACGGAAAGACGAATCATGCCGCCTGTGATCCCGCGGCGATCGCGCTCGTCCTCGCTTAAGCCGTGGTGGGTGGTGGTGACCGGCTGGGTGGCCAGGCTCTCGACGCCGCCCAGACTCGGCGCGATCGCAAACAGCCGGAGCCGGTCTGCCACCGCAGCCGCTGCCGTGGCGTCGCCGTCCACCTCGATGGTGAGCATGCCGCCGAAACCCGACATCTGGCTTGCGGCGACGCGGTGGCCCGGAAAGTCCGGCAGGCCCGGATAAAGCACGCGGCGGATACGGGGATGACGCACCAGGACCTCGGCGATCCGCTGGGCGCTGGTGTTTTGCTGGCGCACCCGCACCACCAGGGTGCGCAGGCTGCGCGCCAGCAGGGCGCATGTCTCGGGTGCCGGCGCCGTGCCCAGATTCTTGCGCCAGCCAAACACCGGCGCGATGAGATCCTTGCTGCCCATCAGGGCGCCGGCGGTGAGATCGCTGTGGCCCCCCAGGTATTTCGTGGCGCTGTGGACCACGAGATCGGCGCCCAGGCCGAGCGGCTGCTGGTTCACCGGCGAGGCGAAGGTGCTGTCCACCGCAAGCAGCGCGCCGTGCGCGTGGACCGTTTGCGCAATGGCGGCGATGTCGAATATCTCGAGGACGGGGTTTGTGGGGGTCTCCAGGAACACGAGACCGTAGCCATCGGCAAGCAGGGCGTCGAGCCGCGCCGTCTCACGACCGAGCAGCAGGGCCGTGCGAATGCCCAGTTTCGGCAACTGGTCGGCCAGCAGCTCCATTGTCCCGCCATAGGCGTCGCCCAGACAGATGATGCCGCGTTGACCGTGGGCCAAAAAAAGCGCCGACTCGGCACCTATGCCGGAACCGAAGGCCAGCGCCGCCTCGGCGTTCTCGAGGGCGGCCAATTTGACCTCCAGGTGCTGGATGGTCGGATTGAAGCCGTAGCGGGTATACAGGCTCCCCGCCGCCCGGCCCTCGACCACATCGAGCAGGGCCGCCGTCGAAGGGAACGCAAAAGTGGTCGTGGTATAGATCGGGGTGTGCGGGCTGCCGTGGGCATCGCGCCCTTCGCCTGCATGGATGCAACGGGTGGATAAGCCTTGTGTCTTTGTGCCCATCAGTCCCACTCCCCCATCGGTGTTGCCGCTGAGCCTTCCCGAGGCACCACTATGCGGCTTGGCCCCGGATGGTGCAATCCGATGACGACGCCGAGCCCGTCCGCCACGAGGCACCGGAGGTCCCCGGATGCCGGATTCGGAACAGGCCTACACCCATAGGGCCTCATAGGAGATTCTTGAGCAGGATGGCGCTGGCGGCCACTATCAGGAACACCCCAAAAGCGCGCTTCAAATGATGAGCCGAAAGCCGATGGGCAAGACGCGTGCCGGCCACGCTGCCGGCGATGGCCAGCAAGGCGAAGGCGCCGACCAGGGTATAGTCGATAGGCACGTGACCGGCATAGGCGTAACCGAGGAAGCCGGATGTAGAGTTCAGCGTCACGATCGCAACGGACGTGCCGATCGCCTGCTGGATCGACAACCCGCAGAGCAGCACGAGCGAGGGCACGATCAGGAATCCGCCCCCCACGCCGACGAGACCGGCCAGGACCCCCACCCCAACCCCGATGAGCCCCGTACGCATCAGGTTCTGCGAAACCGCGCCCGGCTCCGGGCCGACCGCCGCCGCACCCACGGAGCGGTGCACAGGCACCGGGTGCAGCATTTTCCAGGCCGCCACGTACATGGCGCAGGCGAAGATCACAAGCTGCGTCACCACCGTCAACTCGCCTCCCAGGCGGGTCCCCAGATAGGCCCCCGACACACTGAAGAGGCTAAAAACGGCGGTGATCTTGAAGTCGACGTTGTTGCGGCGCCATTGCTGGAAGGTGGCCACCGCGGCGGTAATGGCGATCACCCCGAGGCTCGTGACGATCGCCGACTTGGGCGCGATGTGCGCCAGATAGATCAATGCCGGCGTCGTTATGATACTGCCCCCGCTGCCGAAGACGCCGAGTACCAGACCCATGGTGAGCCCGGCCATACTAGTCATAGCATCCATTATTACTCTCGTATTCAATTTGTCGTTTGAATAGTATAGGCAAGATCCGAATGGGTCAAGGTAAAGGAGGATGGTATATAGGGCCGCCGGAGCCGGCTGGGGGGACAGACCACTGGCGGCAAAGGCACGGCCGGGGCGGATCACGAGCGGGCCGCCCTTTCCGGTCACGGCGATGCATCCGGCAAGGTCCCGGGCGCCGGAGGGCCACGACCGCCGAATCCCCCGTAAGGGACGCGCCGCGAGGGCTACGATGGCGGCCGTGGTGGAGAGAAGTGCGGCCCTGATGTCGGACGGCCGGGGCGGCGGCGAGGGGTTCTGCGTTCAGGCGCGAGGCGAATTTCACGGAAAGGCGCGCGTTTTACCCCTGCCAATGGAGGCCGAACGCCTCCCAGAGGCCGCGCCCGCCTTGTGCGGTCACATGCACGCGCCGAGTCTTCCCCTCTCGCCGGATCCAGCGTTGCTGCTCCAGATAAAGCGCGAGCGCGGCCCCGACCGCCCCGCCGATGTGGGGGCGGCGCTCGCTCCAGTCGATACACCGCCGCGCCAGATGGCGCCGGGCCGATTCGAGCGTGGACCGTTCTAGACCTAAGGCCGTGAATTTGTCCCACCCCGACTCAGTGACCGCGTAATCCCGCCCCACGAGACGCACCAAACCGAGGTCCTGCAAGCGGTCCGACAGTGCCACCCCCAAACGGCCCGCGAGATGGTCGTAGCACAGGCGTGCGCTGCGCAGCGGGGCGACTTTGGGCTCGTCGGGCCGGCCCTCCCGGGGCAGAAGCGGCGCCCCGTGAACCGCAAACAGGTCCTCTACGGCCTCCATGACCCGGGGAGAGGCCAAGCAGTAGTAGCGGTAGCGGCCGCAGGCCTCGACACGCAACACGCCGGCCTTTACGAAGCGCGCCAAATGCGCGCTCGTAGTCGAGGTGTTGATCCCCGCCCGATAGGCCAGTTCCGAGACCGGCAACGCCCGCCCGTCGGCCAACGCCAACAGGATCGCCGCCCGGGTCGGCACGGCCAGCAGTCGGGCGATTTCGGCCAAGGCTCGCGCGTCATCCATATTTCGTTTGCCGCCGCAACGTTGCGGATCAAGGGCATGATAACGTGCCCGTCGATAGCCGTGAACCTTTCATACTGGAGGAACAGGAATGGCGTTATTACCGCTTTATTTAAGACCCGACGATCTGCCCTGGACTCCGGGTAGCGCCTTATTGGGCGATATCGTCCTCTATAGCGGCCAGGAGACCGTGTTTGTAAAAAGGCTCAGCGATCGGCGGGGGCAAGGCGAAGGGGTGGCACAGATCATCCGCTTTTGTCCGCCCTCGGGGATGCTGATGAAGGTCCTGGCTATCGCCGGTTCCGACGAGCATATCTATATCCTGTCCGGCGGACACTGCGACAAATCGGGCCGTCAGAGGCAATTCCCGGGACACTATATGCTGCACCCCCGCGGCCATCGGCATGGCGCCATGCTCGCTACGGAAACGACGGCACTGGTTGTCTACACCGGTGAGCCGGATGAACTTATTGATTTTCAGATCGTTCCTCTCGGTAAAGGCGACAAGGGGGCGCCCGCCTGAGCGGCCTCTGCACCCATGCCGATGGCCTCGACTCCGGCGATGCATGTTCGATGGCCGCTATCGGGACACGCCGGAAAAGGTCTCGTGATTGGCCGGAGGACGGGAGTTCTTTGTCGCAGCGACGACATGCGTTACGGCCAACGGGGAGCCCTGCGGGGTCCTTGCCCGCAGTCCCGAAGGGGTTCCCTGCGCGAAACCGCGGGGCGTGTCGCGCACCGGGTCAGTCCCCGCCCCGCCTGTGCCATAAAGTCCGCAGCCCCGCGCTGCCTAGCATCGGCATGGGACGACAAAGCCGCGCGGCCACGCCCGCCGCGATTGTGCTAGCATCCCAAGGAATCCCTTACGTGCCCTTTGCCTGCCCATGTCGAGTAACGGAAATTTCAAGCACGACCTCTTTTCCGAGTTTGCCCGCGTCGGCAAGGCGTTGAGCAGCGGGAATCGCTTGGAACTTCTCGAGTTTCTCGCTCAGGGCGAACGCAGCGTGGAGGCCCTGGCGCGCATCGCCGGATTGACGACGGCCAACACCTCGGCCCATCTGCAGCACCTGCGCCGGGCGGGCCTGGTGACGGCCCGCAAAGAGGGACAATCGGTGTACTACCGCCTTGCCGGGGACGATGTCGTTGCACTGCTCGAGTCCCTGCGGCGCGTGGCCCAAGCCCATCTGGCCGAGGTCTCGCGGCTCGTGAACACCTATCTCACCGTCAAGGATAGCCTCGAGCCGGTGCCGGCCAAGGAGCTCCTCGGCCGTGCCCGCGAAGGCCTGGTGACGGTCATCGACGTGCGGCCGGCCGAAGAGTATGCGGCCGGCCATGTGCCCACCGCGCTGAATATCCCCCTGGCGGTGCTCGAAAAACATCTGGCCGACCTGCCTCACGACACCGAAGTGGTCGCCTACTGCCGCGGCCCCTATTGCGCGCTCGCCTACGAGGCGGTCGCCCGCCTGAGGGAGAAGGGCTTCGCGGCGCGGCGGCTCGAGGACGGTTTTCCGGAATGGCAGCAGGCCGGCCTGCCGGTGGATCGGGACGACAAGGATGATCATCGCTGATCCGCGCGACCCGGCGCGTCGCGGCCTACCGGCTGCCGGGCGCTAGTAGGTAATGTTGCGCAAGGAATCGCCGAGCGTGCCCTCCTTCGCGTCCTTGCCGTGGAGCTTGATGCGCAGCCGCAGATCGTTTTGCGAATCGGCGTTGCGCATGGCCTCGTCGTAGCCTATGAGGCCCGCCTCGTACAGACCGAACAGCGCCTGATCGAAGGTCTGCATCCCGGCCTCCTCGGACTTGGCCATGAGTTCCTTGATACTGTGGATCTCGCCCTTCAGGATGAGGTCCGCGATTAGGGGGGTGTTGATCATGATCTCGACGGCCGCGACGCGCCCCTTGCCGTCCTTCTTGGGGATGAGGCGCTGCGATACCACCGCCTTCAGGTTCAGGGAGAGATCCATCAACAGCTGCCCGCGCCTGTCCTCGGGAAAGAAGTTGATGATGCGGTCGAGCGCCTGGTTCGCGCTATTGGCATGGAGCGTGGTAAGGCATAGATGTCCAGTCTCGGCGAACGCGATGGCGTAGTCCATGGTCTCGCGGGCCCGCACCTCGCCTATGAGGATCACGTCCGGCGCCTGGCGCAAGGTGTTCTTCAGGGCGGTCTCGAAGGAGTCCGTGTCGACGCCCACCTCGCGCTGCGTAATGATGCAGTTCTTGTGTTCGTGCACGAACTCGATCGGATCCTCGATCGTGATGATATGTCCGTTCGAGTATTCGTTCCGGTAGCCCACCATGGCCGCGAGCGAGGTCGATTTTCCCGAGCCCGTGGCGCCGACGAAGATCACGAGCCCGCGCTTTGTCAGGGCGATCTCCTTCAGGACCGGTGGAAGGTTCAATTCCTCGAAGTGTGGAATGCGGGTCTCGATCTTGCGCAGGACCATGCCGACCCGCTGCTGCTGGCGGAAGACGTTGACGCGAAATCGCCCCACATCCTGCGGGTTGATGGCGAAGTTGCACTCGTTCGTCTCCTCGAACTCGCTGCGCTGGTCCTCGTTCATGATGCCGTAGACGAACTGGCGGGCCTGCTCGGCGGTAAGCACCTGACGCGTGACCGGAGCAAGCTTACCGTCCACACGCAGGCTCGGCGCGACCCCGGCCGTGATATACAGGTCCGAGGCGCCTTTCTCGACCATGAGCCGCAAGAGATCGACGAAACCCATTCTACCTCCGCGCGGCCGTAGCCGGCCCGGCATTGGTGGTAAATGATTCCTTGTTGGCCGCCTTGCCGCGCGCCTCCTCGACCGACACCTGCCGCGCCCGCACCATCTCCAGGAGACATTGATCGAGGGTCTGCATGCCTACGGACTGGCTCGTCTGGATGGCCGAATACATCTGCGCGATCTTGTTTTCCCGGATGAGGTTGCGGATCGCCGGCGTGCCGATCATGATCTCGTGGGCCGCGATGCGCCCCCCGCCGGCCTTCTTCAAGAGCGTCTGGGAGATCACTGCGCGCAAAGACTCCGACAACATCGAACGGACCATCTCCTTCTCCGCCGCCGGGAACACGTCGACTACGCGGTCTATCGTCTTCGCGGCGGAGCTCGTGTGCAGGGTGGCGAACACGAGGTGGCCGGTCTCGGCTGCGGTGAGCGCCAGGCGGATCGTCTCCAGGTCGCGCAACTCGCCGACCAGGATCACGTCCGGGTCCTCGCGCAATGCCGAACGCAGGGCGTTCTCGAATCCCAAGGTGTCGCGATGGACCTCGCGCTGGTTGATAAGACAGTTCTTGCTCGTATGTACGAACTCGATCGGGTCCTCGATCGTCAGGATATGCTCGCGCCGGCTCTCGTTGATGTGGTCTATCATGGCCGCGAGCGTGGTCGACTTGCCGGACCCCGTGGGACCGGTCACGAGCACGATCCCGCGCGGCTGATCGGCGATCTGCTTGAAGATCCCGGGGGCGCTCAATTGCTCCAGGGTAAGCACCTTCGAGGGAATGGTCCGGAATACCGCGCCTGGGCCGCGATTCTGGTTAAAGGCGTTCACGCGGAAGCGGGCGATGTTGGGCAGATCAAAGGAGAAGTCGCACTCCAGCCTCTCCTCGTACTCCTTTTGCTGCTTGTCGTTCATGATATCGTAGACCATATTATGCACGGCGCGATCGTCCAGAGGGTCTACGTTGATACGCTTGATGTCGCCGTCGACGCGGATGAGGGGTGGCAGGCCGGCCGACAAGTGCAGGTCCGACGCGTTCTGTTTGAACGAAAAGGCCAGGAGTTCCGCGATGTCCATGACTTGTGAGCTACCAGGGTGGAGGTACATTGAAGTATAACGGGCGCAGGCGCGGAGACAAGGCGGTCTTTCCCTGGAGGAAGAGTCCCCTTACACTCACCCCATGCAAAACTTCTCGATAGGCATCATCGGCGCGGGCAACATGGGGCTTGCGCTGGCGTCCGGGCTTACGACCCGCATGGCCCCAGGGCGGGTCGCGGTCTCCGACCCGCATCCCGACAAGCGGCAGCGGATCGCGGATCTGGGCCTTGCCGCCCACGCCGACAACGCATCCCTGGTCGCCCAGGCCGATGTCCTGGTCCTGGCGGTGAAGCCCCAGAACCTCCACGAGCTGTGCACCGCGATCGCACCCGCAGTCCAGCGGCGCCGGCCGCTCGTGGTCTCGGTGGCCGCCGGCGTCCGGGGCGCGGACGTCGGTCGCTGGCTCGGGGGCGGGCTTGCGGTCGTCCGGGCGATGCCCAACACCCCGGCGCTGATCAACGCCGGGGTGAGCGTCCTGTGGGCGAACGATCGCGCCACCACGGCGGAGCGGGACGCGGCGGGGGCCGTGCTGGGGGCGGTCTCCGAGGTATTCTGGCTGGAAGACGAGGCACTCATGGACGCCGCCACGGCGGTCTCGGGGAGCGGACCGGCCTACGTCTTCCTGCTGATCGAGGCGCTCACGGCGGCCGGGGTCGCCGCCGGCCTGCCGCGCGATCTCTGCGCCGCGCTGGCCGCCGGCACGGCGGCGGGGGCGGCGCGCATGGCTCGAGAGGCCCCGGCGGATGTGGCAGTCCTGCGCGCCCGGGTGACGTCCCCGGGCGGCACCACCGAGCGGGCCATAACGAGCCTCCTCGGCGATGGATTCCTGGAGATGTTCGACCGCGCCATACGGGCGGCCTGCGACCGCTCGCGGGAATTGGGCGAGCAACTGGGGGCCGTGTGAGCTACCTGAGTCAGGCCCTGGCCTTCCTTATAGATACCCTGTTCGGGTTGTACGTTATTTTGGTGTTGCTGCGCTTCCTGCTGCAGCTTACCCATGCCGACTTCTACAACCCGTTCAGCCAGTTCATCGTACGCGTGACGAACGGCCCGCTGCTGCCGTTACGGCGACTGATACCGGGGTTCTTCGGGATCGATTTCGCCTCGGCGGTACTGCTCATCATGCTCGAGGCCGTGAAGATCACGCTCATGACACTCGTGCAGAGCGTGATCCCCCAATTCTGGGGGATCCTGATCCTAAGCTTCGCAGACCTGATCCAGCTGACGCTCTATGTCCTGATCGCGGCGATCTTCGTGCGCGTGCTCATGGGGTGGGTGAGCCCTTACGGCGATCACCCGTTCACCGACCTCGCCGTCCACCTGACCGAGCCGTTCATGCGCCCGGCCCGGCGCCTGCTGCCCCTGATCTCGGGGATCGACCTGTCGCCGGTGCTTGTGGTCATAGGCCTCGAGCTCGTCGCCATACTCGTCGTGCAACCCCTGCACCACCTCGGACTCACACTCCTTACGTGAACCGTCTCGGCAAGACCGCGCTCGAACTTTTCGCGGCGGTCGCCCTCGTCGCGGCCGGCAACGCCTATCTCGCCCGGGACGCAGCCGGCGGCAGGGCCCCGCCCTTGCCCGCCGCGGCCCTGAACGGGCACACCCCGCAGATGCCTGCGGGGCGTCCGGTCCTCGTCGATTTTTTTGCAACCTGGTGTCCCATCTGCCGCCTGGATCAGGCCGCGGCCCAGGCAGTGGCGCGCCATGCGCCGGTGGTGGTCGTGGCCACACAGTCCCCGATCCCGGCGGTCCGGGCCTTCGCGCGGCGCCATCATTGGCGCACACCAGTGGTCTTCGACCCCGACGGCCGCATAGCCCGGCGCTACGGGGTCCGGGTCCTGCCCATGGCATTCATACTGGGGCCGCGCGGACACATCCGCTTCGTGGTCGCCGGCTACACGACCGAGGCGGGACTGCTCGGGCGGCTATGGCTCGCGCGCTTGGGCGTCTGAGGGTCCGGGCTATTCCTCGTCGTTCAACTGCCGGCGGTAGTACCATCGCTGAACGATCACCAGTACGGCGGCGCACGCAAAGGCCCCCGCCGGCAACAGCGCATAAGGCCACGGCAGGGCCTTGACGCACAACCAGCCTGCGACCGCATAAAAAACCGGCAAGGTTTCGTAGAGCACCTTCGGATACATATCCCCCCCAAGGCATTGATCATGCAAGCCGCATGCCATGCCTTTCCCCACGACTTATTAGGCCTAAGCCCGTTTGTTTTATGTATAATGAGCGCTTTTCCGAGGGACGTATATGGCCACAGTCGAGGCAACCAAGGCAAACTTCGAACAACTGGTCGACGCCAACCCGTTCGTCATCGTCGACTTCTGGGCGCCCTGGTGTGCCCCCTGCCGCGCGTTCGGCCCGATCTTCGAGGAGGCCTCGGAACAGCATAAGGACATCGTGTTCGCCAAGGTCAACACCGAGGCCGAGACCGAGCTTGCCGCCCATTTCCAGGTCCGCTCCATCCCGACCTTGATGATCTTCCGCGACCAGATCATCCTGTTCGCCCAGCCGGGCAGCCTGCCCAAAAAGGCCCTGGAGGAGATCATAGGCCAGGCCCGCGCCGTCGACATGGACGCAGTGCGCCGCGAAGTGGCCGAGGAGGCCGAGCACGATCATGGATGTTGCGGCCACGACCACGGCGACGAAGGGCACCACCATTAAAGGGGCATTGCGGCCCCCCCTTTGAGCCAGTACACTGCGGGCTTTCCGTGACCCCGTGGATTCGTGAAGCCCATTCCCCCTGATTCCGTGGGACTGGTGACCCCAGCCCGGTTGCGATTCCCGGAGCCGCTGCCGCTTGCAAGCGGCGGCATGCTGGCGGATTACGAACTCGTTTACGAGACCTACGGGACGCTGAACGCCGATGCGAGCAATGCCGTGCTCGTATGCCACGCCCTGAGCGGCAGCCACCACGTCGCGGGCTACCACAGTGAGGACGACAAAAGGCCCGGCTGGTGGGAACACCACGTGGGCCCCGGCAAGAGCCTGGACAGCCGGCGGTTCTTCATCGTCGCCTGCAACAACCTCGGCAGCTGCTTCGGCTCCACGGGCCCCGCGTCCATAAATCCCGCGACCGGCCGCGCCTACGGTCCCGATTTCCCCATGGTGACGGTGGCCGATTGGGTCGCAAGCCAGGCGCGGCTTGCCGACCGGCTCGGGATCCGGAAATGGGCGGCGGTGGTAGGCGGCAGCCTGGGCGGCATGCAGGCCCTGCAGTGGGCGATCGACTACCCCGACCGCATCGCGCATGCGATCATCATCGCGGCGGCCCCCAAGCTCACCGCCCAGAACATCGCCTTCAACGAAGTGGCCCGCCAGGCGATATTGACCGACCCCGACTTTCATGAGGGACGGTTCTACGATCACGCCACCGAACCCCGCCGCGGTCTGCGCATCGCCCGCATGCTCGGCCATATCACCTACCTGTCCGACGACATCATGCGCGAGAAATTCGGCCGCGACCTGCGCAGCGGGAAACTCAACTTCGACTATCAGGTCGCCTTCCAGATCGAGAGCTATCTGCGCCATCAGGCCGACAGCTTCGTCGGCCGCTTCGACGCCAATACCTACCTGCTCATGACCAAGGCGCTCGATTATTTCGACCCCGCGGGCGTCGCCGGCGACAATCTGGCGGCGGCGCTCGCGCCGGTCCGGGCCGACACCCTGGTGCTCGCCTTTACCAGCGACTGGCGGTTCGCCCCGGCGCGCTCGCGGGAGATCGTAAAGGCCCTCCACGACAACGATCTGAACGTGAGCTACGCGGAGATCACGGCCTCCCACGGTCATGACGCCTTCCTGATGCCGATCCCGCGCTATGTCGACATCCTCACGGCCTACATGGACCGGGTGTTTGCGGGGCTGTCGCCATGATGCCGGCGCGCATCGACTTTCGCATCATCGGCGACTGGATCAGACCGGGGAGCCGGGTGCTGGACCTGGGCTGCGGCGACGGCTCGCTGCTCGCCTACCTGGCCCGAAGCAAGGGCGCGAGCGGCTATGGGCTGGAGATCGACGACACCCATGTCGGGGAGTGCATCAAACGCGGCGTCAACGTGATCCAAACCGACCTCGACGCCGGCCTGTCCGAGTTCGACGAGGGCTCCTTCGATTATGTGGTGCTGTCGCTCACCCTGCAGGCGGTACGCTACCCGGACCGGCTGCTGCGCGAGATGCTGCGGGTGGGCACCGAGGGCATCGTCACCTTTCCGAACTTCGGCCATTGGCGCACGCGCTGGCAGCTCGGGGTCCTTGGACGCATGCCCGTGTCCACGGCGCTGCCCCACGAGTGGTACAACACGCCGAACATCCACCTGTGCACGCTGCGGGACTTCGCGAGCCTGTGCGAACGTGAGGGGATAGAGGTCTTGGAGTCGCAGGTGGTCGACCACGCCCACAGGCGGCGCCTGGCGCTGCGGCTCCTTCCCAACCTTCTCGGGGAGATCGCCCTCTACAGGTTCCGGCGTGCGCGACTACCTTAAACGCCGCGACGTCCGCACGCGGCTCTTTTGGATCGCCGTACTCTACGTCGCCGAGGGCCTGCCGTTCGGGCTTTTCAGCGACGTCTTCCCGGTCGCGTTCCGCGAGGGCCATGCGCCGCTCTCGGAGATCGGGATCATAAGCCTGCTGGGACTGCCGTGGACGCTCAAGTTTCTCTGGGCGCCCGCCATAGATCACTTCCGCCGCCACCGGCTGTGGATGCTCGGCGCCGACCTCCTCATGGCGCTTACCCTGGCGCATCTGGCCTGGGTCCACGGGGTGGGGCCCCAGGCGCTGGTCGCGATCGGGTTCTTCACCCTGCTGTCCTCGACCAACGACATCGCCATAGACGGTTACAGCCTGGAGCTGCTCGAGGTCGGGGAGATGGGGATCGGCAACGGCCTGCGGATCGGATTCTACCGCGCCGGCATGCTCGCCGCGGGTCTCGTGCTGATCGCCAGCACCTATCTCGGCTGGCGCTATGCCTACCTCCTGGCCGCCGGCCTGCTGGTCGCTGACGGGCTCGCCTGTCTGGGCGCCCCGAGGGAACGGGTGCGGACCGCCGTCGATCGGCAATCCCTCGGCCAGGAACTCGCCTCCCTCAGCCGCCGCCCCAAGGCGCTCGCCCTGGTGCTCGCGCTGCTCCTCGGGGCGCTGTGGCTCGCCAACGACGCCCTGCACTGGTCGCGCGCCATCCCGCACCTCTTCGCCTACGCCTGGGGGATAAGCCTCGCCGTCTGGGGGGTAAGCCTCGTGCGCCGCGACCCCCAGGCCCCGCCGGCCTCCGACGGCCCGCTCTTTGGCGCCCTGCTGGAGATAACCGCCCGCCCCGGGATGGTCGCCGTATTCGCCTTCATCGTGCTCTACAAGCTCGGCGACAGCGCGATCGGCTTCATGGTCAAGCCGTTCTGGGTCGACCATGGCTTCAGCGCCGCGCAGATCGGGGCGGTATCGGTCATCGCGGGCATCGGGCTGTCCATCCTCGGAGGCCTGGTCGGGGGCTATATCACCGACCGTATCGGGATCTACAAGGGCCTATGGGTCCTCGGCATCGTTCAGGTCCTGCCCAACCTCGGCTACGCCCTGTGCGCGCGCATCCTGCCGCGCGCCCCCGCGGGGACGCCGATCCCCATGGGCCATGAGATCCTCTTGTATTCGGTAAGCGCGCTGGAGTCGTTCGCGGCCGGGCTCGGCACGGCGGCCTTTTTGGCGTTTCTGATAGCCATCGTGCGCAAGGAACGCGCCGCCACCGAGTACGCCCTGCTGTCGTCGCTCTTTGCGGTGAGCCTGCGCCTGGCCGGTTTCGCGAGCGGATTCGGCGCCCACGACCTCGGCTACGCGCTCTATTTCCTGCTCACCTTCTTTCTCGCATTTCCCGCCTACCTGCTGCTGCCGGCGGCCGGTCGCATGCTGACGGCCATGGGCGCCGAATCCGCACCCCCACGCGCCTGAGGACGACCGGAGACACCGAGGCCCTACCAACCGAGACCCCAGCACATGTTCCGCATCGTGACGATCAATCTCAACGGCATCCGCTCCGCGTGCGCGAAAGGCTTCCTTGCGTGGATGGCCGAACAGGACGCGGATATCGTGTGCCTGCAGGAGCTGAAGGCCCAGGAACCGGATCTGTCGCCGGAGATGCGCGCGCCGGCCGGCTACCAGGGCTACTTCCATTGCGCCGACAAGCGCGGCTACAGCGGCGTCGGCATCTACACGAAAAGACCCCCGGACCGGGTCGTGGCCGGCGTCGGGCGGCCCGATATCGACGCCGAGGGGCGCTACCTCGAACTCGTGTTCGGCACGCTGTCGGTCGTATCGGTCTATCTCCCGTCGGGCTCGAGCGGACCCGACCGGCAGGCCGCGAAGTTCGCGTTCATGGACCATTTCTTCCCGCAGCTCGCATCGCTCGCCCGGTCCGGACGCGACGTCGTATTGTGCGGGGACTTCAATATCGCGCACCAGGAGATCGACCTCAAGAACTGGCGCGGCAATCGCAAGAACAGCGGCTTTTTGCCCGAGGAACGGGCCTGGTTCACGCGGGTGCTGACCGAGCTTCACTTCGTCGACACATATCGCGCCCTGTACCCGTCCGAACAGGACGGGTGCTACACCTGGTGGAGCGCCCGGGGACAGGCCTACGCCAAGAACGTCGGCTGGCGGATCGACTACCAGATCGCAACCCCCGGCCTCGGGGCCCGGGCCCGGGAGGCCCGGGTCTACAAAGGGCAGCGCTTCAGCGACCACGCGCCGCTCATTGTCGACTATGATTTATGATGTAATGTGTAACGGACACCGCATCCGGACGTCCCCTTAGATTAGAGAGGACCACGACATGTCGCGCGTAAAGGCCGCGTCTTGGCATCTGGCGCTTACCGCTGCGGCGCTTGCCGCCGTTTTCGCGATCGCCCGAACCCTTTGGTACCCGCACCCCCTGCTTGCGGCCGACGGCGGCTGGCAGGCCCTGGGTTTGCTGGCGGGCGTCACCCTAGTGCTCGGACCGCTCCTCACCCTCATCGTATTCCGGCCCGGCAAAAAGGGGCTACGCTCCGATCTCGCGCTGGTGACCATCGCCCAGATCGCCGCGTTCGCGTTCTGCGTCCACCTGCTCTACATCCGCCGTATCCAGATGGTCGTCTACTCGCAGGGGGCCTTTCATGCCCTCGATCAGGCCCACATCGCCCTCATAGGTCCGAAGGGCCGGGCCCTGCTGGACCGCCTGCCGGCACGTCCGGCCTACGTCTACGTGAAACTGCCTCACAGCAGAAAGGCCATGCTCGGCATCGAGATCCGTACGCTGCAAGGCGAGCCGCCGGTCTTTCTGCGCGGCTGGCGCTATCGGCCGTACACGACGGCGGAAGGTAAACGGGTGCTCACCCACGGATTCCCGCTCGCGGCGCTGGCGCGCACCAACCGGGCAGCGGCCCGGGCCCTCGCGCACTTTCGCGCCGGCCACGCGCGGCTTGCCGATTACGTCTTCGTACCGCTGCGCGGGACCTACGCGAGCGAGATCCTGGCCCTCGACCGGCGAACCGGACGGGTCGCGGGCGTACTGGCCTTCAACCCCGGCATGGGGACACCCCCCGCATGACCGACCCGCAGGAGGCATTCTTCGACCTTGCGGTCTCCTGCGGCGCGCTGCGCTTCGGGGACTTCACCCTGAAATCGGGGCGCCAAAGCCCGTACTTCTTCAACGCTGCGGCGTTTGCCTCGGGCCGCGCCATGGCCGAACTCGGACGCCTCTATGCGCGCGCCGTCGAGGCCGCGGGGCTTGGCTACGACATGATATTCGGACCCGCCTATAAGGGGATCCCGCTCGCGGTGGCCCTGGCGTCGGGGCTTGCGCTCGAGTACGGCCGCGACGTCCCCTATTGCTTCAACCGGAAAGAGCCCAAGGACCACGGCGAGGGCGGCATCACCGTCGGCGCCCCGCTGCGCGGCCGGGTGCTGGTCATCGACGACGTCATATCGGCCGGGACGTCGGTCGGCGAGTCCGCGCAGATCATCGCCGGGGCCGGGGCCGTGCTCGCGGGCGTCGTGATCGCCCTCGACCGCGAGGAGCGCGGCGGAGACCTCGGGCGTTCGGCGGCATCCGAGGTCGCGGCCCGTTACCGCGTCCCGGTGGTGAGCCTCGGACGGCTCTCGGGGCTGCTCGCCTACCTCGGCCAGCATGAGACGCTGAGCCGATACCGCCAACCGATCGCCGATTACCGGGCCCGGTACGGCACGGAACCCGAGGGCTGACCGCAGGCGCGGGAAACGCACCCTGCAAGGACGCCGCTAGATCAGCAGGCGCAGGCCCACCCCGATCGTCAGGACCTCGAAGGCGCGCTTGATCCAGCGGTTGGACGACCCGAGGGCGACATGGGCCCCGGCATAGCTTCCGGCCAGGGCCCCGGCGATGAGCCACGGGAGCCACGACCAGCGGATCTGTCCGAACGAACCCAATGTGGCAGCGCCGGTCGCATTCCAGGCAAGCCCCACCAAGGTCAGGGTATAGGCGACCGCCGATTTGTAGTCGAGGCCGAACCACCGGACCAGCCATAAGGTGCAAAAGAGCCCCGTGCCTGAGGTGACCGAACCGTTTAAAAGACCGATCGCAAAGAGCCCGAGACCGCCGATCGCCAGCCCCCACGGATCGCGATGGCGGGCGATCGCCGTTTGCCCCAGCTCGCGGCGGCGCACGGAATAGAGACCGAGCCCTACGGTCAGGACCCCCAGCACCACGCGGATCACCGCCTCTGGGATGGCCAACACCACGAGCGCCCCCAACAGCACGCCCGGCAAGCCGGAGGCCAGAATGAGCACCGTAAAGCGTCGACTCAAGATCCCGCTCCGCCAATATCGGCCGCCGGCACCGATGCCGAGGGCGACGCTCGCCACCTTATGGGTGGCCAGGGCCTCTGGATAGGGGAGCCCAAGAAAGAGGAGCAAGGGCAACTGGATGAGGCCTACGCCGCCCCCGGCGGCGGCCGCAAAGCCATTGGCCAGAAACGCGACGCCCACCAGAAGCAAGGGCCGGCTTAACATTTGACTTCCTATGATCTCGGACCTTAATTGTAACTTATGCGAAACCCGTCCCTCGCCGCGCCGCTGCTCGCCCTGGTCCTGCTCGCCGGACCGGGCCTGACGCCGCCGGCGGCCGCCGCGATCTTCAAATGCCGATCCACGGATGGGCACTGGGCGTATGCCGACCACCCCCTGGACGGCTGCCGCGGCACCGTGACAGTCGTCCCCATGCCCCGGGCCACCGCCCGGCGGGCCCGCCCGGCGGCCGCCGGGCG
>DAIDMD010000167.1 GCA_027449165.1 Acidiferrobacter sp. | reverse complement strand
TGGGGGTAACCCCGTGGAGGTTCAAGTCCTCTCCTCGGTACCAAGTCCCGGTGTGTGCTCATCAAACAAGCTATTCCTGAAACGGATCGCGCACGACGATCGTTTCCTCGCGGTCCGCCCCCGTCGATATGATGTCGATGGGCGTGCCGATGAGTTCGCAAAGCCGATCCAGATAGCGCCGGGCGCCGGCCGGCAGTTGATCCAGGCGCCGGACCCCGACCGTCGATTCCCGCCATCCGGGCATCTCCTCGTAGACCGGGCGGCATCGCGCCAAGGCCTCGGCGGACGCCGGAGGCGTCGTACGCCGCTGCCCATCGACCTCGTAGGCGACACAGATCTTCACCGTATCGAGTCCGTCCAATACGTCGAGCTTGGTGATGCAAAGCCCGGAGAACCCGTTGATCTGGCGTGCCCGGCGCACGGCCACGGCGTCGAACCATCCGCAGCGGCGCTTGCGGCCGGTCGTGGCCCCGAATTCCTGTCCGCGCTCGCCGAGTCGTCCGCCGACCGCATCGGACAGCTCCGTCGGGAAGGGGCCGGCCCCCACGCGCGTCGCGTAGGCCTTGGTGATCCCGAGCACATAATGAAGCGCGTGCGGCCCGACGCCGGTCCCGGTGGCCGCCGCGCCGGCGCTGGTATTCGAGGACGTCACGAAGGGGTAGGTCCCGTGGTCGATATCGAGGAACGTGCCCTGCGCCCCCTCGAAGAGCAGGGACTCGCCGCGCGCCTGATGACGGTCCAGGGCCTCCGGCACGTCGCAACAGACCTTGGCGAGCCGGTCGCGGTACCCCATGATCTCGGCGAGCGTGGCCTCGTAACTTACGGTCGGTGCGCGGAAGAAGTGCTCCAGCGTGAAGTTGTGATAATCCATCACATCCTTCAGCTTGGCCGCAAACGACGCCTCGTCGAAGATATCCCCCAGCCGCAGGCCGCGCCGGGAGACCTTGTCTTCGTAGGCGGGACCTATGCCGCGCCCGGTGGTCCCGATCGCCGCCGCTCCCCGCGCGCGCTCCCGGGCCGCGTCCAGCGCAATATGATGCGGCAGGATGAGCGGGCACGCGTCGCTGATCTTCAGCCGGTCGAGAACCGAAACACCGGCCTTCTCCAGGGCCGCGATCTCCTCGAACAGCGGCGCCACGGCCAGCACCACCCCGTTACCGATATAACAGGTGACATCGCGCCTCAGTATGCCGGACGGTATGAGGTGCAGGACCGTCTTCTGTCCGGAGATCACCAAGGTATGGCCGGCATTATGGCCGCCCTGGAAACGCACCACCGCGGAGGCGCGCTCCGTCAGGAGATCGACGATCTTGCCCTTGCCTTCATCTCCCCACTGGGTCCCGATGACTACGATATTCTTTGCCATGTCTCCTTAACGCCTCACTACGACCGTCCACCGGCCATCTTGTTGTATGAGTTCGCGATCGCATTCCATGTCCCGACCCTGGCCTTCCGCCTCGCTCAAGGCCTCGATCACCCGCTCGCCACGCGCGCGCAGCGCGCGCACCGTCTCGCGCAAGGCCGCATCGTCGCAACAGGGCGCCAGGATCGCGGGAGGCGCCTGCGTCGGCTCGTCTCGCAACTTGAGGAGGAGCCGCAGATCCGCACTGAACCCGACCGCCGGGCGGGATCGCCCGAAGGCCCGGCCGATCTCGTCGTAGCGCCCGCCCTGGGCGATCGCCTGTCCGTAACCGTCGACAAAAGCCGAAAACACAACGCCGGTATGATAGCTGTAGCCGCTTAGCTCGGCGAGATCGAAGTGCCACTGGATCCCCGGCTGGGCGCGATCCACCGCCTCCCATACGGCCTTGAGGTCGTCGAGCGCGGCGCGCACCTCGGCGCCGGCGTCGGCCAACGCCCTCTCCGCTGCCACGAACTCCGCCTTGGCGCCATGGAGATCGATCAAGGTCTCCAGGTGGCGGCCAACGCGCGCCGGCAGCGACAGTCCCGCGAGGATGCCGTTCACCTCCGCGCGCGACCGGCGCCGCAGGGCGTCGTGGAGTTCCTGCTCGACCGCGTCATCCATCCCGGCCTCGCGCGCCAGGGCACGATACACGCCTACGTGACCAATATCCACATGAAGCCCGGAAAACCCCGCGCACTCCAAGAGCGCCAGCATGAGCCGCAGGACCTCGGTATCCGCCCGCGGACCCGATTGCCCGAAGAGTTCCGCGCCGATCTGCCAAGGTTCGCGCGCCCCCGCGAATGCATCGGGGCGCGTGCGTACGACCGGACCGAGATAGCAAAGCCGTACCGGGGTATCGCGCCGCAGATAATGGGCGTCGATGCGCGCGGCCTGCGGCGTCATGTCGGCGCGCAGGCCCATGAGGCGGCCGGTCAGCTGATCGGTGAGCTTGAACGTCTTCAGGTCGAGCTCGTGCCCGACGCCAGTGAGCAAGGACTCCAGATATTCCACGAGCGGCGGCATGACGAGGTCGTAGCCCCAGGTGTCGAGGAGATCGAGCAGGCGGCGGCGCACCTGCTCGGCGTGGCGCGCGGCCGGCGGCAGGATCTCCTCCACCCCCACCGGCAGAAGCCAGCGATCACGCCTCATGCCCGCACTCCGCGAATGCTTCCCGAAGGTTTCATAGGCCCCTCGCAAGGAAACCCGCGACCTCGGTCGCGGGAGGAATCGCGGCAAAATCCTTCCGCCGCCCGTATCCCCTCCGTGGCCTGGAGACGGCTACACAGGATGCGGGCCTTTCGGCACGATTCGGCAACCGGTGCGGCCCGACCGGGAAATGCCCCGGGCGGCAAGCTAGGGCTTGTCTGTCAACCTCCGGCCGGTTCGGTGAATGCGGCATCGCTGTGTTCTCCAGAATAACGCCCGCGGCTTTTAAGTCGCGGGCGGGTTTACTTACGATATGGTCCGTGGTTTTTCAGGAAACGGAGGAATCCGCTGTCGGGGCCTATGACGAGCGTCGTTTGGGGATCCGCGAAGCTGTGAACATAGGCCCGAAGGCTCTTGTAAAACACGAAGAAGCGCGGATCCCGACCGTAGGCCTTGGCGTAAATGGCGGCTGCCCGGGCCTGTGCACGGCCGCGGATGATCCCGGCCTTCTCGTAGGCGCGGGCCAGGATCTTCGCGCGCTTGCGGTCGGCCTGTCCGCGCATCATCTGGGCCTGGGCCACGGCGCGCGCCTCCAGGCGCGCGGCGCGGGCCAGCTGGCCCGCCGCCATGCGCTTATCGATGGCGCTGGTCACGCGATGGCCGAACCCGAGACGCTGGATGCGCAGATCACTGACGACGATCCCGTAACGCGCGGCCTGCGCGTTCACAGCGCCCTTCAGGGACCTTGTGCCCTGGCCCGTTAGTATCTGGGCCAGCGTGTGGTGCTCGAAAAGATGGCGGAACGCCGCCACAGCCGTCTCCCGGATGCGCTCTTCGGCGTCATGCCGCGACCCACCCGTACTGGTGAGGTACCGCCGGAAGCTTGCGATCCGATACTCCACGAAGGCGTCCACCAGTACCCGCTTACGTCCCTTCGTCAGCAGCGCCTGAGGTTCCACACGCAGGTTAAGGAGTCGCGCATTGAAGATATGGGCGTTCTGGACAAATGGGATCTTGACGTGGAGTCCGGGTCCGATGCGGCTTTGTACGATGCGCCCAAAGGTCGTGACTACCGCGTATTGTCCGGCATCGACCTCATAGAGCGTGGCATCGAGGAGCACGATCGCGAAGACGAGCGCCACAGCGAAGGGCCAAAGGGCGTGGGTCTTCATGGCTTGCCCCCGGGACCGGCGGCCGGCGGCTTGGGCGAAACAGGAACCGGCGCAGGGGCCGCCAGCGGGATGTTGACGACGGCGCGGCTCGTGCCCGACAGCACCACCTTGTGTGCGTTCCGGTAGACCCGGGCCATGGCGTCGATCAAAAGCCGTTGGCGCGTGACAAACGGCGCACGGGCGTAGATCTTCGCCAAGGCCAGAAAGCGGGCGGACCGCGCCTGAGCCTTGGCGATCACTTGCGCCCGGTAGACATGGGCCCGATCGACCAGGGCGGCCCCATCCGCCGTTGCCTTGGGCAGTATGGAATTGGCATAGGCCTGCGCCTCGCTTGCGAACCTTTTGGTGTCCTCGCGGGCCTGCACGACCTTCTCGAGCGCCGTGAGCACGCTTTTCGGGGGGGCCGCCCGCTGGATCTTGATGGCGACGATATGGACCCCCGCCTGATATCGGTCCAGCAGCCGTTGCAAGCGGGTCTTGGCCGCGGCGGCGAGCGGATGCGTGCCGCCGGTCAGGATCTCTCGCGAGGGGTTGTCCGCGATCACCTGGCGCATCACCGCTTCCGCGGCACGGGCGATGGTCCTGCGCGGGTGCTCGACATTGAAGAGATAATGCCGGGGATCGGCGATTCGGTACTGGACTGCGAATTGCAGGCGGACTATGCCCTGGTCGCCGGTCAACATGACCGCCTCGGCCGGCGCCGGCTCGCCTTCGTAGAGCTTGGACATCGGCCGGTATCCGACCGCGACCACGTGAATCTGGCGGATGCTCACGATCTGGTCGCCCGCGAGCGGCGATGGCCACCGCCAATGGGCGCCCGGGCGCACGACCCGAACGGCCCGCCCGAATTGCAGCAAGACCGCGCGGTCGCCCTGGGGCACGCTGTAGAACCCCGTCACGAGCCACCCCGCTACGGCCGCGAAGGCGGCCACCCCGAACACCCATCGCGGCGGCGCGCCCTTACGTCCGCGCAGCCGCCGCCACAGGCGCTGGACGATGGCGTCGAGATCAAAAGGCCCGGAGGCGCCTTTACGCCCCCACGGATCCTGGCCCCTCCCCGGGTCGTTCCATCCCACGTATCGGTTTCCCCGTCTCGACCGTATCGACAAACGCGCTATTCTAGGCGCCCCGCGGCTGCACGGCAACAATGGCGCAGGGCGCAGGCCCCCCGGTACCTCGCCGCGCGGTAGGCGCCTGCCCGTCCACGGCATGCGGTGCGGCGCCAGAACCCCGGAACCGCCCGGCGGAGCAGTCCGCCGTCGGCCTGGGCCGGTCCTGAAGGGCGCCCATGGACGAGATTGCGGCGGGTTTTGCACGCCGTTTGCCTGGGGCGTCTTGCCGTTCGCCAAAAAGGTTTTATACTGACCCGGTCTCACGGGCCGTTAGCTCAGTTGGTAGAGCAGCTGACTCTTAATCAGGTGGTCCCAGGTTCGAGCCCTGGACGGCCCACCATATCCATTCGGCCGAATTGGATGACCAGCCGATGTCGGTCGCCGGATGGCCGAGCCTCGCGGGCCCTTGATACGTCGCCCGGCAAGCCGCGTCGGTATCCTAAATCCCCATCAGTACAACCATCCCGGAATGGCCGGAACCCATCCGCGTATTCATTACGATGCGCGGGCCGGAATATGCATCGCTGCGACGGGACTTGGTGGTTGTGCATCCCGTCGTGAGCCCCGAACATGGGGCATGGCCGCACGAAGCCAACCGTTTCGCGTTGTCCCCGGGATTCGTGTTTTCGTCGCGTAAGATTCGGGCAACCGACGGGCTTTTTCGATGTATTGTTATACGAATCCTTGTTCTATCATGGTTCGCCGACACGGCAAATCCTGGCCGGCGATCGCCATTGCGCAAGGATTGAGGTCAGGAGGCCCCTGGCCAATCCCCTATTTCCGGCGCGGTGCGGTGCGAAGACGATACCGGCGGGTGTTCCGCGGAACCGGGCCGCGTTGCCGGGGCCCGATCGGGTCGTTTCGGCGTGTCCCGCATTGATGGCCGTGTGGAATGCCGAGGATCATTTACATTCCCGCTTTACCGGATACGATGTCCCCCGTTGTTGTACTTTCCGGCCCAAACAAGGGACAATGCTCTTATGCCGACCATCGAAAAACGCGCTCACAAAACCGGCCAAACAGGCCGACACACCGGTATCCAGCCCCGAGGATTTCCGCCACATGACAAAATCGTCCCGATCAAGGCGGACCCGGTGCAGCGCGCCCGCGGGATGGGGCGCGGGAGCGATCCTGGCCGGTGTTCCGGGCACGATGTCTCGCCTCTTGTGCCGCGGGATGATTCAACGGGAGTGTCGGGGTGAGGACCACCAAATACTTTGAGGCCATCTGTCAGCGCCCGGACCGCGCCGATATTCAGGTGGAATGGATCGAGACCGTCGTACGCTACCCCTTGAAGGAGGTCGTGCAACAAGACGGGCGTATCCGCCGATGGGGCCTTATCCCCGAGGCGGATAACAGATATCTGCGAGTGGTCTTGTTGCCTGATGGGGAAACGGTTCACAATGCCTTTTTCGACGAGGGATTTGCGCCATGAAGATTCAGTATTTTCGGGACACCGACACGCTGCATATTGCGTTTCGTGCCGCGGATATCGGGGAGACTCGAGATCTGGATGAAAACACGATTCTGGATATTGATACCCAGGGTCAGATCTGCGGCATCACCATCGAGCACGCCAGTGATCGCGCGGACATTCCTCAGTTCTCTTTCGAACAGGTGGCGGCCTAGGCTGCGATCTTCCCCGGACACCCGCCGACGTAGACCCGAAACCCAAGCCCATGTCGAGCCGCACCCGCTCGCTGAGCCCTTTACTGCCCGTAACGTGCCGTAGTGCTCCGCCTGTAACCGCGTGGCGGTTCAGGGGGGTGACGGCCGGCCATGCGGCCGGCAATGAGCGGCGCTATCGCCCGTAGGGCGATCATTCCGGCCTCCTGTTGCTCGATGTATGGCTTGAGCACGGACAGGGGCGCCGGGTCGGGTAATCGCCAGACCATCATCTCGATCAACCGGCCGTTGGGAGCCACATTGATCATTGCGTCTACCATGCCCTGCCTTTATATCGCAGCGCGTCGTGGACGAGGTATCGCCCGGGATCAAAATCGGAAAGTGGAGGCTGGGGCCGGAATCGAACCGGCATAGACGGCTTTGCAGAATGTGGGTATCTCCCATGCTTTGTATTATTAATCAGTACGTTGCTTGCTCTCGTTGGGCTCTCAGGGCCAAATCAGGGACAATGCCTTTTATGCCGACCATCGAAAGAGGGCGGTAACAAAGCCCGTGAAACGCGCTAGCGCGCGGATGCGCCGCCGCGGCCGATCTTGTTGACCCCGCACGCCATAGCGAAGCGAGGGCGCGAGGGCCAGGACGTCCTGTCGCGCATCCTGAGAGCACCAGCGCACGCTTGACCACTGGCAGGCGAACGCGCCACTGCCAGGGCATCGGTTTTCGTCTACCTATACCTCCAGAACTTCAGCTGGTCATTGCTGATCATGGACCACCCTGTCGGATCTCGCTGTAATGAGATCGTCTCAGAAAACAGGCATATGCATCTGAAACCAGCGCCCTCTTGTTCTCGAAATTCGCGCTATTGAAACACGATTCTCAATAGACTACGATTCCAACGAGTTTTGATAAGGAGTAGAGCATGGAACAGCTTGATCGCATCACCCAAGATCCCAGCGTGATGGGTGGCAAGGCTTGCATCCGTGGCATGCGAGTCACAGTGGGTATGATTGTCGGTCAAATAGGCGCGGGTCGCAGTGTCGATGAAATCCTGGCCGACTATCCCTATCTGAAGCGCGAGGACATCATGCAGGCGCTGCGCTACGCGGCGTGGCGGGCGGAGGAGCGCGAGATCGATCTGGCCAGGGCGTGAAGCTGCTGGTCGACATGAACCTGTCGCCACGCTGGGTGCCGCTGCTCGCCGAAGTCGGCATGGAAGCGGCGCACTGGTCGATCCTCGGGGCGGCGAACGCGTGGGACACGGAGATCATGGCTTTCGCCAAAGCCAACGGCTACGTGGTGCTTACGCATGACCTGGACTTCGGTGCAATCTTGGCGGCCACCCATGGCGACAAGCCTAGCGTGGTTCAAATCCGCGCCGAGAACACCAGCCCGGATATGATCGGCCGCAAGGTCATCGATGTCCTGCGCCAAATGGCTCCCGAGCTGGAGGAAGGCGCACTGCTTACAGTCGACCCAAACCGGACGCGCTTACGCATACTCCCATTGCACAGAAACTAGAGGACGGATGGGATACCGGGCCAAACAACAACACACGTGGTTTGACATCCTCCCCGCCCTGAAGGACGGGGATTCCTACGGCGCTCAGTGCAGCGCATTGCCGCACTGAGTCGCTTCGGCGGGTTCCTGCTTCGCCGGGGCTGCCCTACTTGCACCGAGGTGCAGGTAGGGGCTGACATCC
>DAIDMD010000166.1 GCA_027449165.1 Acidiferrobacter sp. | reverse complement strand
ATCGCCGAACGCTATGAGCGCGGCAGCTGCCTTATCACAAGCAACCTGGATTGGAGCGAATGGCCGAGCGCCTTTCCCAACAAGATGCTGGCCGCCGCGACCCTCGACCGCCTGCAAGACGGGGCCTATCGGGTGGTCCTCGACGGCGCAAGCCACCGCAAACCGCGCCCTGCGTCTTCCGATCCCGCCGCGCATCCCCCCGGGGATAAGCGTCGGGACCGCACCGACACGGCCTGATGGGACGTTGCGGCATTACGCCATTACGTTATTACGTTATTACGTTACAGCATGAGGCGATTCCCGCACGACCGCACGCCCTATCGGCGGCCCGGACGTGCGGGGATAGCCCTATCAAGGAGATCGTATGTCCCGCTCAGGCATCACACCCGAACAGGTCTTTGCCGTCGCGTCCGACTTGCGTGATCGCGGTCAGACCGTCACCGTCCAAGCCGTGCGCCAGGCGCTCGGCGCCGGCAGCTTCACCACCGTAGCCCAGCATCTGCGCGCCTGGCGGGCGCACACCGAGGCGCCACCCCCGATCGCGCTGCCGCCTGTGATCGCGGCCGCGGCCACCCAGGCCCTGACCGCCATGTGGACGGCCGCATGCACGCTCGCGCGCCAGGAGATCGACGCCGTCCGGGCCCAGGCCGCGGCGCAGGCGCAGGCCGCCCAGGCCGCGATCCAGGAGGCCCTGCAGGAGGTCGCGCGTCTCGAGGCCTGCGTCCGCGAGGCCGAGGCCACCCTGCGCGACCAAGCCTCCGCGATCGAGCAGTGGCGTACCCAAGGGGCCGCCTGCGAGGCCGCGCAGGCGGCGTGTCACGCGACCATCACCGAACGGGACGCCCGGATCGCGGAGCTCAAAACCGATCTTGTCGACGCGCACGAGCGGCATGCGCAAAAGAGCGCCGAATGCGGGCGTCTCCTGGGTGTGCTGGCGGCGCAGCCCCCAGGCCCCGCGCCATCCTCGCCCCATCCCGCGCCTACCTCCTAAACCGCGCCTCTCCTCACCTCGGCGGGGCGGCGCTCTCCGTCTGCCGCCCCGTCCTCACGAGATGGTATTTCGACGCTCTTGGCAGCTTGCCGAAAACCCTGTAAAAGGAACCCATCCGAAACCGGGAAAAGGCCACTTTGTCGTGGCTCCATTAAGCCGCGAATCGGTGGCGCCTTTAGGGTGCGATTTAACACCAGGCTTCATGACTACGGATCTTCGCCATCTACTCCTCTCCATCAATGCGATGGATCGGAGCGTAAGCGACTTAGAGGATCAGGGGCAGGGTGTAGTTGCTGAAGCGCTTACATATAGGTGATATCCGAAACCCACTTCTGGTTCGGTCGATGCGCGCTGAAGTCCTGGTTCAGCAGGTTAGGGGCCACCGGCAGATTGTGCTTGGAGTTGGTCGTCGCCTTGACCGGCCATGGCGGCCGGCAATGACTTGCGGGCGGCCTTGGCGCGTAGGGCGTTTTGGCGCATCAGGCGAGCCACACGGTTCTTGCCGACCCGCCACCCCTCGTGACGCAGCGCCCAGGTGATCCGCGGCGA
>DAIDMD010000165.1 GCA_027449165.1 Acidiferrobacter sp. | reverse complement strand
GGTGGGTATAGATCTGGGTGGTGCTCAGGTGCGCGTGCCCCAGGAGCTCCTGGACCGCACGCAGGTCCTGGCTCGATTGAAGGATGTGGCTGGCAAACGAGTGGCGCAACATATGGGGGTGGAGAGGCACCGCGAGGCCCCGACGGCGCGCCAGGAGCGCCAGACGCTTCTGGATGGCCCGCGCGCAAAGCGGGCGGCCGCTCGGGCCCGGGAAGACCGGCCCCAGGGGGTCACCGCCCGGCCGCAGCGGCAGCCAGGCTTTGAGCGCCGCCTGGGCCGCGCGGCCCATGGGCACGAGGCGCTCGCGGCGGCCCTTACCGGTGACGCGCACCAGGCCCTGGGCGAAATCGAGGTCCGCCAGCCGCAGGCCGAGGAGCTCGGACAGCCGCAGCCCCGCGCCATAGAGAAGCTCGGCCACGGCGACGTCGCGGGTCTCGAGGTCGTCTGCGGGGGCATCGCGCAGCAGCCCCTGGAGCGCGTCTACGGTGAGATCCTGCGGCAGGGAGCGGGGGGCGTGCGGCGCCTTGAGTCCCCGGAAGGGGTTGGCGCGCAACCCCAGTTCCCGATAGAGGGTCCGTGCGGCCGACAGGACGCGCGCGATGCTGCGGCCGCTTATGCCGCCCCGGGCAAGGTTTGCCGTGAACCGCCGCGCGCCGTCGGCCGTCAGGTCCTGCGGCCCGGCGCAGCCTAGCCCCGCGGCAAAGCGCGCGAGCGCATCGAGATCGCGACGATAGGCCGAGAGGGTGTGCGCCGAACACCGCCGCTCGTAGGCCAGCCGATCGAGGCACTCCCGGATGGCCGCGGCCCAGACGTCGGTCATCAGGGCCGGTCCAGCTGGCGGGCCACGGCGCGCATAACGAGATCGCCGAAACGCCCGAGATACACGGTTCCGGCGCCGACCGGGAAGCGGTCGCGATCCTGGCTCCCGAGGAGGATGAGCCCCGAGCGCACCGGATCGCGCAGCGGCACCAAGGCCACCGAGGCGATGCGCGCCTCGTCCGCCCCCAGGAGGCTGCGGACCTCGGAGAGGACCGCCTTGGGGCCGCACAGCGGCCGGTCGCGCGCCAAGGCCAACGCGCGCCGCAGCCTGGCATCGTCCGGGGGCACGAATTCCGCCCGCCCGCCCAACGGACCGCCGTCCACGCCGAGGAGGACGGTGACCGCATCGAGCTTGAGCTGGTGGCGCCCGAGGTCGTAGACGCTGCCGAACACGTCATCCAGCGAGGCGGCGTCGATCAAGGCGACCGCAAGGCGGTGCAGCCTCTCGGCCAAGGCGTCGTTTTCGCGGGCGGCGGCCAAAAAATCCTGGCGCTCGCGGTCCTTGGCGGCCAGGCGCTCGCGCAACAAGACCGCCTGCCGCTCCAGCAGCGAAACGGCGACACCGCGCCCCGCATGCGGGATCCGCAGGACGTCCAGGAGCTCCTCGTGCCGCTCGAAATAATCGGGATTATCACGTAGATACCGCGCCACACCCTCTTCCCACGAGAGCTCTTCGCTCGACTGTTTCACGGCCTCACTCCCGCTCGCTCAACCACCCTTCATAGACCCGCTGGGCCGGACCCCGCATCCACACCGGGCCCGTACCGTCGTAACGGATGCTCAATCGGCCCCCCCGCAGAAGGACCTGGACCTCGTCGTCCAACAGCCCGCGGGCGCGCCCGGCCGCGACCGCCGCGCACGCCCCCGAGCCGCACGCGAGCGTCTCGCCCGCGCCGCGCTCGTAGACCCGTAGCCGTATGGTGCGCCGATCGACGATCTGCATGAAGCCGGCGTTCACGCCCTCCGGGAATCGGGGATGGCGTTCTATGAGAGGGCCCTCGGTCGCCACCGGCGCGCGCTCGACGTCCGCCACGATCTGGACGGCATGCGGGTTGCCGAGCGACAACACGGTCACGTCCACCGGACGGCCGCCCACGTCGAGCGTATAGACCCGCTGTTCGCGTTCGGCCAGAAACGGCACGGCCGCCGGATCCCAGCGCACGGGCCCCATGTTGACCTCCACGTCCCCGTCTTCCTGGAGGCGGAGCGTGATGACGCCGCCCGATGTGCGTACCGTGAGGGTGTCCTTGGCGCTCAAGCCCTCGTCGCGCACATAGCGCGCGAAGCATCGCGCCCCGTTCCCGCACTGTTGCACCTCGCCGCCGTCGGCGTTGAATATGCGGTACCCGAAATCGATACCGGGCTCGGCGCTCGGCAAGACCACGAGGACCTGGTCGCAGCCGACGCCGAAATGGCGGTCGGCGATCCAGCGGATGCGCTCGGGCGCGAGATCGGGGCGGCCGGTCACGGCATCCAGGACGACGAAGTCGTTGCCCAAGCCGTGCATCTTGACGAAACGCTGGCCGCGGGGCTTCCCGGTCATGACCGCCGCGCCTCGCGCACCACGCGTTCGCCGCGCATGAGATCCTCGTAGGTCTCGCGCCGGCGCACGACATGGAACCGGGCCCCGTCGACCAGGACCTCGGCCGGCCGCGGCCGGGCGTTGTATTGGCTGCTCATGGCAAAGCCGTAGGACCCGGCCGCGCCGATCACCAGAACGGCGCCGGGCTCTATCGCCAGCATTCGGCCGCGGCCGAAGGTGTCGGCGCTCTCGCATACCGGACCCACGACATCATATTCCCGCGCCGGCCCCGGGCGACGCCGGGCGGCGGTCAGGTTTTGCCAGGCCCCGTAGAGGGCCGGGCGGATCAGGTCGTTCATTCCGGCATCGACGATGGCAAAGCGCTTGGCCTGGGTCTCCTTGATGTATTCGACGCGGGTGGCGAGCACGCCGGCGGCGGCGACCAGGGCGCGCCCGGGCTCCAGGACGAGCTCCAGGTCCTGAAGCCCGTGCGCCGCCAACCGGTCCCTGACGAGCGCCACATAGGCGGCGATCGTGGGCGGCCGCTCGTCCCGGTAACGTACGCCAAGCCCTCCGCCCACGTCGATGTGCGTCAGGGGCAGGCCGGCGCGGCGCAGCCGCGCGGCCTCCGGAAGCACGCGATCCAGGGCGTCGGCAAACGGCCGGAGCTCGGTCAGTTGCGAACCGATGTGGCAATCGATGCCGACGAAGGACAGGTGGGTGTAGCGCGCCGCTTGGCCGTAGCACGCCGCGGCCTCGGCGAGCGGTATCCCGAACTTGTTCTCCTTCAAGCCGGTGGCGATATAGGGGTGGGTCCCGGCGTCGACGTCCGGGTTGACGCGCAGGGAAACCGGGGCCCGGACCCCGAGGGCGCCCGCGACGGAATCGAGACGCGCAAGCTCGGCCGCCGACTCGACGTTGAAGCACCGGATTCCGACCTCGAGGGCCCGGCGCATCTCGGCCTCGGTCTTGCCGACCCCCGAGAACACGACGCGCGCCGGGTCGCCGCCGGCCGCCAGCACGCGCTCGAGCTCCCCCTGCGAGACGATATCGAAGCCCGCCCCGAGATCGGCCAAGGTCGCGAGCAGCGCCAGATTGCCGTTGGCCTTCACCGCATAACAGACGAGGCTGCGCTGGGCGCCCAGGGCCTCGGCGAACGCCCGATAGGCGTCGGTCAGGACCTGCCGGCTATAGACGTAACAGGGGGACCCGACCGCGCCGACGATGTCGGCGAGCGCCACGTCCTCCACGAACAGGCGGTCGTCGCGGTAGTCAAAGCCGCTCATGGCCGCGACCCGCCTCCGGAATGGGCGGCATGGGCCGGGGCCGGCTTGGGTGCGGGCATATAGAGCGGGCCTTGCTTGCCGCATGCGGCAAGCGCCAGGACCGCTGCGAGAACGAGCCCTCTTACGATCATCGGTGTCTCCAGGAAACCTCGGCCTTGAGCCCGGGAAGGCCGCGAGACGGTCATGCGCCCCCCATGAAGCGAGCGGCGCTGCCGCGCGTCCCGGACGTATCCATTGCCGCCCCAATCTGTTTCAATGCTTGGCATCGCGGATCTCCGCCTGCCCAAGGGCCCGGGTCGGCAGGTCTCGCAAGGCCCTCTGCTTTCGAGAGAGTCCATTTTACGAGAGTTGCAGCACCACCTGCCGCATCGCCCATTCGCGCGTCATGTCCGAAAGGGTCAGAACGCCGGAACAGGCGAAGGCGCCGGGCTCCCCGGCACCCGCCATCCACTTGCGCACCAGGGCCACCGCCGGCGTGCACAGGATCGACAGGCCGTCGTCGCCGGCCACGAGCCCCGCGCTGCGCACGAGCGGCTGCCCGCCGCGCTCGCCGCGTAACACGACCCTGAGGCCGAACGCCGCCTTCCCGAAGCGCCGCAGACCCTTTTGCGCGATATGCAGCCCCTTGGCGAACCGGGCGGGATCGGTGATCACACCCAGCCGACTGAGCGAGCCGAGCCAGGCGTGGGCGCGATTCAAGACCGCCAACTCAAGCCCGGTCCGGTAGGTGACGCCGGCGCCGTAGCGCCTGCCCAGGATCTCGATCTCCGGCGCGTCGGTCACATACAGGCGGCGGCGCCCGAAGGGCTCGGGCAGGGCCACCGTCCGGCCCCGCGTATAGCCCGGCACCTCGTGCCACGCGCCCCGCTCGAAAACCCGCGCGCGGCGCGCCTGCGCGGCCAACAGCGTGCGCACGCTGGCGAGCCCCCGCGGGTTGCGGTTGCCCGATAAGGCCGCGATCTCGATCTCGGTGATGGCATCGAACCCGGGCGCGATGGCCGCCGCCAGCACCGAGGAAAAGGCCAACGCCGATCCGGCCCCCGACACCAACGACACCCCGCCCTCGACGGCACGTGCGGACAGTCCCTGTAGGCCCAGTATATAGGATGTCTCGTCGGCCATGTCGACATAATGCACGCCGCGCCGCGCGCAACGCTCGGCGACCACGTAATCGTGCGGCCTAAACGGCCCGCAAGTATTCACTGCGGCGAAGACCCCGTCCAGGGCGGCGTTCAGCGAGGCCGGCCGATGGATGTCGACCGCCACGAACGGGATGCCGAGGGCGGCGGACACCGCCTGGCCGCGGATGGTATCGCGTCCGCCGATCACGCACTCGGCCTCGGGGTCTTGCATGAGGATCTCGGCGATCCGCCGCCCGCAGGTGCCATAGCCGCCGAGGATCAGGATTTTCTTGGTCATGGCGCCAAGAATAGAGGGTAAGGCACGCCCGACTCAAGGGCACGGCCCCGCCCGGCCCCTCCCGGGGACCGTTTCCCGGGGCATGGACCCCTGCCGCCTGGTCGTTTGCCCCAAGGCCCGCTACCATGCGGCTAGCATTCGCGCGGCCCCGGCGGGGGACGAACGGCGCACGGAAGACGACGAAGGAGCGACCACCATGGCAAACGACAGCGACTACGAAAGACAGGCACAAGCGATGCTCGAGCACATCGAGCAGGCGGTCGAGACCCGCGCCCCCGAGATCGAGTTCGAGACCGAAGACGAGATTCTGACCCTTGGGTTCCCCGACGACTCGCGCATCGTCATCAACAAGCAGCGCCCGCTCCGCCAGATCTGGCTTGCATCGCGCGCCGGGGGTTTCCACTATGGCTACGACGAGGCGGCCGGCCTCTGGGTCCGTAGCGGCGGCCACGAACTCCTGGCCGATCTCGAGACCTTCGCGAGCCAACAGCTCGGGAAACCCGTGCGCCTGCGCTAGGCTATTCCCAGGTCTCCTCGTGGCGGTGCGTGAACACACCCGGGCCGCCGCACTTCGGACAGGCGACGGCTAGGACATCGTCTGCGAGCAGGGCGATGTCGTCGTGGTAACAGAGGCTGCACCGCGGCACGAACCCCCCGCCGACCCAGGCGCTCCCGATCGACCGGCAGTTGCCGCACTGAAAGAGCCGCAAGGCGGGCTCGGGCCTGCGCCCGCGCCCGACGCCCAGGTCCCGCTCCTCGTAACGGCACGCGCGGCAGGCGAAATCGACCTTGTGCCCCATGACCTACTCCGGAAAGATCAAGGCCGCGACGTCGCGGTAATGCTTGGCGTAGTGCACCACGAGACCCTTTCGGACATGCTCCGGCAACTCCTCGAAATCGCCGCGGTTGGCCTCGGGGATGATGATCTCCGGGATCTTGACGCGGCGCGCGGCGATGACCTTCTCGCGGATGCCGCCGACCGGCAGGACATGCCCGGTAAGCGTGATCTCGCCGGTCATGGCAAGCGGCCGGGCGATGCGCTTGCCGCGCGCGAGCGACAGGAGGGCGCTTGCGATCGTCACCCCGGCGCTCGGCCCGTCCTTCGGGATCGCGCCCGCCGGCACGTGCAGATGCAAGGACGCCTTGTCGAAGAAGTTCTCGGGACAGCCGTATTGCTTGCAGTGCGACGAGATGTAGCTATAGGCGATCTCGGCCGACTCGCGCATCACATCTCCCAGTTGGCCGGTGATCTTGATCCCGCGCGCGCTGCGGTGCACGCGCGTGGCCTCGACGTCGAGGGTCGCGCCGCCCAAAGGAGTCCAGGCGAGCCCGGTCACGATGCCCACGCCGCGCAAGGGCCTGACCGGCTGGAAGACCGGCCGGTCGAGGTAGTCGCCCAGGTTGCGGGCGGTCACCTTGATGGGCGGCTTCTTGCCGTTGATCAGGGCGACGACCGCCTTGCGCGCGATGGATCCGAGCATCTTTTCGAGGCCGCGGACCCCCGCCTCGCGCGCATAGCCCTCGATGATCTCGCGAATGGCCCCATCCTCTATGCGCAGCTGTCCGCGCTTTAGGCCCACCTTGTCCATCTGCTTGGGCAGGAGATGGTGCCTGGCGATCGCCATCTTCTCCCCGGCGATGTAGCCGGCGAGCCGAATGACCTCCATTCGGTCCAGCAGCGGCTGGGGTATGGTGTCGAGCTGATTGGCCGTGCAAATAAACAGCACCTTGGAGAGATCGAAGCGCAGATCGAGGTAATGGTCCAGAAAATCGACGTTCTGCTCGGGATCCAGGACCTCGAGCAGCGCCGAGGCCGGATTTCCCTGATACGAGGAACCGATCTTGTCGATCTCGTCTAGCATGATGACCGGGTTTGCCACCCCGGCCTCGCGGATCGCCTGGATGAACTTGCCCGGCATCGCGCCGATGTACGTACGGCGGTGGCCCTTGATCTCGGCCTCGTCGCGCATGCCCCCCACCGAGAACCGGTAGAAGGTGCGGCCAAGCGAGGTGGCGATGGAACGGCCGATCGATGTCTTGCCGACCCCCGGCGGGCCCACGAGCAGGAGGATCGAGCCCGCCACCTGCCCCTTCATGACCCCGACGGCGAGGAATTCGATGATCCGGTCCTTGACGTCGTCTAGGCCGTCGTGGTCCCGGTCCAGGATCGCCCGAGCCTGCTTCAGATCGATCTTGTCGGTCGAATAACGGCCCCAGGGCAGCAGCGTGAGCCACTCGAGATAGTTGCGCGTGACCGCGTACTCGGGAGAACCCATTTCGAGCACGGCCATTTTTTGCACCTCTTCGTCGATGCGCTTTCGCGCGGGATCCGGCAGCGAAAGCGCCGCAATCCGCTCGCGAAAGACATCGATCTCGGCGGTACGGTCGTCCTTGGCGATGCCGAGTTCCTTTTGGATGGCCTTCAGCTGCTCGCGCAGGAAGAACTGGCGCTGCTGCTCGTTGATCTTCTCTTCGACCCGTTCGCTGATGCGCGCCTGGGTCTTGGCGAGGTCCAGCTCCTTTTTCAGGAGAAAGAGCACCTTCTCGAGGCGCGGCTCCAGATCGACGGTGCGCAGGACGTCTTGCAGCTCCTCCTTGCTCGCGGTCGTGAGGCTTGCCGCGAAGTCGCTGAGGCGGGAGGGCTGGTCGGGACCAAAGCGCGTCAGAAAGAATTTGAGCTCCTCGCCGTACAGGGGATTCAACGGCAGCAACTCCTTGATGGTATTGATGACCGCCACCGAATAGGCCTTGATATCCCCGCCTTCCGAGGCCTCGGGCTCGGGGAAGTAGCGCGCGCGCACCGCGAACGGACGCTCGGAGGAGAGCCACTGATCGATACGAAACCGCTGGAGCCCCTCCACGAAGACCTGCAGCTTGTCCTCGCTCTGCGCGACCTTATGGATGCGGCAGACGGTCCCCATCTCATAGAAATCGTCGGTCACGAGATTCTCGGCCTCGTCCTTGCGGACCAAGACGAGGCCCACGACCTTGTGCGGCGTCTCGGTCGCGGCGATGATCGTGGAACTCCACGGCTCGCGATCCAAGACGAGGGGGATGGCCTGCGCCGGGAAAAAGGGGCGGTTGGTGATCGGCACGATCGGGAGGGTCGTCGGCAGGACGTCGCCGGCCCGCGCCAATGTCCCGCTGGACGGGGGCGTCGATTCAGGGTCGCTCTTGGTCGTCAATGTTCATTCGCCTTTTTGGGGGGGCTGCCCTTTAATGGGGCCTTCCAGGCCAGGTTCAAGGGCCGCGACGTCGCGCCGGCACGCGCCGCAGTCCGCTCTGGTCACGGCCGGGCGGCGGGCTTATGATGGAACCGGCGAATGCCAACGGACATGGAGGCCGGCCACGATGAAATCCTGGTGGGTATTTGCGGGTATGCTCCTTCTCGCGGGATGCGCCGCGCCCATCCCGCGATCGCTGCGCGCCGCGCACATCGCCCCGGTGAGCGTGGAGGCGGCGCGCGCCCACACTGCCCCGCTCGGGGTGCGCGTGCGCTGGGGCGGCGTCATCAGCAGGGTCATAAACGGCCCGCATGCCACCTGGATACAGGTCTTGAGCCGTCCGCTCCGGCACGACGGCCGGCCGCGCCGGACGCGCTTTAGCGAGGGGCGCTTCCTGGCGCGGGTCCCGGGCTTCCTCGACCCCGACATCTATGCGGCCGGCCGCAAGATCACCGTGGTCGGGGTATTCTCGGGATACGAGAAGAACCCCATAGGCCGCTACTTGTACGACTTCCCCGTGGTCCGGACGTTTTCGGTCTATCTGTGGCGCCCCCGGCCGCGGTATTACTACCCCCGGTATTACTATGTCAACCCCTGGCCATGGGGGTGGGGCGTAGGCTTCGGGCCGGACTTCGGCTGGGGATGGCATGATGACGACGGCCCGGGCTTCGGGCCGTGAACACCGCGCAAGGAGGACCCCGGCGATGGCGTCTCTGATCGCGACCCGCTCGGCGCGCACCCTGGCCGCCGTTGTCGCCCTGGGCCTTGCAGGCTGCGCCGTGCGCCCGCGGCCGGCGGCCGTCCATATCGACCGGCATGTGGACTTAGGCACGGTCCTCGCGCATCCCCGACGCACCCGCGGGGCGCGCGTGCGCTGGGGCGGCCTGGTGGTGCGAGACAGCGTGGGCCCGGTCCACAGCACGCTCACGATACTCGCCTACCCCCTGGGCAGTAACGGCCGGCCGCGCCTGCGGGACTTGCCCGAGGGACGCTTCCAGGCGGTGGCGCCCGGCTATCTCGACCCCATGCTGTTTGCACGCGGCCAGCTGGTCACGGTCGTGGGGACGGTGATCGGCACCCGAGTCGGCCGGATCGGCGAGGCCCGCTACGTCTACCCGCGCGTGCAGATCCTCGCGACCCACATCTGGCGCCTCTATTACCCGCCGAGGCGCGGCCACTGGCATTTCGGTTTGGGGATCGGGATCGGCCTTTAGTCCCGGTCGCCGGGCGCGAGGACCTCGACCGCGGCCGCGCACTCCTGGGCGCGGCGGCGCGCCGTATCGATATCGGAGGCCATGGCAAGGGCCACGCCCATGCGGCGGCGCACGAAGCTCTCGGGTTTGCCGAAGAGGCGCAGCTTGGTCCCGGGCACCCGCAGCGCCGCATCCACCCGCCCATAACGCACCCCCGCCGCATCGCGATTGCCGTAAATGACCGCGCTCGCGCCGGCACGCAGCAGTTCGGTCGATACCGGCAGACCCAGGATCGCGCGCACATGCAGCTCGAACTCGCTCTGATATTGGCTCGCCAGGGTCACGAGCCCGGTATCGTGGGGTCTTGGGCTCACCTCGGAGAACCAGACCTGGTCCTCGTTCACGAAGAACTCGCAGCCGAATATCCCGCGCCCGCCGAGCGCACCGGTCACCTTCTCCGCCATCTCGCGGGCCCGATAAAGGGCCTTCTCGCTCATCGGCTGCGGCTGCCAGCTCTCCACATAATCGCCCCGCTCCTGCCGGTGTCCGATCGGCTCGCAGAAATGGGTCTCGACCGTGTCGCCCGGCCCGTTGGCGCGGACCGTGAGCAGCGTGATCTCGTACTGGAACTCGATGAAGGACTCGACGATCACGCGCGCCAACGCCACCCGGCTCTTTTTCTGGGCCTCGTGCCACGCCGCCACGAGCCCGGCCTCGTCTACGGCCACCGACTGGCCCTTGCCCGAAGACGACATGACCGGTTTGACGACGCAGGGGAATCCGGTGAGCGCCGCCGCGGCCTGCAACTCCTCGAGGCTGCCGGCAAAGGCATAGCGCGAGGTCGGGATCTTCAACTCCTCGGCGGCCAGCCGGCGTATCCCCTCGCGATTCATGGTAAGAAACGCCCCGCGCGCGGTCGGGATCACCTCGGCGAGCCCCTCCTTCTCGATCTCCATGAGGGTCTCGGTCGCGATCGCCTCCAGTTCCGGGACCACGAAATCCGGCCGCTCGCGGGTGATCAGGTCGCGCACCGCCTTGGGGTCGCGCATATCGATCACATAGGAGCGGTGGGCCACCTGATGGGCCGGCGCGTGCGCGTAGCGGTCGACCGCCACGACCTCGACGCCGAGCCGCTGGGCCTCGATGGCGACTTCTTTGCCCAATTCGCCGCTGCCCAGCAAAAGCAAACGCACGGCATCGCGTGTCAGGGGGGTGCCCAAAACTGTCATGATAAAGACTCCGGAGCGGAGGTGGGGTGGTTGGCGCGCATCATACCCTCGGCCCCCGACCTGTCAATTCTCTCGATCCGCCGGGGATCCCCCCGTTACGCCATGCGGCGATCGAGCAGCGCCACGATCTCGTCTGCGGTGGCGGTCTCGCCCAGGCGCGGAAAGATGCGTTGTATGCTGTTGTCGTGGGCCTCGGCGCTGAAGTCGGTCATGGCGTCACGCGCGAGGGTGACGTTGAATCCGAGTTCGTAGGCCTGGCGGGCGGTCGATTCGACGCCGATGCTGGTCGCGATCCCGGCGATCACGACCTGGGTGGCGGCGAGGGCGCGTAACAGTCCCTCGAGTCCGGTCGCGGTGAAGGCCCCCCAGGTCCTTTTGCCGATCCGATGGTCCCCGGGTTGCGCCTGCAGTTCCGGCACAAGCTCATCCCAACCGGGCGGGCGGTCGCCGAGATTGCGGCGCAGCTCGGTGCGCCCCGGCGCCCCGCCGCTGACGGTGACGAGCACGACCGGCAGGCCGTGGCGCCGGAAGGCCGCCGCAAGCCCCGCCGCGCGCGCCACCACCCTATCCGTGGGATGCGCCATCGGCTGCCCGACGATCCCCTTTTGCAAATCGACCACGATCAGTGCGGTCCCTGGATCCAATAGCGTTGCCGTCATCCTTCACGTCCTCTCTGTTGCGTCTCTCGAAACCGGCCTTGGCGGTCCCCCGCTCCGGGCGATCCCGCTCCTGGGGCCGTCCATCCCGAAGCGGCGCGAGCGCTCGCGCACCTCGAACTCCTGAAAAAAACGCATCCCGCTCGCCGCGAACGCCCGGTTGAGCGCCCGGCGCCTCTCGAAGACCGCGATCGCCTCGGCCGCCGCGCCGGGCGGAAAGGCAAGCCGGTCGCCCGCGCGCAGGGCCGACAGGATCCACGCGTAGGCCTCGTCGGCCCGGCGCACCGTGTCTTCCGATCGCGACAGGGACCCCGGGCGCAGACGATATTCGTGCAGCGGGCGCGGATAAAGATACGCCCCGCCGTGGCCGGCGATCACCGACAGGGCGAAGACCGCGTCTTCGGCAAATCTCAGGGACTCGAGAAAGCGCGTGCCGGCAATGACCTCGCGCCGGTACACCGGCCAGAGGCTCTCGCTCGCCTCCCCGAAGAACCGCCAGCCGTAACGTCCCTCGGCCGGATCCTGCCAGCAGTTTGCGCAATACCCGCGGCCCGGGTATTCGCAAAACCGCGTGTTGCCCAGCGCGATGCCGTGCGCGGCGGCCAACGGCGCGAGGACCGCAAGCTTGTCCGGATACCAGACGTCGTCGCTGTCGAGGAAGGCCACGAGCGGATAACGGGCCGCATCAAGCCCCCGGTTCCGGGCCGCGGACGGGCCCGAGGCCTTCGCCGCGGTGCGCGTGAGGACGAGCCTCGGGTCTTCCGGCAGCAGGGCGCGATAATCGGCCCCGTCGTCTGCGACCACGATCAGTTCCCAGTGCGGGTAGGTCTGGGCGAGGACCGAGCGCACGGCCGCACCTAGGCTGGCCCCGGCCCTGTAGGCCGGCATGATGACGCTCACGCCCCGCAGTCCTTCCATGCAGTCCCCAGATTCCCGGAACATGCCGGGCGGCCGCCCGGCGACAGGGATGTCTCGCAGCGCCGCCCGCAGCGAGTCTAACATATCCCGGCGGGCAGGCGCCGGGGCGCATCCCGCCCGGACCTTTCGCTCGCGTACCAACCCACTATAATGGGGGGCAGAGGATCGTGTTAGGAGGTCATCGTGACGCCGACTCTCTACCAGTTCTTCCATCGCCATATCCAGCACGGCTTCAGGCACGCGGGACTCGGGGAACCGGAGACCGTGGCCTACGTCAGCGACCTGCTTGTCCGCTTCGCCCGCACCGACGCCCTCTACCCCTTGAACGACCACGAGCAGCGCCCGCTCGCCACCCTCGTGCAGTTCCTCGCCCTGCAAAGGGCCGCCCAGGACGAGGACCGGGCCCGCGAGATGATCATCGTGCGCCATCTCGCCGAGTACACGCTCTTTATGAGCGGCTTCTTCCGGGAGCGCCTGCGCTCGCGCGGGCAACTGTCCTACTACGCCGATCATGGGCGCAGCGCCTTCGGCCAGACCGCCGATCTCGAGAGGAACACCGGGCGGGCGCGGGTCTACTGGCGGTTGCAGCAGGACTTTGCCCGCGTGGCCGAGACCCTGGACCACATCCGCCGCCGCCAACTGCCGCTCCCCTCCGAGGGGTTCGGGGACCGGCCGCTCGCGGCCCTATGGCGCATGTGAGCGGCTAGCGGCGCGCCCAGCGCCGCACGGCCGCGGCGTGCCGGCGGCTTACCGCGAGCCGCTTGTCGAGACCCTTCAGGGTGACGTGCCAGGTACCGCCGCCGTCTTTCTCGATACCGCTGATATAAGGCGTGGCGACCAGGGCGTTCCTGTGGATGCGCAGAAAGCTCTCGCCGAACTCGCGCTCGAGGTTCACGAGCGAGTCCTCGATCAGGTGCTCCTCGGTCGCGGTCCTCACCGTCACATATTTGTTGTCGGCCAGGAAATACAAGACGTCCTGGACGGGGACCAGACGGATATTGCCGCGCAGATGGACGCTCAGGTGGGTGCGCACCACCGGCGACTCCTGGGCCTGGTTCAGGTCCTGGAGCTGCTGCAAGGTGAGCTTTCCGGCCTTGCCCAAGGCCTTCGCCAGCCGATCCTTGCGGATCGGCTTCAGGAGATAGTCGACGGCGTTGACCTCGAAGGCGTCCAGGGCATGCTGGTCGTAGGCCGTCGTGAAGATCACGCCGGGCGGCGCATCGAGCCCCATGAGGTGCATGGCCGCCTCCAGGCCGTCCATGCCCGGCATGCGGATGTCCATGAGCAGCACATCCGGATTCAGACGTTCGGTCTGGGCAATCGCCTCGCTGCCGTTCATGGCCTCGCCCACCACCGTGTGTTCGCCGATCTCGCCCACCATCTCCCGCAACCGATCGCGCGCCAGCTTTTCGTCGTCTACGATCAGGACCTTCATCGTGTCCCTCCTCTGTTCGGCAAGTGTACCTGTCTCTCTCATCGCGAACTCCCGGCTATGAATCCATCCCCTGGTTTCTTACGATCGGCATTCGTATTTTGACGTGATACTGATCGCCTTCCTCGAAGGTTTGCAAGGTCGCCGCGTCGAGGAAATGCGAGGCGAGCCTTTGGCGGATATTCTCCATGGCGATCTTGTTGCCGCGGCCATGGGCGTGCTTGCGCACCTCGGGGATCGGGTTGCTGATGAGCACGTTCAAGGTTTCGGAGTGGTCCCCCCAAAGCTCGATCTTGACCGTGCCGCCGCCGAAACGCGGTTCGATCCCGTGGTATATGGCGTTTTCGAGCAACGGTTGCAACGTCAGCGTCGGGATGAGGGCGTTGCGCGGGACATTGCTGACCGTCCAGTGGACCTGAAGACGATCGCCGAGCCGCAACTTTTCGATCTCGAGGTATTGGCGCGATATCTCCTGCTCGGCGGTGATCGGCACGAGCTTGCGGGCATCGGCAAGCAACACCCGGAACAGGTCCGCGAGGTCCTGGAGGGCGGCCTCGGCGCGCGGGGGGTCGCTGCGCGTGAGGCTTGCGATGCTGTTCATGCTGTTGAACAGGAAGTGCGGCCGGATGCGCGACTGCAGGGCCTGTATGCGCGCCTCCTGCTCCAGCTTCGCGTCGATCTGGGCCTTGTGCGACACGAATAGGTACCTAAGGCCCAGCAACACGACCACCGTGCCGATGAGCACGCTGTGCAACAGCATGGCGAGCCGCCAACCCGGCGAGCGGACGGGGATCATGTGGAGCGCGTAAAGACCGCTTATGAGCCCCTCGGTGACGGCCGCCACCGCCACCAGCATGAGCGCGACGACGACCAGGGAGCCTACCACCGCGGAGAGCTGACGCAGGCCGCGGTTGACGACCCGCAGGAGGATCAGGCTCACCAGGGCCACGGTCAAGGTATAGGCCGAAAGGAACAGGAAATGCCGCAGGGTCGCCGGCCCCAGGCTGTCGCTCGAGGCGATGGTGAATATCACGGCGATGGCCTCGGCCATCACAAGCACCTTGGCGGCGAGGGCAAGCGAACCGAAGTCGGGCAGAAAATAGCTCGTGGAGTCCTTCATGACCACCTTTCACGGGATACGACCCGGAGCGATCGGGAGGCGCCTAGCGTACCAGGAAAAAAGCGGCCCCGAGTCATGCTCGGGGCCCGGCAACCCCGGGCCGGCATTTCGGGGTGGGGGTGCATAAGGAGAGTCCGGCCCGGGCACTACGGTGTTACCTTAGTCGACCGGGACAGGGCCCTCAACCCGGCACCGATGATCGGAAGCCGTCGACGGACAAGTGGCGAAAGGCCGTCCGCCCTTAACGCCGCGCCCGCGCTTCGGTACCATGGGCACCATTCCATTCGGCGAGCGCGCGCATGTCCCCTTCCGACAAGGCCTGGAAAGGCCGATTCACCCAGCCTACGGACGCCTTCGTGGAGGCCTTTACCGCCTCGGTCGGATTCGACCAGAGGCTCTATCGCCACGATATCCGCGGGTCCATCGCCCACGCCCGAATGCTGGCCGCGGTCGGCATCATCGAGGAGCCGGAGGCAGCCCTGATCACAGAGGGGCTTGCCGCGATCGAAAAGGAGATCGATGAGGGCCGCTTCGCATGGTCGGTGGGCCGCGAAGACGTGCACATGAATATCGAGGCGGCGCTCATCGAGCGCATCGGCGAGGTCGGCAAGAAGCTGCACACCGCTCGCTCGCGCAACGACCAGGTGGCGACCGCTGTGCGACTGTATCTGCGCGACGGGATAGACGGCCTTCTCGAGCAGTTGCAGCGGCTCGGCGCGGTGTTTCTGATGCTGGCCGAACGCGAGGCCGAGACGGTGATGCCGGGCTTCACGCACCTCCAGGTCGCGCAACCGGTGACCCTGGGCCACCACATCCTGGCCTGGTTCGAGATGATCCTGCGCGACGGCGAGCGCCTGATCGACGCGCGGGAGCGCCTGAACGTCATGCCGCTCGGGGCCGGTGCCCTGGCCGGGACCAGCTTTCCGATCGATCGATGGATGACGGCGCGCGCCCTGGGCTTCGCCCGCCCGGCCGAGAATTCGCTGGATGCGGTCTCCGATCGCGACTTCGTCATCGAGTTTACGGCCGCGGCCGCCCTGATCATGGTCCACCTGTCGCGGATCGCCGAGGAGCTCGTGCTCTGGTCGACGCCGCAGTTCGGCTTCATAGAACTGGCCGACGGCTTCTGCACGGGCTCGTCGATCATGCCCCAGAAGAAGAACCCCGACGTGCCCGAGCTCCTGCGCGGCAAGAGCGGACGGGTGATAGGCCACCTCACGGCCCTGCTCGTCCTCATGAAGGGCCAGCCGCTCGCCTACAACAAGGACAACCAGGAGGACAAGGAGCCGCTCTTCGATACCCTGGATACCGTCCGCGACTCGCTGCGCGCCCTGACCGAGCTCCTGCCGGCGACCGCCTTCCACCGGGAACGGATGCGTGCCGAGGCCCTGCGCGGTTACCCGACCGCGACCGACCTTGCCGACTATCTGGTGCGGCGCGGCCTGCCGTTTCGCGACGCCCACGAGGCCGCCGGCCGGGCCGTGCGGCTCGCCATCGACCGCGGCGTGGGCCTCGCGGACCTGCCGCTTGCCGAACTGAAGACCTGCTCGCCGCTGATCGAGGCCGACATCTTCCCGGTACTGACGCTGGAAGGGTCGCTCGCCGCCCGCGACCATCTGGGGGGCACGGCCCCCCGGCAGGTCCAGGAGGCAGCGGCGCGAGGCCGGGCACGCCTCGCCGAACTCGGGCAAAAGGGGCCCTAAAAGAGATCGAAGAGATCGTTCACGATATTGTCGGCGGCGGCGAAGCCCGCGCCCATCCCCAAACCGCCCACCAGGGAGCCCAGGAAACCGCCGCCGCCGGCCTGCGACTGCTGGTTGGCCCAGCCGGTCGGCTGCATCGGCGCGTTGGGGTGGGTGGCCAGGGCTCCTTCCAGCTGCTGGATATACTGGGCCATTTGCTGGATCAGCAGGGTGGTGTTCTGGGCCTGGCCCTGGATCGCCATCGCCACCTCGCGCAGATCCATCGCCCACTCGCGCCCGGTCGTAGGATCGGGTGCCGCCGCCGCAAGCTTCTGCGCGAGGGCCTGGAGCTTTTGCATGGTCGCCTGGTTCTGCTGCTGCACGACCGCCAACTGGTTTTCGGCTTGCTGATAATCCATCGTCCTCACCCCCAAAGATCGCTCTCCGCCGGACCGCCCGGACACCGCGACTTAAGACCTGACGGGGTGGCCCAAGTTCCGCCGGCGCCACCCGTGCAAGCTTAGCGCGGGCAGGCGGGCTAAGCCAACGGCGGCCCGGGGCCGCCACGGGCTTGCGCCCAAGACGTCACGGGGCGTGGGTACCTGTAACCCCGATAGAGGCTTACGAGCGCAAGCATTTCCCTCCTGCGTACGCGACGCCAATACGGGATCGGCGCATTAAGTCCTCCCGGCGTCCGTTACGGCCGGGACGCCCCCGTTGGCGCAAGCCCGGGGCTTACCGCCGGCGTCTCGCGGATCTCGGCCGACAGCGCCTCGAGCGCCTCGCCGCTCGTCTCGGGCAGGGTCATCTGGGTCAGGACAAGGCCCAGGATCGAGACGCCGGCCGCGAACATCATCGCACCCTTGAGGCCCCCCGCATGGCTTATGAACGGGAACAGGAAGGTGCCGGCGAAGGCACCCAGCTTGCCGATGCCGGCGGCGATCCCGTGGCCCGTCGTGCGCCCGCCGGTGGGGAAGACCTCGGCGGGGATCACGAAGGTCGTGCAGTTGGGTCCGAACTCGATAAAAAAGAAGCTCATGCCGTACAAGAGCAAAAACGGCAGGACGTCGCGGGTCATGCCCGGGATGAGCGCGATCAGCCCGAAGCTCGCCGCCATCACCGCAAAGCCGATGATCTGGAGACGCCGGTGCCCGATACGATCCATCAACAGGATGGAGGCGAGGTAGCCGGGGACCGCGGCAACAGCGAAGATGATGAGCGCCCAGGCCGTCGCTTGCATGGGGGTCGCGTGCGGCGCGAGCAGGCCTATGATCTGGGGCGTCGATATGACATTGCCATAGAAGGCATAGTCGAGCAGGAACCAGGCGCCGGCGGTGCCGAGGATCATGATCAGGTTGCGCCGGTCGCCGAGAAAGGCCCGCAGCGTCGTCTTCTGTGGCCGGGGGCCTGCGCCCGAGGCCTGCAGTTGGCCCTCCGAATAGACTGCCATGTCGCGGGCGGCGGCCTCCGACTGCCCGCGCACCAGGGCCTTGTAGCGCGGCGACTCGGGCATGGTGCGGCGCAAATACAAGACCGCAAGCGGCGGGACGGCGCCGAGACCCAGCATGATGCGCCAGATGATGTCGTGGCCAAGACCCGAGGCCTGAAGCGTGAGCGCCACCACCGGTCCGAAGACGAGCCCCAGACCCTGCATCCCGAAGACCAGCGAGACCAGCGAGCCCCGCCGCTTGGCGTTGCTGTACTCGGCCATGAGCACGGCGCTCATCGGATAATCGCCGCCGATGCCAAAGCCGAGAATGAAGCGAAACGCAAGCAGCCAGGTGAAGTCCGGGGCGAAGGCGCAGGCGAGCGCCCCGACGGCCATCAAGCCCGCCTCGAGGCCGTAGATGGTCTTGCGCCCTATGAGGTCGGCCAAGCGCCCGAGGGTGAGTGCCCCCAGGAACGCGGCCAGGAGCGAGCCGCTGCCGAGCAGCCCGATCTGGGCTGCGCTCAAGTGCCACTCGGGCTTCAGATAGACGAGCGCCATGCCGATGATGAAAAGATCGTAGGCGTCCGTGAAAAAGCCCATCCCGGCGGTGACCGCCGCGCGCAGATGGAAAAAGCTGATCGGCGCCTCATCCAGCGCCTGCAGAATCGAACGGTTGTCCTGGGCCATGCGAGCCTCCTTGGGAACGGGTCTGTGGTTTGGCCTCTTGCGCGCGGGGGCGGCGGCCCTCTCCCCGGGCTCCGGCCGCAACCGACGGCCTTAATGCTAGGGATGGCTTATGACGGTTCGATGACGCGCCCGGCACGCGGCTCCGGGACGCCGGCCGGGGCGGCGGCGCGGCGGGCTGGGCCGGACGCGGCCCCCGAAATCCGCTAGACTGGCGCCTTTTGACGGGCACGCCGGCGCCCGGGCCCCCTTGGCCTGCAGGCGGGCCGGGATCGCGCCACCCCTTCCGGAGGACCTCATGAGCGGCTTTAGTGATCTCACCGAACGCCTCGCGCAATTCGCGAAGGAGCGCGACTGGGAGCAATTCCATTCCCCGAAGAACCTCGCCATGGCCCTGATCGTCGAGGCGGGCGAGCTCGTGGAACAGCTGCAATGGCTCACGGAAGACGAGACCCTGGCGCTCTCCGAGACCCGGCGTCAGGCGGTGAGCGAAGAGGCGGCGGACGTGCTCCTCTATCTGCTCAGGTTCTGCGACCGGCTGGGCATCGACCTGGAGCGGGCCGCCTGGGACAAGATCGCGAAGAACGCGGCCAAATACCCCGCCGACCGGGTAAGGGGCAGCTCCCGCAAATACACGGACTACACGTGAACTATCGTCACGCCTTCCATGCCGGGTCCGCGGCCGACGTCCTGAAGCACGTGGTGCTCCTGGAGACCCTCGACTGCGTCTTGCAGAAACCCAAACCTGTGTTCGTGCTCGATACGCATGCCGGGGAGGGCCTCTATCGCCTGCAGGCCGATGCCGAGGCCGATGACGGGATCCGGCGGCTCTGGGAGCGGCGCGCCGAGTGGCCGGTCTTGGCCCGGTATTTCGAGGCGGTGGGCCGCTTCAACGGGACCCGCCTCAGGGACTATCCGGGTTCGCCGCTGCTCATAGCCGGGCGCCTGCGCGCAGACGACCGGCTCGTGGCGGTCGAGGAGGCCACGGCCGCCCATGACGCCTTGCAGCAGGTGCTGCGCTCCCCGCATAGCCAGATCTTCCTCGGCAACGGCTACCACGCCCTGAAGGCCTTATTGCCGCCCAGGGAGCGTCGGGGCGTGATCCTGATCGACCCGCCGTATGAGCGGGTCACGGAGCGCAGCGCCCTGCTGGCCGGTCTCAAGACCGCCTTGCAACGCTTTCGGCAGGGGATCTACCTCGTGTGGTACCCGATCAAGGACAAACGCGACGCCGAGCGGCTGGTCGATGCCGTATCGGCCCTCGGGGAAAACCTGTGCGTGGAACTGCTGACCTGGCCGCCTGACGTGAAAAGCCGCCTGAACGGCTCGGGGATGCTGATCCTGAATCCGCCTTGGGGCCTCAAAAAAAAGATGGGCGAGGTCATCCCGACCCTCGCCCAACTCCTCACCCGCGACGGGACGCCGCGTTACCGCGTCCGTTAGGGGTTGACCTCGATATAGCCGTGCTGTTCGAGCCAGATGATGCGCGCCACGGCCCCGGCGTTGACCTTCACGTTGGGCAGGAGCTGCTTGTTGCCCCAGTGATGGGCGCGCATGGTGACCCCGCATTCCTCGATGTCGACGCCCTTGTGGTAGAGGGCCTCGATCTGTCCGCGGTAGGGGTTGCCGGTGCGCACATGCATGAACTGGTCGTAGGCCTTGTCGTTCAGCAACATGTAGCCGTCGGCCCCCTGAAAGACCGCGTCGATCTTCCAGCGCGTATGGTCACGCGTGAACTTCGCCAGCATCATCCGCAGCTGCGACAGGCCCACCGGCTCCCGGGTATGGGGAATGAAGACCGGATGATCCATATTGAAGACCACCTTGGCGTGCTTCAGGCGCACGGGGATCTGGATGTGGATCGTGTGCCAGTGCAGGTTCCCCTGGACGGCGAAGGCCGGAGCGCTCGCCGCCAGAAAGGACAGGACCGTCCATAAAGCGCGTATTTTCACAAAACCTCCTTTTTGATGGGTCCCTTAAAAGAACAGCGTCGTCTGCAGCGCTATCGTGTCGTCCTTGGCGCTTGCGACCGCCGAGGCGTTGTTCTGTGCCACAGTATTTCCCACAGCAGCCAGGTGCGGGATATCGATGCGGTTGATCGCGTAGTTCAAGGTGATGCGCGCCATGGGCGAGATGTAGTACTGCACGCCCAGCGTGGTGGTCTTGAAGACCCGCTCGAGCCCCGGGTTGTTGGTCATGCGGTCGTACTGGTCGTAGCGCGCCTCGAGGTCCCAGTGGCTGGTGACGAAGACACCGGTCTCGATGTAGCCGCCGACTGCCGCGTTGTTGGCCCCGGGATAGAGGGTCTCGGTGCAGAGACCCGTTGAGGTATTCCCGGCGCTTCCGCAAACGGGCCCGGCCGCACCCTGATAGGGGCCCGCGAACGGCGCCTGGGACAAGATCCATCCGGTCCCGCGCATTAGCTCACCGGTCACGCGCACGGCCCCGGGGGTCATGAAGCCGCTGCGGTACTGGGCGCCCACGCCATAGCGCTTGAAGGTGTAGTTCTGGCGGGTATAGCCCAACCCGCTCGTGGGCACGATGTCGAGGCTTTGATGTCCGAGGTGGTCCCACACCCAGGCGGTGATGCCGGCCTGATGGGGGCCCTTGCTGTGGTCGAAGATGTAGGACTCCTGGATACGCCCGTAGTAGCTCGCGCTGTTGGACTGGGCGTTGGCGTAGAGCGGCGCGCCGTTGCCGATCATGGCCGCGTAGGCGAACTGCCAGGGGCCGTTGTTGAACCAGTCGAAGAGCTGCACGCCCTGGTCGCGGCCGGCGTCGATCGGGGCCGCGTTCACGAGATAACCGCCGGGGCCCACGCCCTGGGTCGGGGCAGCCGGGGCATAGGCATCGCCGGTGATGAACTGGTTCTGGATGAGCTGGGCGCTCACGTTCGTGAAGTTGATGTAGTTGAAATCCGGGATACCCTGCAGGTCCTCCTCGGGGCCGGGGGTCTTAAAGAGGCCGACGCGCACGCGCATGCCCGGGATCTCGTTGAAGGTGACCGAGGCGTCGGTCAGCCGCGGGGTGTAGCCGCCGGTGCCGGTATAACCGTTATCCCCGAACTCGGCCATGATGAAGTAGTCGATCTTGTTGCTGATCGGGAGCACGGTCCCGCGCACCGCGATGCGCGCGCGCAGCATGTTGAAGCTGCTCGCCGAGGTGTCCTGGGGGGCGACCTCGTTGAACTTCGGCACCGCGTTGTTGAACGGGGCTGCCGCACCCCCTAGGCCCGTGACCGCCGTGCCCCCGGTATCCTGATAGGTGGGCTGGATGAACCCGAAGACGTGGACCGGGGCGGCGATCCCGCTGGGCTCCGTACCTTGAAGCTGGAACCAGTTGGTGGCGTGGGCGCCGGTCGCAAAACACGCGGCGGCGACCGCCGCCGTCAGCAACGACTGTCTTTTCATGAACTCCTCCTAGATTGGGACTGCTTTTTTAATAGTTGATATTTTTTATATTGGCTATATCGACCAAGTCGCCCCGGCATTTACGGGAGGATGTAATTCCAGCCCTCGCTCTCGCGGCGCATGATCTCGATCACGCCGCCCGGGACCACATGGGCCACGGGATTGAGGTCGGCCTTCGTCAAATGCAGCTTCATCATCGTATTATGGCAGGCGGCGAACTCCACGCCCTCGGCATGCAGGCTCTGGATCATCTTCGCGTGCACGTTGTTCTTCAGAAGCAGGCGCAGGCCCGGGCCGAAGGCCACGATCTCCATCTGCAGCTTCGTGGGCCCGAAGTACTTGAGGACGTTGGCGGCATTGGCCAGCACGAGCTGCTGTTCCTGGGCAGACCCGTTGCTGATCTGAAAGACCACGCGGTGCGTCGCGAACGCATGACTCTGTATCCCCGCGTAACTGGGTACGGCGAATCCCAAAAAGGCAAGGGCGGCGAACGCCGATACGAACCAACGATGAATCGCTTTATAGCTCATATCACAGTGCTCCTCTGGTGGGTTTTGATAAATGTTTAGTTATGGTTATGGGGCCCTGACGCATACCGGCGGGCCGCACCTGGCGCCCCGTTGCGCGGGACCGAGACAAGACGCTACTGAAGAACGGCGTCGTAAGGTCCGCGTATCGGAGGCGATGGCGCTTCCTTGCGCGCCGAAGAACCTTATAGCAGGTACCAGCGCGGCAGGGAACCTCCCGGCGGGGCACGCCGTCGCGGGCGGGGCGGAACGCGCGGCCGCCGGGACGGGCGCGGCGGTTTGCGTAAACCCCGCCGATTTCTTAGGATGACAGCCCTTACACTCCACCATTCGGACTCCCCGTGACGACCCTGCACCTCGGAACCCGCAAGAGCGCTCTCGCCTTATGGCAGGCGGCTCACGTGCGCGACCGGCTCCTCGCCTTGCACCCGGACCTTGCGGTCAACGTGGTCCCGATGACGACCGAAGGCGACCGGCAGCTTTCCGGTCCGCTGCTCGCATCCGGGGGCAAGGCCCTCTTTACGAAGGAGTTGGAGCAGGCCCTTGGCGAAGGACGCATCGACCTCGCCGTTCATTCCATGAAGGATGTGGTCGCGGAGCTGCCGGAGGGTCTGGCCATAGGGGCCATCCTCGAGCGCGAGGACCCGCGCGACGCCCTGGTCTCGCCCCTGGGGGTAGCGGATCTCGACAGCCTCCCCCCCGGGGTCCTGATCGGGACCGCGAGCCTGCGGCGCGCCTGCCAGATCCGCCACCGGCGGCCCGACCTGCGCATCGAGAACCTGCGCGGGAACGTGAACAGCCGCCTGGCGCGGCTCGACGCCGGCGAGTTCTCGGGGATCATCCTGGCGGCCGCGGGGCTGAAGCGCCTGGGGCTTGCCGATCGCATCTGCGGCTACCTCCCCATCGAGGTGAGCCTGCCGTCGGCCTCGCAAGGGGCGATCGGCATCGAATGCCGGGCCGCGGACGCCAAGACCCTCGGACTCATAGCGCCCCTGCACCACCCGGATACCGCGCTCTGCGTGGAGGCGGAGCGCGCGGTCACGGGCGCCCTGGCCGGCGGGTGCCGGCTCCCGATCGCGGCCTTCGCCACCCTGGAGGCCGGGCGGCTGACCGTGCGCGGTCTGGTTGGCGAGCCCGACGGGAGCCGGCTGCTTCGCGAAACGCGGTCCGGCTCCGCCGCCGGTGCCGCCGCGATCGGGCGCGCGGTCGCAGACGGCCTGCGGGCGCAGGGGGCGGAAATCATCATCGAGCGGCTCTTAAAGGACGGGGCGTGACCGGCCTTTCCGGTCTCAGGATCCTCGTCACCCGCCCGCGCGGCCAATGCCAGGGGCTGATGGACCGGCTCGCGGCGCTGGGGGCCCAGCCCATCCACTTTGCGGCCGTGGAGATCGTGGGGCCCCAGGACATCGCGGGCCTAAAGACCGTGGTCGCGGGGCTTGCCGACTGCGATTGGGCGATCTTTATAAGTCCCAATGCCGTGACCCACGCCCTCAACCTCATGCAGGGCTGGGGACAGGAGTGGCCCCCGGGTGTCCGTGTGGCCGCCATCGGACGCGGCAGCGCCCGTGAGCTGAAACGGCTCGGCTTCGGGGACGTCCTGGTCCCGGAGGGGCGGTTCGATAGCGAATCATTACTCGCAATGGAGCCCTTTCAGAACCTGGAAGGCCAATCGGTCCTCATCTTTCGGGGGGAGGGCGGACGGGGGCTTTTGGGCGACACCCTAAAGGCCCGCGGGGCGCAGGTCCGATACGCCGAATGCTACCGGCGCGCGCCGCCGTCGGCCGACGTCTCGGGGCTCTTGCGGGCCTGGGCACGCAACGGATTGGATGCCGTCGTCGTCACCAGCGTCGAGGGGTTGCACCATCTCTACGACGCCCTGGGGCCGGTCGGCCGCCAATGGCTGGTAAGGACCCCACTCGTCGTGGTCGGGACGCGCCAGCGGGACGCCTGTCGGGCCCTGGGGCTGCAGGGACCGGTCATCGTCGCCGAGGGCGCCGACGATAATGCGCTGACGGCGGCCCTCCTTGCCTGGCATGCCGGCCAAAACCCCCTATAATCGCCTAAACTTCCCTAAGAGACGCCATGACCGACGACATCGAGAAGACGAAGCTCCCAGCGCCGCCCTCCACCCCGCGCCGTCCGCGCTCGGTCGCCGGGGGGCTCGCACTGCTGTTGTCGCTCGTGGCCCTGATCGGCCTGGGCTACGTCTGGTACCTGCTGTCCTATAAAGCCCATATCGTGGGTCTGGACGTGACGAAGAGCTTCGAGGCCCAAAGCGGGGCCCTGGTCCAGTTGAATACCAAGATCGCAGCCCTCGACGCCCGGCAGGCCGCGAACCGGAAGGCCATCAAGGGCCTGGCGGAGCGGGAGGCCTCGCTCGCCACCACCAATCGCCCGGGGCAGCACTGGCGGGTCCGGGCCGCGGCCGACCTGCTGCTCATCGCCAACGACCAGTTGCGCTTTCAGCATAACGTCCCGCTGGCGCTGCTCGCCCTCCAGCAGGCGCAGCGGGAACTGCGCCGCCAGGGCGACCCGCGGCTCATTCCGGTCCGCAAGGCCATCTTGCAGGAGGTGCTGCGGCTGAAGACCTTGCGCCGCCAACACACCTCCACCCTGGCGCTCGAACTCGTGGCCCTGGCCCACGCCGCCCGGACCTTGCCGCTTGCGGTGCCGCGCGCATTCGGCACAACGCATCCTCCCGCCGCCAAGGCCGCGCCGACGCCGTTCTGGCGGCGGGCCGCCGACGGGATATGGCGAGACTTCACCGGACTCATCCGGATCAGCAAGGCGCCGGTGCACGAACGCGCCCTGCTCGCGCCCAAGCGTGCGTATTTCGTTCGCGAGAACGTGGTGCTGCGCCTCTACGGTGCGCAGCTTGCGCTGCTCGAGCACCGCCCGGCGGTCGTGAACGCCAATCTCGCCGCCGCCGCGCGCTGGATAAACCGGTACTTCGACGTCAAGGCGCGCTCCTCGCAGGCCGTGTTGGCCAAACTGCACGACCTCCAACAAAGGACCGGCGCCCTGGAGTGGCCGGATATCTCGCGGTCCCTGCATCTCCTGCGCAAGCTGTCACGCGCGGCCTCATGAAGACCCTATCGGGCATCGTCGTCCTGCTCGTGGCCACGATCCTCGTGACCTTGGCCGCCATGCACAACCCGGGCTACGTCTTGATCGAGCGCAGCCCCTGGAGTGTCGAGATGCCCCTCACGCTCTTTGGGCTGCTGCTGATCGCGCTCGTGGTCGTGCTCTACGCCCTGCTGCATGTCACGATGCGGCTGCTGCGCATCCCCAAGGACGTGGGGCGCTGGCGCCTCGACCGGCGGTTGCGCCATCAGCAGAAGGCGCTCCATTCCGGATTGATCAAGCTCCTGGAGGGCGATCACGCCGGCGCCGAGAGGGATCTGATCGGGGACCTCAAGACCGATGACGTGCCCGGGATCCATTATCTGGCCGCCGCCTGCGCGGCCCAGGGGCAAGGCCATGATGAGAAACGCGACGAATACCTGACCCAGGCCCAACGTATTCCGGAACTGGGGCTTGCCGCCGGCCTGCTTCAGACCTATCTGCACGAGACGGCGCACGAATACGAGCGCAGCCTCGCGACCCTGAACGCCTTGCGCATCTCCCACCCGGGCAACCGCACCGTCTTGCGCCTGCTCGCACAACGGGCCCGCGGGCTGCGCGACTGGACCGCGGTCACGCAGCTGACCCCCGAACTGCGCCGTTACAAGGCCATGGAGCCGGCCGCCATCGATGAACTCGAGCGCGAGGCCCACCGCCACCTCCTCCTGCTCGCGAGCCTCCACGCGCAGGCCGACACGGAGGCCGTATGGCGCGCGATCCCGAGATCCCATCGCCAGCACCCCTCCCTGGTCGCGGTCTACGCCCGCGGCCTGATCCGCTCGGGCGCGATCGAGGAGGCCGAGCGGCTCCTCGCACCCGCCCTGCGCCACGAGCCCTCGGATGAGCTGTTCGCGGCTTACGGCGAACTGAATGGGAAGGATGCCCTGCGCTACCTGTCACAGGCCGAGAATTGGCTTAAAGGCGCGCCCCAGAGCGCGGCCTTGCTGCTCGCGCTGGCCAAACTGGCGCTGGCGGCCAATCTCCCGGGCAAGGCCCGCGAATACGCCGAGCGCTGCGCCCGCCAAAACCCCCCGTACGACGTCTACGCGGAACTCGCGCTGATCATGGAGCGCCTGGGCGACGAGGCCCGCGCCCGCGAATACTGCCGGCGCGGACTCGATCTCCAGAAGACGAAGAACGACAATGGGCGCCCCGCGGAGGCGCTCTTTCTGCCGCTCCCGTAGCGAACACCCCTCCACCGGCGCGCGTCCAGATATCCGGGGTCCGGGTCACCTCCCTCGCAGGCCCCGGACACCCTGACGGCCGTGATCGAGCGCTACGGCCGCACCCGTGACGCCTCCCCGCCCCTCCACCAACCACTGACCGCCCGAGCCTTCCGGGTCCCGCCGCAGACTGGGTTGCCCCCGTACCGGTTCGGTTATACCGGGAGATGGCGGGGAGGACCTTTTCGCGCAAAGAGAGCATCCTCTCGCGGCGCGATGCGTGGGCGAATGCGCATCGCGCGCTTCCAACCGGCCTTGACATACTTAACCTATAGGTTAACATAGTGAAGCTCAGGATATTGCTGCGCGCGAAATTCCGCATTGCTGCGGTGATGCGTGGGGGTTCCTGCCCGGCAGAATCGTTCATCACGGATGGGGAGGCGGCTTATGGCGCAGCCCGCAGTGGTCTCGCGGATCTCCTTGATTATGTGTCCCAGAACGGATTATCCGGACTGTCGAGCAAGCTGACCCATGAAGTCGACAAGCAACGCAAAATATTCGAATTTTGCAAGGGGGATCTGCGCCTCTTCTATTTCAAGGGCCAGGGTGGCGTGATCGTAATCTGCACCAGTGGCTTGATAAAGAAAGGACGGCGAGCGGATAAATGCGCAGTCGCCGAGGCGGCTCGATACCGGGAAGATTATTTGGCGGCCGTCCGGGACGGCTCGCTTGAATGGGTTGACGAGGGGGAATAAACAATGGCTGCGAAATCTTTGCGCCGATATCTGGCCGATGCGAAGAAGGACGACAGGTACTGGATAGAGCACACCAAGCTGGATTTTGCGGTCGCGCTCGAAAGGCGGCGCCGACTGTCGGGCCTGAGCTACGCGGCAATGGCCAAAACAATCGGCACGAGCGCAGCATATATCACGAAGATATTCCGTGGCGATGCCAATTTGACGATAGAGTCAATGGTCAAGCTGGCGCGAGCAGCAGGCGGCCAGGTGAATATCCGAATCATCAATGAAAGACCCGCCATCGACACATGGCTTGGTGCGGCATTGCGGCTGGAAGCGGGCCAGCAGGCTCCGGGGCCGACATCGGGCACGGTCGTACATATAAACAATTACAGGGGATCCGCGAAAGGACCCGTGGCGGCATGACAGGCCATTCCATGGAGCCTCAATCATTCCCTCTTACCTTGGTGAAGGTCTTTTTCACCCGCACCATGGTCGTCGCGGTTCCTGAATACAAGACAGCCGGGGTCTCCCTAACTATGTCTCCGGAAAACAGCATCGATGTGAAGCCGGTGGATGGTCAGCAAGGCCATTATGCGGCTGCCATGCGGACTATGTTCAACAAGGCCTGCGACCCATCCGCGCCGTATTTCATCGATATGGAATGTATCGGAATCTTTACCGCCAAGGGCGCCGTCTCCGCGGAAGAGGCCGTGCGGGACATAACGGCCACGGCGCATGGCGTCCTTTACGGCGCAATCCGCGAAGCGGTGTCCTGGATTACGGGTCGCCAGGCATTTGGGCAATTGACGCTCGGACTTGCCATTTTACAGCCCAAAGAGCCCGGCGAGACGCGGTAACATCCCGGCGCTGTCGCCCCGCCAAACGCAGGGGCGCACCGTCGCCGCGTGATACCGGCTCGCACGACGCCCCGGGCATCTCACCGAGAGGAGCCTAGGGAGCACCTATTTCGCGAACCGCGCGCAACGTCGGCGGTATAGGGTCATGGGGGCAAAAACGGCGAGACGGCAAGGGGGTACTGCGACACCGGGCGCGCCTAGGGGCCATGGCTTGTGCCACGGGCTGCGTTGACAGGGGCCGATCGCGCGCGCCGATCGGACCGGACCCGGTTACGAGCGCCGGGGATGGATGGGGATGACCGGCCGACCGCGAGCGAGGCCCGCGTCCAAAATCTCGGGCCGGAGCCTCACATGACCGATGACCGGTGACTGCTCCCCGGCCTCAAGGCCGGAGCTTCCCACTTCCTAGGCGGCCACCATCCCGAGAGGGGATGGATTGACGCCGCCTCCATGGGCAGAGACCGACAGTCCTGCGGCCTTTAACTGCAAAATGCCCTGATGGCGGA
>DAIDMD010000164.1 GCA_027449165.1 Acidiferrobacter sp. | reverse complement strand
ACGCCGAGGCTGATGCGGTTGACGCCGCATTCGGTAAGGGCTTGCAGGGTCTCATCGGAGAGTTGAGCGGGAGCGCATTCGACGGTGCGGATTCATGCCGACCCGCCGCAGCCGCACGCACGACCCGGGCACGATGCTGGCCGCCACCAGGAAAAAGGCCGCCGACGACAGGTCCGCCGGGACCGCAAGCCGCACGCCGTGCAGGGGCCCGGCCCCGCCCTCCAGCGAGACCGTGGCCCCGTCGCGGTGCACCGGGTAGCCGAAGCCCGCGAGCATGCGCTCGCTATGGTCGCGGCTCGGGGCCGGCTCGATCACCGACGTGCGCCCCTTGGCGTACAAGGCCGCGAGCAGGATCGCCGATTTCACCTGGGCGCTCGCCACCGGCATCCGATACTCTATGCCGTGCAGCCGCTGCCCGCCCACGACATGAAGCGGCGGCCGGCCGCCCTCCCCGGTCTCGATCACGGCCCCCATCAACCGCAACGGCACCGCGACCCGCTCCATCGGGCGGCGCATGAGCGACGCGTCGCCCACGAGGCGTGTTGTAAAGGGCTGCGCCGCCAAAAGCCCCGCCAAAAGCCGCATGCTGGTGCCGGAATTGCCGAGATCCAGGGGGCCCGCCGGGGGCTTTAGACCGTGCAGGCCCACCCCCTCGACCGTCAGCCGCCCGTCGTGCGGGCCGTCGATGGTCACGCCGAGCGCCCGGAAGGCAGCGATGGTCCCGAGGACGTCCTCGCCCTCAAGAAGGCCGGTGATCTCGCTGCGGCCCTCCGCCAAGGCGCCCAGGATGACCGCACGATGCGAGATCGACTTGTCGCCGGCCACCGTAATCGTCCCGGCCAGCGGCCCGCCGGCCCTGACCGTGTAATCAAGACTCGCCATTATCGCTTCCCTTCATCAGGACGGCCCGGAACGCCCGGGCGTTGGCAAAATGGTCCATAAGCCCCTCGTAGTCGCCCCGCGCGAGGCGCTCGCCGTAGGCCGCCAGACGTTCGGCATAGGCGGCAAGCGCCGGGGCAAGAAATCCGGCGTTGGCCGCGCAGATATCCCGCCACATGCGGGGATCGCTGCCGGCGATGCGCAGGAAATCCTTGAGCCCCGCGCCCACGAAGGGCGCGAGCGCGCCCGCGGGGCCCTGCTCGGCCAAAAGCTCGGCGCAGGCGAAGGCCAGCAGATGCGGCAGGTGGCTCGTGTAGGCGACGAGGCGATCATGGACCGCGGCATCGGCCAGGATCACCTGCGCGCCGGCCGCCTCCCACATCCGGCGGACGACCTGCACCGCCGCCGGGTCGGTCTCCTGGGTCGGCGTAAGGATGACGCTGCGCCCGGCGAACAGATCATCGCGCGCCGCCCCTGGCCCGGAGCACTCGCCCCCGGCCATCGGGTGACCGGGCACGAACCGGTCGAGACCCAGGGCCTGGGCCGTCTGGGCCACGGGCCCCTTGGCGCTGCCCATGTCGGTGACGACCGCCGCCGCCGGCAGACACCGGGACAGACGCGCCAGCAGATCGGGCAGGACCCCGAGGGGTGTTGCCAACACCACGAGATCGGCCTCGGCCACCGCCGCCTCGAGGTCTTGCGCGCCGTCGATCAGGCCGCGGGCTCGGGCCTCCTCCAGGGGGCGCGGGTCTTCGTCCACGCCCACGATGCGGGCGGCGAACGCCGCGCGCCGCAGGGCCGCCGCGAGCGATCCGCCCATGAGGCCCACGCCCACGACCGCAAGCCGGGGTCGCCCGGCCGCCGCCGACGGCCGGACCCCGCTCACCGAGACCCCACGATGCCGGCCAAGGCGCGCACCAGACGGGCGTTTTCCTCGGGGCGCCCGACCGTAACCCGCAGGTGCGCGGGCATGCCGTAGGGTTTGAGCGGCCGCACGATGACGCCCTGGCGCAACAGGGCATCATAGACCGCCGCGGCATCGCCCACCTCGACGCACAGGAAATTCCCCACCGATGGAAGGACCACAAGACCCATGCCGC
>DAIDMD010000163.1 GCA_027449165.1 Acidiferrobacter sp. | reverse complement strand
GTTGACCAGATGTCGCTGAAGGGTCTTTTGCGCCGTGCCGCCGATGAAGCGAGCGAGATCATCCGGAGCGAGGCCAATGTCATCAAGCTCGAGATCGAGGAGAGCACGCGCGCGCTCATTACCGACGCCCTGAAAGCCGCGGCCTATAGCGCCGTGGCCCTGCTCGGCCTTTTGAGCCTGCTGGCATTCGTCATCATCGGGCTCGCCGACATCATAACGAACGCCGCCTCCCCCATGATAAGCGTATGGGCGAGCGCGCTTATCATCGGCGTATTGCTGACCGGCATCGGTGGCGTCATGGCTGTGAGGTATGCCAAACGCATAGGACAGGTCGCGCAAATGAAGAAGACGCGATCGGAGTTCAGTGCCGACAAGACCTTCATCAAGGATGAATGGCGAAAAATCTAAGCCTGGGGGCTCCCATGGACGACGAAGCGGTGGAGGTGTACTCCTCGGAGGAGGCGCGTCTTGAGGCCGAGCGGCACCGGCGTGACCTTGCCGACACCCTGGACGCCTTGAGCGAGCGCGTCGGCAGCGCCGTGGAACAGATCGAGCGCCAGGTGACCTTCCCGATTCGATGGTCGCTTGAACACCCTCTTTTGGCTGTGGGTTTGAGCCTGGGCGCCGGGGTCCTGCTGGGCCGCCGCCTGCAACGGTCCCGGCCGAAGCGCACGAACGCACTCGCCCGCGAGCTCGAAGGCGCCTACCTGCAGGGGCGTCGCGACGAGGCCGAACAGCGACCGCCACGCGAGCCCGGGTATTGGGCCGGCGTAAAGCTTGCCGATGGCGCGGAGATCGGCGGCCTGCTCCTCGAGGCCGCCAAGCCCCTCCTGCACCATCTCACCCAGGGACTCGTCGAGAGCCTGAATAACCGCGTGCGCGAACCGCGCGCATAATGACCGGGATACCGGGCGACAGGGCAGCCTACGGGGCTGTGCGGCCTGATGGTATACTGCCTGCAGGGGGACAGGCATGCTGCGCTCCGAACGATTCAATAGTCTCAGTCATATCGCAGGCGGTGTGCTCGCCACCGCAGGCACCGTCGTGTTGATCGTATTCGCGGCCCTACGCGCGGATCCCTGGCGAATCGTAAGCTTCAGCATCTACGGGCTGACACTCATATTCCTGTATGCCATGTCGGGTCTCTACCACGGTCTTACGGGCCGGGCACGGGCGGTATTCAAGCGCCTTGACCATATCGCCATCTATCTTTTGATCGCCGGGACCTATACCCCGTTCGTCCTGGGGCCTTTGCGTGGACCGTGGGGCTGGTCCTTGTTCGGGGTCCTGTGGAGTCTTGCGGTCCTCGGCATCGTCCAGGAATTCATCCCCCAGAGATCCCGGCGACTGTCGATGATCTTCTATGGCGTCATGGGGTGGCTGATCATCATCGCCCTGCAGCCTCTCATGCGCCACCTGCCCCCGGCCGGCTTTGCGTGGCTGGCCGCGGGCGGACTTCTGTACACAGTGGGGGCGATATTTTTTCTCTTCGACGAGAAATGGCCGTTGGCCCACGAGATCTGGCATCTGTTCGTTCTGGGCGG
>DAIDMD010000162.1 GCA_027449165.1 Acidiferrobacter sp. | reverse complement strand
GACCGCGACTCGAGCCATCAAAGTCCTGGTCGATGCCGGAATTCTCACCGAGACTACCGGCCGTCGCCGAGACAGATCCTTCGCCTACCAAGCCTATCTCGACCGGCTGCGCGCCGGGACGGACCTCACCCCATGACGCCGGAGACGAAAGCCATCCATGCCCCATGCCATCATTCGAGGCGGAAATGGTCGCCGCCATGAGGTCGATTTCAGCGAAGGCACCTTCCGCGTCGAGGTCCATGCCAGCGATGAGGTTATCGTGTAGAGCGGCGTGCAAAAGTCGGCCACCTGAGGGGGTGATCGGCGTCCAAAACTAGGCCAGCCCCTTGATCAGGATTACCACATCTCCGGTTGCAGGATCGGAGGTGCGTTGAGGGGATGCTGACGGTGGAGACGATTGCACGGGTTCGACGAGAACACGCGAAGGGGAAGAGCATTCGGGCGATCGCCCGGGATTTGCGGCTGTCCCGGGACACGGTGACGAAGTATCTGCGATCCGGTGATACCGATGCCCGGTACGAACGACAGGATCAGCCATTTCCGCAGCTTGGGCCGTTCTTGGCCGAACTGGATGGGCTGCTTGAGCGGAACGAGCGCCAGCAACTACGCGACCGGATGGACAAGCGCCAACTGTTCGAGGCGTTGCGGCGGTCCGGATATGCCGGCGGTTACGATGCGGTTCGCCGCTATGCGAGGCGCTGGGCGGATGCCCGGGTGACGACGGCGGCGGCCAAGGTCACCGAGGCGTTCATCCCGCTGAGTTTTGCGCCGGGCGAGGCTTATCAGTTCGACTGGTCGGAAGAGTGGATCGTCCTCGACGGCGTCTCTTTCAAGGCGCAGGTGGCGCAGGTCCGGCTGTGCCATAGCCGCATGCCCTACATCCGCGCTTATCCGCGCCAGACCCAGGAGATGGTGTTCGACGCCCATGCGCGGGCCTTCGCCTTCTGGGGCGGCACCTGCGAGCGAGGCATCTACGACAACATGAAGACCGCCGTCGATGCCGTGTTTGTCGGCAAGGAGCGCAAGTTCAACCGCCGCTTCGCCCAGATGTGCTCGCATTACCTGGTCGAGCCCACAGCGTGTTCGCCGGCGGCGGGCTGGGAGAAGGGCCAGGTCGAGAACCAAGTCGGCAGTTTGCGCCAGCGCCTGTTCATCCCGCGCCCTCACGTCAAGACGCTGGACGAGCTGAACCGCCAGCTGGAGGACAGCTGCCTCGCCCACGCCCGCGAGAGCCGCCATCCCGACGACCGCGAGCGCACCGTGTGGGAGGTGTTCGAGGCCGAGCGCCAGGTTCTGGTGCCCATCCGCAGCCCCTTCGACGGATTCCGCGAAGTGACCGTCAGCGCCACGAAGACCTGCCTGGTTCACTTCGACCGCAACCGATACAGCATTGCCGCTCGCGCCGCCAACCGTCCGGTCCAGTTGCGTTCTTATGCCGACCGGATCGTCGTCCGCTTCGACGGCGAAGTGGTGGCCGAACATGAGCGCGCCTTCGGCCGCGACCACGTTCGCTACAACCCGATCCACTATCTGCCGGTGCTGGCCAGGAAGCCCGGCGCGCTGCGCAATGGCGCACCCTTCAAGGGCTGGGAGTTGCCGGCCAGCCTGACCAAGCTGCGCGCCCGGCTTGGCCGCTCCGACGAGGCGGATCGCCAGTTCGTCGGTATCCTTGCCGCCATTCCCGAGGACGGGCTCGACGCCGTCGACGAGGCGTGTCGCTTGGCCTTGGCTGAAGGGCTGTGCTCGCGCGACGCCGTGCTCAACATCCTGTCCCGGCACCGCGATGGCGCACCGCCACCAACCTTGGCCGCTCCGCCCACACCGCCGCTGCGTCTGGTCCCCGCCGCCGATTGCGCCCGCTATGACCGCCTGCGCTCCATCACCCCGGAGGTTGACCGTGGAGCGGCATGATCTGCTGGCCTTGATGGCCAAGCTCAACCTCGCCGGCATGCGCGGCGCCTATGACGACATCATGCGCGATGGGCTCAAGCGCCAGCGTTCCGTCCAGCAGATCCTCGGCGATCTGCTGAGCGCCGAAGTGGCCGAGAAGACCGCCCGCTCGATCAGCTACCAGATCGGAGCCGCCAAGCTGCCTCTGGCCAAGGAGCTGAGCGAGTTCAAGTTCGCCGAGAGCCCGCTCAACGAGGCCTTAGTGCGCGACCTCCACGATGGCGGATTCCTCGACACCCAGCGCAATGCCGTATTCATCGGCGGACCCGGCACCGGCAAGACGCATCTCTCCATCGCCATCGTCGCCAATTGCATCCGTAAACGCGGCGCCAGAGCGCGCTTCTTCAATGTCGTCGATCTGGTCAACCGTCTGGAGGCCCAGGTCCGCGAAGGACGTGCCGGCAGGCTGGCCGAGCAACTCAGCCGCGTCGATCTGGTCGTCCTCGACGAACTCGGCTATCTCCCCTTCGCCCAGTCCGGCGGCCAGTTGCTGTTCCACCTGATCAGCCGCCTCTACGAGCAGACATCGATCATCGTCACCACCAATCTCGACTTCAAGGAATGGGCCAGCGTGTTCGGCGATGCCAAAATGACCACCGCCATGCTCGACCGCCTGACCCATCACTGCGACATCGTCGAGACCGGCAACGAAAGCTGGCGGTTCAACAACCGCAACTGAGCCAGCTCGGGAAAACCCTCCCCCAGACCCCCTCCCGGCCTGTTGACCACAGGGGCCCACAGAAACTCCCCACCCCCGCCGCTCCGCGCAAGCGCAAGGGCGCTGCGCGGCGGGGGCGGGTCCCCTCTATGGACTCTGTGGGTAACAGGCCAAATACAACCACCGGTGTGGCCTACTTTTCGACGCCGATCCTGGCCTACTTTTCGGCGCCGATTGACAGTTGTGTCCCCCCGAGTGGTGTAGGAGCTGTGGGTAAGTGGCCCGCCGGAGCGACCGCCGAGAGTCTGGCGCAGGCGGGCGACTTACCCACAGCGGCGGCCAGAGAGGTGGTCACCGTGGCGGCTCCGGGTAGGGTTGGGTT
>DAIDMD010000161.1 GCA_027449165.1 Acidiferrobacter sp. | reverse complement strand
TGTAAACAACCCCGGCCTCAAGGCCGGAGCTTTTCACTACATCACGCGGAGGCGTAATGCGCGAATACAGGCTGGTTTACAACAGCCCTTGCGGTGCCGATAGGCTCCGCAAAACCGGCTATGTTGGCAGCCGCATTCACGTCTGCGTGCCGCCGGTTTCCGCACAAACAGGAGAAGCGGTGCTTATCCCGTTTTCCGATGGCCCCGCACGCCGAACACCTCTGGCTCGTATAGGCGGGGTTGACGAACACCACGGAGAGTCCCAGGGCCTCGGCCTTATAGGCCACAAAACCCTGCAGCTGCCGGAAGGCCCAGCGGTGCAGGCGGGTCCGCACCCGCCTGCCCGCCCTGATCCGCGCGCGGATGCCGGTCAGGTCTTCCAGGCGGATTTCCCGCACATGCAGCCGCCGGGCCTCCTGGACGATGGCTTGGGAGACTTCGTGGTTGACGTGTTCGACATGCCGCCGCTCCCGACCGGAGACAGTGCGCAGCGTTCTTTTGGCGGCGCGGCTGCCGTTGGATTGGAGACGGCGGCGATGGGCAAGGTAGCGGTCCCGTTCAAACCGCAGTGTCCCGCCGCCAAAGACCTTGCCACTGCTCGTGGCGGCGAGGGTGTTCTCCCCGACATCAACACCCAACACACCCCCTTCGGGGACCGGTTCCCTATCGGGGAGTTCCAATACGAGGTTCAAAAACCACTGCCCTTTTCGACAGAGCAACTCCCCTTCCTTGGGCCTCCCGGAGGCCAACAGATTCGCCTGATGCCTGCCGCAAACGAACGGTACGGCCTCCCGGCCCTCCAGGGTGAACAGAGACACACGGGTCTCCCGCAGCGTATAAGTGCGATGGTCGTAATGCACGGCGGCACAGTCAAACCCAATCGCCGGGACCGGTTGGTCTTTCGCCAGACCGCGATGGGCCTTGAGCGCCTTATAGGCGCTGGCGACCCGGTGGATGGCATTGCAGGCCATCTGGCTCCCCAACGCCGGGAACCGCTCCCGAAGGGCGTAATACGCCAGATGGTGCAGGGCGACACGGTTCCAGCAGCGATGCGCAACCACAAGCGGCACGATGGCCGAGCAGGCGTGCGCGAACACGACGGAAAGCGCTCCGAGTTTCGCGGACTGCTCGGGCGTTGGAACCAGTTTCAGGGACACGGTGCGTTTCCTATAGGAGATCATATGCTGACCCCGATCGCTTGGCAAACCAAAGGAGATGCGGGAACAGGGGCGGCTTACGCCGCCCCGCTATCCCTCCCCGGCCTGAACGCCGGGGTTTCCCGCGCAACTAGATGAAGCGGTCGGGGATCGCACTGGGCATCGCGGCCATCCTCTTGGCGGGGCAGGCCGGCGCGCGTTCGTTCACGCTCTTGCAGGCCGTCGATTTCGCGCTCGCCCACAACAGCATCGCCCGCCTGGCCCAGGCGCGCCGCGCGCTTGCCCGCGCCGAACTCAAGGTTGCCCGCGACCAGCGCATCCCCCGGGTCGGCGTCAGCTACGGCTACCTGCTGAGCGACAATCCGCTGGAGGCCTTGTCGGCGGAGCTGGAACGGCGGCAGGTGAGCGCCACGGCCTTCGCCCCGGACACCTTGAACCATCCCGGGGTCACGAGGCTCGGCACCACCACCCTGTCGCTGTCCTGGCCGCTCTACACCGGGGGCGCGACCGGCGAGGCCGTGCGCGCCGGACGCTACGGCCGCGCGGCGGCGCGTGGCGCGGCCCGGCGCGCCCGCCAATCCCTCATGGCCCAAGTGGTCCAGTCCTACGAGGGCGTTCTGGTGGCGCGCCAGGCCCTCCTGGTCGCGCAAAAGGCGGTGGCCGCGGCCCGCCGCCACGCCCGCACCGCCCATTACCTCTACGCCCGCGGGCGGATCGTGCGGTCCGATGCGCTGACCGCCGGGGTCAATCTCGGGGCCAGCGAAGGGATGCTGGCCGAGGCCCGCGGCGACGTCCGTATCGCCATCGACAACCTGGCTACGGCCATGGGCGCGCCGAGCGGGCTTGTGATCAACGTGCCCGACATCCCGCTCCCGGTGGCCCCTTTGCCCACACAGGACCTCGCCGCCCTTGACCGCCAGGCCCTCGCGGACCGCCCCGACATCAAGGCCCTGCGCGACGAGATCGCCGCCGCCCGGGCCCGGGCCCGGGCGGCCCGCGACCGCTCGTGGTTTCAAGTGCGGCTCATGGCCCAGTCCCAATGGTTCAGCGAGATCCCGGGGTTGCGGCATAACGCCTGGACGGTCGGCGCCGTGGTCAGCAAATCCCTCTATGACGGACACCGCAACCGCGACCGGGCGGGCGTCCTCGAGGAGCGGGCGGCCGAACTCGATGCCCGGCTTGCGGCGCTGCGCGCGCGCATACGCAACCATGTGGCGCTTGCCTACGAAAACATGCAGACCGCCATGGCGCGTTATCGCATAGCGCGCGCCAACGTCGCGCGCGCCCGACAGGCGGTGGCGGTGACGCAGGTGCGCTATGGCGAGGGTCGGACCATCCTCCTCGACCTCCTGAACGCCGAGCATGGGCTCGTGCAGGCCCGCGAGGCGCGGCTCGCGGCCCTCTACGCGCTGGCCGCCAATCGGGCGGCGCTGGCCTCGGCCTGCGGGACCCTATCGCGCCAGACGCTCGCGTCGCTCGGGATCGGATCATGAACGGCGCACGGTTCTGGCCCCTGGCCGCGATGCTGCTGCTTGCCGCCTGCGGACACACGGCCCCGCCGCCCGCACCCCCCGCGGTACGGCCGGCGGTGACGCGCGCCACGCTGCGTCTGCACACCCCCGCGGACCTCGATGCCCACGGGGACGTCGTGATCCCCAGGGACGCGCTCGTCCATCAAGGGAGCCTGCCGGGGGTCTTCGTGTTGAGCCCCCATGGCCGCGCCCGGTTCCGCCTCGTGAAGATCGGCGCGACGACCGCCGGGACCGCGCAGATCCTAAGCGGCCTCGACGGCAACGAGACCCTGGTCCTGCCCCCGTTTTCGGGCGTCTACGACGGGACCCCCGTGCACCCGCTCGCTACTACGACAAGAGGACAGCATGGCAGCCGTTGACCCGCAGCCAGAAGGGCCGCTCAACATCTCGGGCCGACTCACCCGCTACTTTATCGACAGCAAGATCACGGTGCTGGTCCTGGTCGTGGCGGTGCTGGCCGGGCTGGTGGCCCTGCGCACCACGCCGCGAACCGAGAACCCCCAGATCGTGGTACCGGCCGCCAACATCATCGTCGCCAAACCCGGCGCCAGTCCCCGCGAGGTAAAGAACCTCGTCGTCGACCCCTTGCAGGCGATACTGCGGGGCATGCGCGGCATCCACCACACCTACGGGCTGGCGCTCGACTCCATGGGCGTGGTCACGGTGAAGTTCCAGGTCGGGGAGAACCGCGTCGCATCGCTCGTTCGGCTCTACAACAAGATCATGAGCAACATGAGCCGCATGCCGCCGGGGACCCGGCAGCCGGTGATCCAGCCGCTCGACGTGAACCAGGTCCCCATCGTCACCATCTCGCTCGCCAGCGCCGACATGAGCGGGGTGCGGCTGCGGGCGATCGCCACGAACGTCATGCACCATCTGCGGCGCGTGCCCGGCACGTCGCGCGCCTACCTGATCGGCGGCCAGCGGCGCGAGATCAACGTCGTGCTGCACCCGCGCCTCATGCGGCGCTACAACGTGACATTGGACGACATCCGCAGGATCGTGGAGGCCACCAACGTCGAGATCCCCTCGGGGCACTTCACCAACCACAACCGGCGGGCCACCATCCATGCCGGCACCATGCTGCGCTCGGCCAAGGACGTCGGCCGCGTAGTCGTGAGCCTCTATAACCACCGTCCGGTCTATCTGCGCGACGTGGCGACCGTCACCGACGGCGCCGGCCGGATCAAGACCGTGCACCAAATCGGGTTCGGGCCGGCCTATGCCCATACGCGCCCCCGGAATCTCGAGGCCCCGGAGGTCACGATCGCCATCGCCAAACGGGCCGGCACCAATGCCGTATCGGTCGCCGACGCCGTGCTCCGCAAGCTGCGAGCCCTGCAAGGCACGGTCATCCCCGACACCGTGCACGTCAACGTCACGCGCGACGACGGCCAACGCGCCAACAGCGCCGTCAACACCCTGATCGAGCACCTCTTCATCGCGGTCGCCACGGTCGTGGTCCTGCTGGTCGTGTTCCTCGGCTGGCGCGCGGCCGCGATCGTCACGATCACCATCCCGGTGATCCTGTTCGTGACGCTCGCCGTCGACGATTTCGAGGGACAGACGATCAACCGCATCACCCTCTTCGCCCTCATTTTGTCGCTCGGGCTCTTGGTCGACGACTCCATCGTCGTCATCGAGAACATATTCCGGCATTACGCCAAGGCCGGGGTGGATCGGGTGCGCGAGGCGGTGCTCGCGGTCAACGAGATCGGCCGGCCCACGAACCTCGCGACGCTCGCGGTCATCGTGGCCTTCCTGCCCATGCTCTCCGTCACCGGGATGATGGGCCCCTATATGGCCCCGATCCCAAAGAACGTCCCGATCGCGATGATCACCTCGCTGTTCGTCGCCTATACGGTGGCCCCGTGGGCGGCGCGCCGCTGGCTCAAAGGCCATGTCGGAGGGGGGCATGAGGGGCCGGGGGCCTTGCAAAGGGGTTATGCGCGGATCATGCACGTCCTGCTGTCGCGGCCCTGGGCCCGGCGGGGCTTCCTCGCCGCCATCATCCTTCTGTTCGCGGGGGTGCTGGCCATGCCCGTCTTGCGCGTCGTGAACTTCAAGATGCTGCCGCGCAACAACAACAACAGCTTCGATATCACCGTGCGCACCCGCGCCGGCAGCACGCTCGAGGACACCGATCGCGTCATCGCGGCCCTCGGCGACATCGTGCGCGCGAACCGCTACGTCACGACCTATGACCTGTCGGCCGGGGCCATGGGGGCCATCAACTTCAGCGGGCTTTTGCGCGGCGAGACCCTGAAACGGGGACCGACGGTGGGCGAGGTCCAGGTGCACCTCGTACGCAAGAGCGAGCGGCGGGCGTCGTCGATCGCGATAGTTCGCAGCCTAAGACCCGCGATCGACCGGCTCGCCGCACGCACCGGGGCCATGATCAAGATCGTCCAGCACCCGCCGGGGCCGCCGGTGCGCGCGACGATCATGGCCGAGGTCTTCGGGCCGAGCTATCACAAGGTGGGGACGATCGCAAACGACCTCCGCTACGGGCTCTTCGCGCACACGCCCCACCTGGCCGGCGTGGACAGCACTGTTCCCCACCCCTCGACCCAGTACATCATCAAGGTCGACCGCAAGGAGGCCGCGCTCCACGGCGTGAGCGCGGCCCAGGCGGCCCAGACCCTGAAGGGCTTCCTGTCGGGCATCAGTGACGGGACCGTCCACATCCCGCATGCCAAGGAGCCGGTGCCGATCCGGTTCCGAGTACCGATCGCCGACCACATCGGCCCCAACGATCTCGGCAAGATCTTCGTGACCAGTCCGGAGGGCCGGGAGATCCCGTTGTCGGCCATCGTGCGGGTCATCAAGCGTCCGGCGCCCGCGCCCATCTACCAGAAGGACGGCCGCGACGTGGAATACGTGACCGCGGGGATGAGCCGCGGCAGCCCCGTGTATCCGGTGCTGCACATGTGGCAATACCTGAAGCATCATAAGGTGGACGGGGTCCATCTCACGCAGGACTTCATGAAGGACCCGAGCAGCCTTCACTACGGGCTGCGCTGGAGCGGCGAGATGCGGCTTACCTTGAACGTATTCCGGGATCTGGGATCGGCCTTCGGGATCGCGATCCTGCTCATCTATGTCATCCTGGTGGGGTATTACCGATCATTCGCGATCCCGATCATCGTCATGGGTTCGATCCCGCTCACCATCATCGGCGTGTTCCCGGGCCATGCCGCCCTGGGCCAGTATTTCACTGCGACCTCCATGATCGGGGTCATCGCGTTAGCCGGCGTCGTCGTGCGCAACTCGCTGCTGCTGATCGACTTCATCCTCGACTACCGGCGCGCCGGGCACGGGCTCATCGAAGCCGTGGTCCAGGCCGGGACGGTCCGCCTGCGGCCCATCATGCTGACCGCGCTCGCCATCATCCTCGGCACCGCGATCATGGTCATGGACCCGGTGTTCGGGGGGCTTGCCATCTCGCTCATCTTCGGGACGCTCGCCTCGACCGTACTCACGCTCTTTGTGATACCGCTCGGCTACTTCGCCTACGCCTCCTTCTCCGAGCGCGGCGGCCGCGCCCCGCGGTGGCATTAGCCCGGGCCGAGGCCGCAGCCGAGCTGGCCGCGGGTCTTGTGTCGCACACACAGGGGCGGGTCCGGAAACTCCTGGGACTGTTTCCGGACCCGGGCATGGTGGGTGGGCGAATTGACGAAATACTGGCTGCTACGCTGAGCCATAGGTTTGCTGGAAGGTGTTCCTATACGAGCAGGGCGTCATGTTCGTATTTTTCGCAACGGCGGGAACCAGGCTATCCCCATTCCGCGGCAATTTGAGATGGACGCCGACGACGTCATCCTGCGCCGCGAGGACGACCATCTGGTCATCGAGCCGGTGGAGCGCTTGGGGCTCCTGGCCACTTCGGCGAGGCTTGCGCCCCTGGAGGAAGAATATCCGGATATCGAATCGGGGCCTTCTCCTTGGATGATGTCACCCTGTGAGCGCGGCGCCACGTTATCTTCTGGAGGGGTAGGGCCGCAGGGCCGCGGTTGCCCCAAAACGGCGTTGCACGAATGGGCGGAACGAATACGCCGCTCCGCAAGGCCTCGTGCCTTCGCAAATTCCGGTAAATGTCGCCCGGGACATCGTCTGTCCGACATATACCCTGATACCGCAATCTGCGTGCCGATTAACGAATGATCTTAATTGGCGGAAAAGACTTCCTTGGCCGCATTCAGGCCATTCAAGGCGGCAGGAAAACCGGCGTAGACCGCCATCTGCATAATGACCTCGACCACCTCGTCGCGCGTTACCCCCACATTCAGCGCGGCTTGAATATGGACCCTGAGTTGCGGCGCTGCATTGCCTAACGCGGTGAGTGCGGCAACGACCGCAATCTCGCGGCTCTTCAGATCAAGGCCCGGGCGTGAATAGATGTCGCCGAACCCAAACTCGATTAAATAGCGCGCGAAGTCCGGCGCAATGTCACGCAGGCTCTCGACGACGCGCGCGCCGGCGTCACCGTCGATCTCCTGCAGTTTGGCGAGTCCTTTTTCGTAACGGCTTGTAGGCATGTATTTCCCCTTCATCAGGATTGGAATCTTTCTGGGCAGAGCCTTCGAGCGCGCGATAATGTTCGATCTTGGCTTGCAGCGCCTTGGCCGATTGCTGCATCAGTTCGATCGAAGACTCTACCGCGGCCAGATGCGTTTCGAGCATCTGCCGGCGTTCCGGGGCTGTTGCGTTCCCTTCACGGCGGAGCCTTGCGAAGGCCCGCATCTGTCCGATTGACATACGGGTCGCGCGCAGGCGCAGCAGGAACCCGATCCAATCCAAATCCGAGGCCGCGTAGCGGCGCTGCCCGCCGGGGGCGCGCGTCACGGGCGCGATCAACCCGGCGCGCTCGTAGTAGCGCAAGGTATGCGCGCTCAGCCCAGTGCGCGCGGCGACTTCGTTAATGGTGAGCTGGGTTTCCATGTCGTCGATCCTACAAGTTAGAGTGCGCTCCAAGTCAAGAGTATGCCCGCAAAGGCCAAGTCCCGCCTGGGGTATCTAACAACGTTGGTCAACTACCCCGCGCAAGAGCCGCCCGATCTAATCGACCGCATCCAAAGACGGGGTTGTCCGTCGAAGACTGGCTGCGGTAACTTGGCCCCCCGCAGGCGCGCCCTGCCGGGGTTCTTGAGCGTCGGATTCTTGCCGATGGTCCCGTAGAAACCGAAGCTCAGGGCGCTGGACGGGGCGAGCGGTACTCGAAGGTCGGGGCAAGGACCCGATGACCTGTAATACTTCGCCGCGGCAGGGGTCGTGAGCAGCGCAAGGGCGCCCTCCCCGCAGCCGACATCGAGCGTCTGGGTGTCGCCGCCGACATAACCGCTCGACGGGTGCAGGAGGTAGGCGTGTGCGCAGCGCGGACCTTCCGGATAAAAGGGGCGCTGCACGCGCGCCGGCCCGCGGTGGCGGTTGGCGACGAGCGCGGTGCGCCCGCCCTGACGTGCGAAGCGCAAGGCCAGCGAGGCACCATCCGCCTTTCGAGTTCCGCATGCCGACCTCTTGCCCGTGAAATGCCTCGTGCGGCCCATAGAAACAGGCCGGGCCGAGGAACTCAAGTCGTCCGGCGGCGGACCGCCACCCGAAGGCGCCCGGGCCCGCGCCGTCTCGATGGCCGGTACGGCAGGGAGGCGGACCGGCGCTGGGTGCCCCGATTCGGAGTCCTCAGAGATGACGGCTGGGGCAAGGCCCGGAGGGTCTGCAATCGGAGAGGCGAACGGCGAGGCGCGCCGCAGACCGGGCCTTAGGGACAAAAGCCGCCACAGACCGGCCGCCGCGCAGGGCGGCCTACGAAGCCCGCGGCAAGGAGGGGCCCGGCGCCCACAAGGCGCCGGGCCCCTTCGATCGCACGCCGCCCCTCAGTGGCGACCGATGTCGAAGTGCCGCAAAACGGGGTGACCGAGGACCTGTTGCAAGGCCGCAAAGAAGACGTGGCCCGTCAGATAGGCCCATACCACATACGACAGCCAGAGGTGCGAGGTCGCGAGCACCGTGAAAAACGCATAGGCGGTCGAGTGCAGGGAGAGACCATAACCCCCGGGGATCACCCAATACATGACGATGCCCGTGGCGGCCATCCCCGTAACGGCCAGGAGACCTATGCCGTGGACAAAGCTCGACAGACCCATGACATTGCCGGATCCCGGCAGGCGCCCCTGGAAGACATCGAACGTCTCCCCCACGACAAGACGCATCCCGCCGCGGTTCCAGGGGAAATATACCGGCAAATCCTGCCGCGCCCACATCCACATCCAGTCGAGGATGATGACGAGCGTCGTTACGATGCCAAGAATGCTATGAACGAATAGCCATTGTGGACGGGTCGCCTGCGAAACGACGAGCCCCGTCGACAGCTCCGCGAGAACAGTGACGACAAGCGCCGCATGGATCAGGCGCGTGCCGGTATCCCATGGCCGTGCTTCCATAAGTTTCTCCTTTTATACTTATATAGTAACGTGTTCGGGCCGGGGCTTGAGGCCGCGACCCTTACTAGCAGGCACGTACGATGACACGCCTTCGTTTACTATGAGGCGATTATCTGACATTTGTCAAAGCCGGTCGGGCATCGCGGGCGGGGCGCGGCCGCTTCGTCCGGATGGTCGCGAAAACGCGGCGAGGACGCCGGGCTGCGGACCGTCGGGGGCCGCCCACGGGTATGATCGCCCGTATATATCCATCGACATGGTCGACTCGAAAGATACTGGCGGGCCGTACACGGGGATACCGCGTGTGTTAACATGCGAGACACCCCCGCCCATCGATCGGGCGTAGGGGGAACGGCGGGTCATTGGGCGTGCGGCGGGCGCGTCGTATCGTGGGCGCCATCCATGGCACGGAAGGAAGCATTCGCTGAAAGACACCCTGAAGCCCGGCATCCGGCACGAACACCGGTTCGTGGTGCCGGCATCGAAGACAGTCCCGGCGCTGTATCCCGAGTCGGCGGAGTTCGCGGCCATGCCGGAGGTCTTCGCCACCGGCTTTCTGGTGGGTTTTCTGGAATGGGCCTGCATCAAGGCGATCAACCCGCACCTCGACTGGCCCAAGGAACAGACCGTCGGTACGCATATCGACCTCAGTCATGAGGCGGGCACGCCGCCCGGTCTGGAGGTGACGGCGCGCGTGGAGTTGACCGCGGTTGAGGGGCGAAGACTGGTCTTTGCCGTGGGGGCCCGCGACGAGCGGGATCTCATTTCCCGAGGCACGCACGAGCGCTTCGTGATCGACAAGGCCCGATTCGACGCCAAGATGCGCGATAAGCGGCGCCCTTAGGGTCTCTGGCGGCCGTAAGGCGGGCCCGAGCCGGCCACGCGGACAACAGGCGGCCTTCAAAAAAGCGAGTAGGGATCGACGTCGAGCGACCAGCGCACGCGGGCCGCGCCCGGGATCTCGGCGATACGCGGGAGCCAGGCCTTGAGCCAGGCCTGGAGGGCGCCGCGCCGCGGACTCGTCGCCAAAAGCTGCGCGCGGTGGTACCCGGCGCGGCGCGCGAGGACCGCCGGCAGGACACAGCCCAGGGTCACCTCGGGCGGCTCGCCGCCGAGGCGCTTGGCGGCCTCCAGAAACCGGGTCGCGAGATCCGGTTTCTGGGCCTCGGCACGCAATAGCGCGCAATGGGCGTAGGGCGGGAAGCCGGTATCCTCCCGGTCCTTCAAGGCCACGCGCGCGAAGGCATCGTAATCGAGGCGCATGAGCGGCGCCCACAGCGGGTGGCGGGGGTGAAAGGTCTGGATGAGGACCTCGCCGGGCCGCTCGCCCCGGCCCGCGCGGCCGGCCACCTGCACGATCTGGGAAAACAGCTGCTCGTCGGCGCGAAAGTCGCTGCCATGGAGTCCCTGATCGGCCTGGATCACGCCAACCAAGGTCACCTTCGGGAAATCGTGGCCCTTGGCCAGCATCTGTGTGCCGATGAGCACGTCGATCTCATGCCCGCGCACCCTGCGCAGCAGGTCGTCGAAGGCCAGGCGGCTTGCCGTCGTATCGCGGTCGACGCGGGCGATGCGGGCATCCGGCAGGGCATGCCGCAACCCCTCCTCCACGCGCTCGGTGCCCTCGCCGACGCGCAAGAGCTTGGGATGGCCGCACTGGGGACAGGCCGTCGGCAAGGGCCGCTCGTGGCCGCAGTGGTGGCAACGCAGGCGGCGGCCGCCGAGATGGACCGTGAGACGGGCATCGCAGCGGTCGCAGGGGGCGTGCCAGCGGCACTCGGGACACAGGAGCACCGGGGCGTAGCCGCGGCGATTCAGGAACAGGAGGGCCTGTTCGCCGCGCGCCAGGCGCGCGCGCACGGCCTCGATCAACGGTGCCGACAGCCCGTTGCGGGATGGCTCCCGGGCGAGGTCGATCAGGCGCATGGACGGCAACACCCGCTGCGGCCCGCGATCCGGCAAAGACAGCAGACGGTAGTGCCCCTGTTGGGCATGGTGGTAGCTCTCGAGGGATGGGGTCGCGGAGCCCAGCACGACCGGCAGCCCCAGGCGCTTGGCACGCCATACCGCCAAATCGCGCGCGTGGTAACGAAAGCCCTCCTGCTGCTTGAAGGACGCGTCGTGCTCCTCGTCGACGATCACCAGGGCCAGCCGCTTCATGGGCGTAAAGACCGCCGAGCGCGTGCCCACGACCACCCCGATGCGCCCCGCGGCGGCGGCCGACCAGACCCGCGCGCGCTCGCCGGCGGCGCATCCCGAATGGAGCATGCCGACCCCGGCCCCGAGGCGCGCCGCAAAGCGCGCGACGAGCTGGGGCGTCAACCCGATCTCGGGCACCAACACGAGCGCCTGACCGCCGGCGGCGAGCGCCTCGGCCAAGAGTTCCAGATAGACCTCGGTCTTGCCGCTGCCGGTCACCCCGAACAGGAGAAAGGCGGCGAAGGTCCCGAAGGCGGCCCGCACCGCCGCGCACGCCGCCTGCTGGTCGGGACGCAACACCACCGCGGCAGGCTCGGATACCGGGGCAGACACCGGCGCCTCGCGCTCCTCCACCAGGCCCTGCGCCATCAAGGCGCGCAACGCCGGCCCGAGACCGGGCCCCAGGGTCTTGAGATCGTTTTCAGTCAGCACGCCGGCGGCCCGGATCGCCCGCCACAAGGCCGCCTGGCGCCGGGCCCGGCCGAACCGGGACTCGCCGGCCGCGACACCTTCCGGCGTGAGACCGTAGGCCCGGACCACGGCGGTCCGATCGCCGCGCTTCAGGCCGCCGGGCAAGGCGGCGAACAGGACCTCTCCCAGCGGGTGGTGGTAGTAGTCCGCGGCGAAGCGCAGCAGGCGAAGCTCCTCGTCCGACAGCAGCGGCTCTCGGTCGACGACCTCGAGGATGGGACGCAGCGCGACGTCGGGAGCGGGCTCGCCCGGCCCCTCGATGACGATCCCGGTCAGCACCCGCCGGCCGAAGGGGACCCGCACACGCACACCGGGCGCGAGCGGCCGTTCATGTTCGTAGTCGAAGCTCCGTCGCAGCGGAACCGGCAGGCTTACGCGAATCGCGACCATGGTTTGGATTCCTTCCCCGGTGTGCGCCCGGCACACCAAATCGCTTGCGATTTCGGCGCTAAACGGCTGGATAGAAAAGCAATTCCACCTTACCCACAAACTCTGTGGATAACAGTGTTGAAAACCGGCGGGAAGCAGTCCGCCCCTGGCCTGATTACTGACTCCGTATTAAACTGATGAAAAAATAAGCTACGCGAGTTTCTCATGGTTTTTCAGTGTGTTATAGAACCACCTGGGGAGCCGGTCCGGTCGCGGCCGACGTCGCGACCGGCGGTCTTGACAGGCGGCCGCGATGTGAATAACCAAGGCGATGCATCAGAACATCCTGAAATAGAATGGACCAAAAAGGGGCACCGGCGCCCCATCGCCGGGCAGATGCCGGCATCCGGATGCGGGGCATTATGGAAGCGGGCGACGACTCACCGCATGCACGGTATCGATGCATAAACCCACCTGTTCGGGGTCGACATCCGGACGCACGCCGTGCCCGAGATTGAACACATGGCCGGCACCGCCCCCGAAATCCGCAAGGACCGCCTCGACCTCGGCCTTGAGCCGCTCGGGCGGGGCATAAAGCGCCATGGGGTCGAGGTTGCCCTGCAGCGCGACCCGGCCGCCGGTGGCCTCGCGGGCCGAGGCGAGCGCGGTCATCCAATCGATCCCCAGGGCATCGCAGCCGGTCTCGGCCAGGGCCGGGAGCCAGGCCCCCCCGCCCTTGGTGAAGACCACGACCGGCACGGGCACGCCGTCGCGCCGCCGGTTGAGCCCCTCCACGACCGCGGCCATAGGGTCGCGCGAGTAGCGCAGGAAATGGTGGGCCGCCAGCGTCCCGCCCCAGGTGTCGAAGATCATGACCGCCTGGGCCCCGGCCTCGATCTGGGCGTTGAGATAGGCCGTGACCGCATCGCTCAAAATCGCGAGCAGGGACGTGAGGGCCGCGGGGTCCGAGAACAGCAGACCCTTGACCCGCCGAAAGTCGTCGCTGCCCTGCCCCTCCACCATGTAGGTCGCAAGCGTCCAGGGGGAGCCCGAGAATCCGATGAGAGGACAGAGACCGCCGAGCTCCCGCCGCACGCGCCTGACCGTGTCCGGCACATAGCGCAACTCCGCGAACGGATCGGGGACGTGCAGGCGCGCCACGTCGTGGCGGTCGCGGATCGGCCGCTCGAACCGCGGCCCCTCGCCCTCCACGAAGGTCAGCCCGAGCCCCATGGCGTCCGGGACGGTGAGGATGTCGGACAACAGGATCGCGGCATCCAGGGGAAACCGGCGCACCGGCTGCAGCGTCACCTCGCAGGCAAGCTCCGGGGTCTGGCACATGGCCAGAAAGGACCCCGCGGCGGCGCGCAGGGCGCGGTATTCCGGGAGATAGCGGCCCGCCTGACGCATGAGCCAGACCGGGGGCATATCCACCGGCAGGCGCATGAGCGCCCGGAGCAGCCGGTTGCTACGATCCGACACCGCGCCCGGATCCGTCATGACGCGAGGTAGTCCAAAATCCCTTCGGCGGCCTGGCGCCCCTCATAGACCGCCGTGACCACCAGGTCCGAGCCGCGCACGGCGTCTCCGCCGGCAAAGACCTTCGCTTGGGTCGTCTGGTGGCGATAGCGGCCGGCCGCAGGGGCCTTGATGCGGCCTTCGGCATCCGTCTCTATGCCGAACTCGGCGAGCCAGGCGGGCGGGCTCGGCCGGAAACCAAAGGCCACGATCACGTCGTCGGCGGGAATGACCTGTTCGGACCCGGCGACCGGCTCGGGGCGCCGGCGGCCGCGCGCGTCGGGCTTGCCGAGCACGGTCTCGACCACCCGCACCCCCTCGACGCGATCCTTGCCCACGATCTCCACGGGGGCGCGGTTCCAGACGAATCGCACCCCCTCCTCCTTGGCGTTGGCGACCTCGCGCCGCGATCCCGGCATATTCGCCTCGTCGCGCCGATAGACGCAGGTCACCTGGGCCGCACCCTGACGCATGGCGGTACGATTGCAATCCATCCCGGTATCCCCGCCGCCCAACACGACCACGCGCCGGCCCTTCAGGTCGGCATAAGGGGCCTCGCCGTCCGCGAGCGCGAGATCGCGGCGGACCACGGCGGCGAGATAGGGGAGCGCCTTGTGGACGCCAGGCAGGGTCTCGCCCGGGAATCCGCCCTCGATATAGGTGTAGGTCCCGACCCCCACGAACACCGCGTCGTAACCGCGCAGCAGATCCGAAAACGGCAGGTCCTCACCGATGCGGGTATTCAACACGAACTCTATGCCCATGCCCTCGAAGACCGAGCGGCGCACGCGCACGACCTCCTTCTCGAGCTTGAAGCCCGGGATGCCGAAGGTGAGCAGGCCGCCGATCTCCGGATTGCGGTCGTAGACGACGGCCTGCACACCGTTGCGCGCGAGCACGTCGGCGCACGAAAGCCCGGCCGGCCCGGCCCCGACGATGGCGACCCGCCGACCGGTCGGGCTCACGCCGCTCAGGTCCGGACGCCAGCCGCGCGCGTAGGCCTCGGTGAAGATGTACTTCTCGATGGACCCTATGGTCACGGCGCCGAACCCGTCGTTCAGGGTGCAGGCCCCCTCGCACAGGCGATCCTGGGGGCAGACGCGGCCGCAGACCTCGGGGAGACTATTGGTCCGGTGCAGCAGTTCGGCGGCCTCGAAGAGATTGTCCTCGGCGATCAACTTGAGCCAGTTGGGGATGTAGTTGTGGACCGGGCAACGCCATTCGCAGTATGGATTGCCGCACCCAAGGCAGCGCCCGGCCTGCTCGGCGGCCTTCTTGGCATCGAAGCCCCCGTAGATCTCCCGGAAGTCGCGGAGACGCACGACGACATCCTTCTTGACGGGCTCGGTCCGGGGCTTGTCCAGGAACTGGAAAACGTCCGCCATCAATGGCTCTCCACGAGCAGGGTGTCTAGCCGCACCGCCTTGGGCTTTACGAGCCACATGTGGGCGGCCACCTCGGACCAATGCGCGAGCAGGTCGCGCGCGTAGGCGCTGGCCGTCGCCTGGGCGTACTCGGCCACGCGATCGCGCAGGAACACCTGGTAGGCGTCCATCGCCTCGCCGGTGATGCGGTGGATGTCGATCAGCTCATGGTTGTAGCGATCGACGAAGACGTCGGCCCGGTCGTAGACGAACGCGAATCCCCCGGTCATGCCGGCCCCGAAGTTCAGGCCGGTCTCGCCGAGTACGATGACGCAACCGCCGGTCATGTACTCGCAGCCATGGTCCCCCACGCCTTCGACGATAGCGAAGGCGCCACCGTTGCGGACCGCGAATCGCTCGCCGGCGAGCCCGGCCGCGTAGAGCGTCCCGCCGGTCGCCCCGTACAGGCAGGTATTGCCGATGATCGCCGCCTTCTCGCTCGCGAACCGCGAGTCGCGCGGCGGGTACACCACGACCCGCCCGCCGGCCATCCCCTTGCCGACGTAGTCGTTGGCGTCGCCCTCGAGGTCGATGGACAGGCCGGGGGCGTTGAAGGCCGCGAGGCTTTGTCCGGCGGACCCGTTGAGGCGCAGCGTGATGGTTCCGTCCGGCAGGCCCTTGGCGCCGTAACGCCGCGCGATCTCGCCCGAAAGCCGCGCGCCGATCGCGCGATGCACGTTGCGGATACCGTAGGTCAGCACGACCGGTTCGCGGGTGGCGAGCGCGTGAAAGGCGTCCTTCACGATCCGCTCGGCGAGCTCGCCCTTGTCAAACGGCGGGTTGCGTTCGGTCAGGCAGCGCTGCGGCAGGCTGCGGTCGATCCCGGCGTCCGAGACGATGTCGGAAAGCCGCAGGGCCTTCTGGCGCGGCGTCGCCCCCGGCAGGACCGTCAGGAACTCGGTCCGGCCGATGAGATCGTCGAGACGCGCGACGCCGAGGAAGGCGAGCCATTCGCGGACCTCCTCGGCGATAAACCGGAAGTAGTTCATCACCATCTCCGGCAGGCCGCGGAAATGCGCCTCGCGCAGGCGGCTATCCTGGGTCGCGATGCCGGTCGCGCAGTTGTTGAGATGGCAGATGCGCAGATATTTGCAGCCCAGGGCCACCATGGGTCCGGTCCCGAAGCCGAAGCTCTCGGCCCCCAGGATCGCCGCCTTGATGACGTCCAGGCCGGTCTTCAGGCCGCCGTCGGTCTGCAATATCACCTTGTCGCGCAGACCGTTGGCGCGCAACGTCTGGTGGGCCTCGCTCAGGCCGAGCTCCCAGGGGGTGCCGGCGTACTTCACCGACGTGAGCGGACTCGCGCCCGTTCCCCCGTCGTAGCCCGAGATCGTGATGTGGTCGGCATAGGCCTTGGCGACGCCGGCGGCGATCGTGCCCACGCCGGGACCCGAGACCAGCTTCACCGACACGCGCGCGGTCGGATTCACCTGCTTTAAATCGAAGATCAGCTGGGCCAGATCCTCGATGGAGTAGATGTCGTGATGCGGTGGGGGCGAGATCAGGGCCACCCCCGGCTTCGAGCAGCGCAGCCGCGCGATCATCTCGTTGACCTTGTGCCCCGGCAGCTGCCCGCCCTCGCCGGGCTTCGCCCCCTGGGCGATCTTGATCTGCAGCATGTCGGCGTGAACCAGGTAATGCGGCGTCACGCCAAACCGGCCGGAGGCGATCTGCTTGATCTTGGAGGTCTTGATCGTCCCGTAACGCGCCGGGTCCTCGCCGCCTTCACCGGAGTTCGAGCGCCCCCCGAGGGTATTCATGGCGATCGCCAGGGCCTCGTGCGCCTCGGGCGAGAGGGCCCCGAGACTCATGCCTGCCGAATCGAAGCGCTTGTAGAGGGCGGTCGCCGGCTCGACGTCCTTCAAGGGGATTGCGGCGCAATCGCTCTTTAAGGCCAGCAGGTCGCGGACCATCGCCGGGGGGCGGTCGTTGACGAGCCGCGCGTAGACCTTGTAGTCCTCGTAGTCGCCCGAACGGACCGCGTCTTGCAGGGCCTGCACGACGTCCGGGTTGTAGGCGTGATATTCGCCGCCGTGGATGTATTTCAGAAGCCCGCCCTGGCGGATGGGCTTGCGGCGGCTGAACGCCTCGCGGGCGAGGGTCTGCGTGTCCTGCGCAAAATCCGCGAAGGTGCTCCCGCCGATGCGGCTCGCGGTCCCCCGGAAACACAGATCCACGACCTCGTCGGCAAGCCCGATCGCCTCGAAGAGCTGGGCCCCGCGGTAGCTCGCGACCGTCGAGATGCCCATCTTGGACATGATCTTCAGGAGGCCCTTGTTGATGCCCTTGCGGTAGTTCTTGACGGCATGGGCCTCGTCTTGCGAGCGGATCTCGCCGGTGCGCACCAGATCCGCGATCACCTCATAGGCGAGATAGGGGAATACGGCCGTTGCCCCGTAGCCGATGAGACAGGCGAAGTGGTGCGGGTCCCGCGCCGTGCCGGTCTCGACTGCGATGTTGGCGCGGCAGCGCAGGCCGGCGGCGATGAGCGCATGATGCACGGCGCCCACGCCGAACAGGGCATGGATCGGCAGGCGGTCCGGGCCGACGTCGCGATCCGACAGGAGGATGATGACCGCGCCCGCGCGCACGGCGGCGACGGCGGCGTCGGCCACGGCCCGCACGGCCGCCTTCAGGGTCGTCGATGGCTCATAATGCAGGCTCAGGCAGGCGATGCGATACGCCGGGTCGTCCTGGCCGATCAGACGCGCGAACTTGCAGCGACTCAGGATCGGTGAGGGGACCTCGAGGCGGGCGGCATGGTCGGCGGTCTCCTCGAAGAGGTTGCGCTCCGGCCCGAAGCTCGTATTGAGCGACATGACGATCGCCTCGCGCAGCGAGTCGATCGGCGGATTCGTGACCTGCGCGAACTGCTGGCGGAAATAATCGTAGAGGGAACGGACCCCGGTCGACAGCACCGCCATCGGGGTATCGTCCCCCATCGAACCGGTGGCCTCCTGCCCGTCCTCGGCGAGTACCCGGATGACCTGATCCCGCTCCTCGAAGGTCACCTGGAACAGCTTCTGATGCAAAGCGGTATCGACCGCCGGGCCCGGCGCGTCCCGGGGGTCGAGACCGCCCTCCAGGTGGCGGGTGTGCGCGTCCAGCCATTTCCGGTAGGGCTGGCGGGCGGCGAGCCGCGCGTCGATGTCGGCCGGCAACAACAATGCGCCGGTCTCGGTGTCGACCGACAGGAGTTCGCCCGGCTTCAGGCGGCCCTTGGCCACCACCTCGCTGCTCGCGTAGGGGTGGACGCCGGTCTCCGAGGCGATCGTGATGTGCCGGTCGCGGGTGACCACCCAGCGCGCCGGGCGCAGGCCGTTGCGATCCATCACGCACGAGGCGTAGCGCCCGTCCGTGAAGACGATGCCCGCGGGGCCATCCCACGGCTCCATGTGCATCGCGTGGTACTCGTAGAACGCGCGCAGGTCGGGGTCCATCTTCGGGATGTTCTGCCACGCCGGCGGGATCAGAAGCCGCATGGCCCGGAAGTAGTCGGCGCCGCCGGCGAGCAGGGCCTCGAGCATATTGTCGAGGCTCATGGAGTCCGATCCGGATTGCGAGACCAGCGGACGCGCGTCGCTCAGATCGATGCGCTCCGACGACAATGTATGGCCGCGCGCCATAGCCCACAAACGGTTGCCTTGGATGGTGTTGATCTCGCCGTTATGGGCGAGATGGCGGAACGGCTGCGCCAGCCGCCACTGCGGCCAGGTGTTGGTCGAGAAGCGCTGGTGGAACAGACAGATCGCCGAGGCGAAGTCGGGGGCCTTGAGGTCGGGATAGAAAACCGGCAGATAGGCCGGCATGACAAGGCCCTTGTACGACAAAAGGCGGGTCGACAGGCTGGCGACGTAGAAATCGGGGTCGGCCGGCTCGAGGCGCCGCTCGCAACGCCGGTGCACGAGATACAGCCGTGCGTCGGCAAGCCCCAGGTCGGGATCGGGGTTTGCGACGAAGATCTGCTCGATGCGCGGCAGGGTCCGGCGCGCCTCGGCCCCCAAGGCCGAAGGGTCGGTCGGGACCGCCCGGAAGCCGAGCACCGGAAACCCTGCGCGCGCGCACTCCTCGCGCAAGACGGCGCGGGCATCCTGCGCCCGGTCCGCGTCGGGGGAAAGGAACACCATCCCGACCGCGAACCGCTCGGGAAGCTCCAGGCCCTGCTCGGCGGCGACGCGGCGCAGGAAAACCTCCGGGGTCTTCAGCAGCAGGCCGCAACCATCCCCGCTCTTGCCGTCGGCCGCGACCGCGCCGCGATGAGTGAGACAGGATAGCGACCCCATCGCCGTCTGGACGATCCACGGGCTCGGGACCCCGTCCAGATGCGCTATAAGGCCAAATCCGCAGGAATCTTTCTCAAATTGAGGCCGGTACAGGCCGTTCGGCTGTCGCGGTAGCGTCACTGGTCGGAGTCGGTCAAGGCCGTCGCAAAAAGGCTAATGAGTATACTGCCCGGCCAAGGGGGATTCAACGAAGTCGCGCAGGCCTGGGCGGGACGCACGCCGCCCGCGCGAGCGTCCCGGCGGCCAAGGACCGTCACGCGCCCGCGCCCAAAAGGCCCGCCAGGGCCTCCTCCGGGACGTCGTCTGTCAGGAATGCCTCCCCCAGGGCCCGCAATAACACGAACCGCACCCGGCCGCGGGCGGCCTTCTTGTCGACGGCCATCAGTTCGAGGAAGCGCTGCGGGGTGATGGCGGGCGGGGCCAGCGGCAGGCGCGCGCGGCCGACGAGATCGCGCAGGCGCGCGACGTCGTCCGGACCAAGCCACCCCAGGCGCGCCGACAGCTCCGCCGCCATCAGCATGCCGGCGGCGACCGCCTCGCCGTGCAGCCAGCGCCCATAACCCATGGCGCCCTCGATCGCATGCCCGAAGGTGTGGCCGAAATTCAAGAGGGCCCGCGCCCCGGCCTCGCGCTCGTCGGCCATGACCACCCGGGCCTTGTCGCGGCAGGACGTCTCGATCGCATGGGCCAGGGCGGCGGGATCGCGGCGCACAAGCGCGTCCATGTTGTGCTCGAGCCAGACGAAGAAGTCCCGGTTCCCTATGGCCCCGTACTTGATGACCTCGGCGAGACCCGCGGAGAGCTCGCGGTCGGGGAGCGTCTCAAGCGTGGCGGTGTCGATGATGACGGCCTTGGGCTGGTAGAAGCAGCCGATCATGTTCTTGCCGAGCGCGTGGTTCACGCCGGTCTTCCCGCCCACCGAGGAGTCCACCTGCGCGAGCAGCGTGGTCGGAACCTGGACGAAGGGCACGCCGCGCTGATAGACGGCGGCGGCAAACCCGGCGATGTCGCCGACCACGCCGCCGCCCAGCGCGAAGATCGTGGTGGCACGGTCGCACCGCGCCTGAAGGAGCGCGCCCACGAGCCGGTCGATCGTGCCCAGCGCCTTTTGCGGCTCGCCGTCGGGCAGGACCACGACCGCCGGATCGAAGACCGCCAGGGCCTCGGTCAGGCGCGCCAGATACAGGGGCGCCACGACCTCGTTGGTGACGATCGCGACCCTGTCCCCCGATACCGGGGCGCGCAGGAGATCCGGGGACTGGAGAAGGCCGGTGCCGATATGGATGGGGTAGCCCCCGCCCGGAAGGTCAAGCGTCATGGTCGACACGGCTTATCCTCTTCAATCCGCACACGATGACCCGGGCCGCGACATGCGGTGCCCGCTGGTCGGTATCCACGATGAGGTCGGCCGCCTCGCGATAGAGCGGATCGCGCTCCGCCAACAGCGCCATGATCCGCGCCTGCGGATCGTCGGTCTGCAGGAGCGGCCGCTGCCGATCCCGGCGCACGCGCTCCCACAGGGTCCGCCAGTCGGCATGGAGATAGACCGTCTTGCCATGCGCCTTCAGGAGCGCGCGGTTGCCGGGGGCGAGGATGGCGCCGCCGCCGGTGGCGAGAACGATGTTGGGTCGGGTGACCAGGTCCTCGAGGACCAGCGTCTCCCAGCGCCGGAACCCGGCCTCGCCCTCCACCGCGAAGATCAGCGGCACGCTGGCCCCGGTCCGCCGCTCGATCTCGTGATCGCTGTCGTAGAAGACCCGCCCCAGGCGCTCCGCGAGGCAACGCCCGATGGTCGACTTCCCGGCCCCCATGGGCCCCACCAGAAAAATACCCTCTTCCCCCGCCCTCATGCAGGCGTTATGCCAGCACGAGGGCGATAAATCAACCCGACTGCAGCGACAGCGAGGGCGCCAGGATCCGGGGCGTCAGGAAGATGAGCAGCTCCGAACGCGTGTTGTTGACCAGGGTGTTGCGGAACAGATAGCCCAGGACCGGCAGGTTCCCCAGGAACGGGACCTTGGTGACCGTGCGCAACCGGCTGTTTTGATAAATGCCGCCGATCACGACCGTCTGGCCGTTGTTGACCAGCACCTGGGTCTTCAGGCTCTTCTCATCCAGCGTTCCGGCCACCGCGTTCGCGAAGCTGTTGTCGGTGATCTTCACGGTCATGATGATACGGTTGTCGGGCGTGATCTGCGGGGTCACCGACAGGCCCAGCACCGCCTGCTGGAGCATGCTCTGGCCGAAGCCCAGATTGAAGAATTGCTCCTCACCCTGCTTGATGTCGGCCTTGCGGTTGTTCGCCGTGATGAGGCGCGGGCTGGATATGATCTTGCCCTTGTTTTCCGCCTGAAGGGCCGACAGCTCGAGGTTCAGCAGGTTGTTGTTGGCGAGCTTGGCGACGGTCAGCGCGAAGGTGGCCGGCAGCGAGCTGCCGACACCCACCGACGGCAGGTTGACGTTGAACGCCCCTATACTCGTGCTCGACAACGTGCCCGCGGTTGAAGACGGCATGCCGGGCGCCGACGACAGGCCGGACCCGGCGCACTGCGCCGCAGGACAGGTCGAGACCGAGGTCGACGGCGTGCTGTAGGCGTAATTGAGGCCCAGCTGGGCACCGAGGCTCTTGTTGAAGCCGTCGTTGGCCTCCACCAGGCGCGCCTCGATCAGGACCTGGCGCACGGGCCGATCGAGCTTGGCGATGAGCCGGCGTATGGCGCGGATCCGCTGCGGCGTGTCCTGGATGATCAGCGAATTGGTCCGCTTATCCACGGTCACCTGGCCGCGCTTCGACAACAGCGAGGTCGACTCGGTGGTCTGCTTGCTGTAGCTCACCGAGCTAAACGGCATGGTGCTCCCCGTCGATCCCACGGTGCGCGTCGATTTGAGGAGCGTCGCGATGGCCGAGGCCTTGGCGTAGTTCAGACGGATAAGGACGGTCTCCAGGGGTTCGAGCTTGCTGGCCTGAGCGTAGGCCTTCAGTCGCGCCTCGCGCTCCTTGGCCATCACCGCTGCCGGGGCCACCAGGATGATGTTGCCCTTGCGTTCCATGCCGAGGTTCTTGATCCGCAAGATGAGATGCAAGGCCTGCTTCCACGGGACGTCGTGCAGGTCCAGGGTGAGGGTCCCGTGGACCGCGCTGCTCGTGACGAAATTCAAGCCGCTGAAGTTGGCCAGCACCTGCAAGGCCGCGCGCACGCCGATATGCTGGAAATTGAGCGAGATCTTGCGGCTCGCGTACTTGTTCTTCTTGCGCTCGAGGACGCGATAGGCGCGCCGGGACACCGGGGTCACGCGCATGAGGAAGGTGCGCTGCGCCTGGTAGCCCATTTGCGTGTAATGGCCATAGGCGTGCAGGATCATGCGCGCCGAACGGCCATCCTGGAAGGTGCGGATGGTGTCGATGGGGGTCGCGAAGTCGGTCACGACCAGCCGGCGCTGCTCGGCCTTGGGGACCGCCGTATCGTGAAAGGTGAGAATGATCCGGTGGCCGCTGTTGTGGACGCTCACCGCCACGTTCGAACTCGAGAGCTTGACCTGCACCTTTCCGGCCCCGTCCCGGCCGCGATGGAACGTGATGGCGCGCAGCCGGTAGCGCGGCCTATGGTTGGGTCCGGGCGGCAGGACCGGGACCTTGGGCGTGGCAACGGCCGCCTGGGCGATATGGGTGTTGGGGCTTGCGATGATCACGTCGATGGCGTGCGGCCGCACATAGGCCCGGTAGGCCGCGGGGCTCACCAGGCGAATCACGACGCGGGTCATGCCGTCGGCCTGCACCGCGGCCACGTTGCGGACGTCCCCGGCACCGACCTTCAGCTCGCCCACCGAAGGCGCAATCGCCGTATTCGGGATGTCGAGCACGACCATGGCGGGCTTGGTCAGCACGAAGGCCGAGGGCGCCTGGGGGCGCCTCGTAGTCATCAGATGGAGCTCGATCCTGTTGCCCGGAAACGCGAAATAGCTCAGCTTCTTCAAGATGTTGGGTCCCGACGCGGGGGTCGCCTGGGCCGCGGCCGGACGGGCCGCCGGTGCCGCGGGCGCGACGGCCTTGACGGCGGGGGTGCGCGTGACCCCGGCGAGAACCGCCTGATAGCCGTAAGACACCGGGACGAGCCGCATCCGGCCGGCCTTCGTCAGGAGCACGTCCACATACACCCCGTGCCCGTGATCGGCGAGGTAGGGGTAGACGCCCTTGATCGTGCCCGATCCGGCGAGATCGCGGACGCGGGTCCCGAGCGCGGTGCGGCGCAGCTCGATGCGCAAGAGGCGCCCGTGGCGGCGGACCTCGAGGCGAGCGCGGCGATGACCGCTGATCGCAAGCCGCAGGGCCGGCTTGCCGGCGACAGTGGTCCAGGAAAGCCCGGTGAGCGTTGCGGCCCCGGCCACCGCGAACGCGGAGAGCGCGAAGGCGATGGCGGCGAGCTTTGTTCTGATCATGGTAGGGCTCCCTATTACTTGATTTCTAAGGTGACGGGCTGCTTGACCCAGCCCGTCGGGCCAGCGACGGTTTCGACGATGAGGATCTTGCGCGAGGTGATGCGCACGACCTTGCCGTAATGTTCGCCCATATAGCTCCCGACCTGGACCCGGCGCGTCGAGTGGTCGGGGGTCCTGACCAGGGCCCAGAGCTTGTGGCCGGCCGACAGGGTTCCGACCATGGTGAGCGCGTCCAGGGGGAAGTGCTGGAGCGGACCCCTGGGGAGATGCCGATCGGGGTTCGGGCCGCGGCCGGGCAGGCGCATGGCGAAGGGCTCGAACGGGTCCACATGGTGATGCATGTCGAACGCCACGATGCGCGGGGCCGGGATCTTCGGCACCGGCTTGACCGGGGCGCGGTATCCGGCGTCGGCGGTCGCGACGAACTGCTGGAGGCGCGCCATGCCCCCGCCCCCGGAGCATCCGGCCAGCAGCGCGCAAGCGGCGGCCATCATATATCTGCGCATCGTCATTTCTTCGTATACCGGTGCTTGAGATAGCGATAGGTCTTGGCGGTCACGGACATGGTCAAAAAGTCCCCCTGCTTGGCCTCGACCTTGACGTCGCCGAGCGTCACGATCCGCGGCAACGCGGCGATGTCGCCTACGAAATGGCCCAGCTGCTCATAGGTCCCGCCGACCGTGAGCGATATCGGGAGCTCCGCATAGAAGTCCTTGGGGACCTCCTTCTCCGGCTTGAAGAGCGCGAATTGCAGGCCGCTGCTCTTGCCCGCCTGGGTGACCTCGGTCACGAATTCCGGCATGTGGGTCGTGTTGGGCAACTCCTGCAAAAGGCCGCCGAACACGACCTTCATCTTCTTCATTTGCTGCTCGTAGGCGGGCAGTTGCGCCGCCTCCATCTTCTGCTGAAGGAACTGCTGCTTCAGCGAGACCTCCTGGGCCCTCAAGCCGTCGTAGGTCTGGATCTGGCCCCTTATGAAAAACCAATAGCCGGCAAGCAGAAGGACCAGGCACGATAGGCCGATCCCCACGACCTTCACCGAATACGGGGAGTCCGCCAGATTATTGAGATCGACGCCCTTCAGGTCCTCGATCGTCTGTCGCATCGTCTGTCGCCAATCCACGGCTACCTCCCCCCCGCGACGGGCTTCTTGACGGGCGCCATGCCCTTGCCTTGCGCAGTCAGCGTAAAAAAGCTGAGATGTGTAGTCCCGCTCTTTTTCACGGTGATGACGTCCAGGACGGGGTCCGTGAACCACGGCGAGGCCGCCAGGTTGCGCATGAATTGCGAGACGCGCTCGTTGGACTGGGCGACGCCTGAGATCGTGAACGCCTGCGCGGTCTGCGCGAGCGACGTCAGATAGACGCCGGGGGGGACGTCGCGGGCGAGGCTGTTGAAGCTGTGGACGATCAGCATCCGGTCCATCTGGAGCCGCTGAATGACGTTCATGCGCGCCAGAAGCTCCGCGCGGGCCTTCTTGATCAGCGCGATCTTGTGGATCTTGGAGGCCATGAGCGCCATCTGCTGCTGCAAATAGGCATTACGCGCCTGCTGGCGGGACACCACGCCGTCGAGCTCCATGTGGATATAAAGCAGCACGACCAGGACGCCGACCCAGGCCATCGCCGCATGGCGCACGAGACGCTTGTCGAGTTCCTTGCGCCGCTGTTCGCGCCACGGCAGGAGATTGAGCCGCATCATGGATCGAAACTCCGAAGCGCGAGCCCGCAGGCGACCATCAGGGACGGCGTCTCGTTGGTGAAGAGCTGGGGCTTTACGCGCGAGGCCAGCGTCATGCTCGCGAAGGGATTGGCGATCGCGGCCGGCACGCCCACGCGGCTTGTGACAAGCTTATCGACGCCAGGGATCTGCGCGCAGCCGCCGGCCAACAATATGAGGTCGGCCTTATTGTAGGGGCTCGAGGCGTAAAAGAACTGCAGGGCGCGCATCACCTCCTGGCACAAGGCCTCCAGGAACGGCCGCAGCACCTCCGGCTGATAGTTCTCGGGGAGCCCGCCCTGCTTTTTGGCGAGCCCGGCCTCCTCGTAGGACAGCCCGTAACGCCGCTGGATCTCCTCGGTCAGCTGGCGCCCCCCGAAGCTGTGCGACCGGATGTAGACCGAGCGATTGTTGTGCATGACGTTCAAGGTCATGCTCGTCGCGCCGATATCGTAGACGGCGACGGTCTTTTCCATGCCGCCGCCGGCCATGTGCTCGGCCAGGAGGCCATAGGCGTTCTCCATCGCATAGGTCTCGAGATCGACGATGACCGGCTGGTAGCCGTGGGTCTGGATGACCGCGAGGTAGTCGTCCACCACCTCCTTGCGGCACGCGGCGATCAGGACCTCGACCTCCTCGGCGTTGTCCTCGGCCGGACCCACCACCTGGAAATCGAGATTCACCTCGTTCAAGGGATAGGGGATGTAGTGTTCCGCCTCCATCTCGATCTGGGTCTGGAGCTCCGACTCGCTGAGCGCCGCCGAGACCCGCACGGACTTGCAGATCGCCTGGCTCGCCGGGACCGACACCGCGACGTGCTTCAGGCGCGTGCCGCAACGCTTCATGGCGCGCTCCACCGTCGTGCTCACCTGCTCGACCTCCGCGATCGCCCGCTCGACGATCGCGTTTTGCGGCATAGGCTCTACGGCATAACGCTCCACCCGGTACTGATTCTGGCTGCGGCTCAATTCCAGGACCTTGACCGACGAGGTGCTGATATCCAAACCGACGAGCGGCGGTTTTTTACGGTTGAGAAGACCCAATTTCCTCCCTTTTTCCGGAACTTATGCCCGGTAGGTCGCTCTTTAGGTGAGCTGTCCTGAACTATAGATCAGGGATTGGCGGTATGCCAATGCTTTGGGCTTCGCGCTTTTGCCTTTATAATGCGAGCCATCCTGCTGACTGAGAGATTATGGCCTCTTCATCTACGCCCGGCGCCCCCTTGAAGGGCCGGCTCGGGTTTCGGTTGCTGCTCGCTTTCTTCGGGCTCTTCGCGGCGGGGGTCCTCGCGGCCACGGTGACGGCACTCGTGCTCGCGCCGACGCTGCCCCCCGTCCACAATATCTTGCGCAAACGTCTCAAGGCGCCCTTGCAGGTCTTGACCCGCCACGGGCAATTGATCGCCGAATTCGGCAACGAGGAGCGGATGCCGGTGAC
>DAIDMD010000160.1 GCA_027449165.1 Acidiferrobacter sp. | reverse complement strand
AAGACCTCGTCCAAGGCGCGCTTGCCGACGTCCGCGCGCAGGATGGTCTGGGCCAGCTGGATCATCGACATGGTCGGATTGGTGGTGCCATAGGCGGCGGCCCTGGCATCGGTGATCTGCAGGTACAAGACCCCGTCGATCGCGATCTGGGTGTTGTCTTTGGTGATGCAGATCTGTTTCTGGACGTCGATCGGCGTCTCGCGCAGATCGAAGCGATAGGCGACCCGGTCGATCAAGGGAAAAATGATATTGAGCCCCGGCTCCAATACGCCGTGGAAGCGCCCGAGCCGTTCGAGCACGAAGGCGTGTTGCTGTGGGACCACCCGTATGCCCTTGATCACCACGAACAGCGCAATGAACACCAGAATGGCCAGGATGACGATGCTCGCTCCCATAGACCCCCCTCGTTTTTATGGCCGCGCCGCCGGCCGCGCCGGGATTGGTGCCAACAGCAGATCGCTGCCGTCGCGGCCGACGATGGTCAGGAGGTCCCCCGGGGCGACCGTGGTGTCCTGATGGCCGTCGGCGAGACGGGCCTGCCATGACGTGTCCCGGTAGGCGACGCGCAGCCCCTCGGGTGTGACCGATTCCACGCGGACGACATGGCCGAGGTCCGGGACGGCCAGCCGCGCCGAGTCCGGCGTCGGACGGGACAGGCGCTTGCGGACAAGATGCGCCACCGGAAGTCCGGCGGCCGCGCCGAGGGCGACCGTCCCGAGGGCCCAGGCGGCCGGGGCCCCGATCAGCGCCACGACGCTGCCGGCCCCCAGGGCCACGGCCACGGCGATCAGATAGAAGGTCGTGGACGTCAGTTCGATGACCAGAGCCCCCGCCGCCAGGACTGCCAGTATGATGCCCGTCTCCACGGCGTCCCCCCAGATGGTGTCGTCAAGGTTAGACGCTCAGGCCTTGGCGCGCCAGTATGGGGCATCGGGAGGCCGGGGGCGATTCGGGAAAGTGCGAGGCCGGTTGCCGCCCGTTGCGCCGCCGATCACGATGGAGCGGCGGGCGGTTACGTGCTGGGATCGCCGGGGCGCGGGGATGAGGGGCCGTCCGCCCATAGCATCTCCTCGGTCAGGGGCGGCGCGAAGAGATAGCCCTGCCCGTAGACGCAGCCCATGGCGATGAGCAGCGCGTTCTGCTCTTCGGTCTCTATCCCCTCGGCGACGGCCTCGATGCCGAAGGCCCGGGCGGCGCTGACCATGCTTTGCACGAGGATGCGGTCGGCCGGTTCCTCGGTGAGCCCGGCGATGAAGCTGCGGTCGATCTTGATGCTGTCGATGGGCAGCGATCGGAGGTGCTGGAGCGAGGCGTAGCCGGTCCCGAAATCGTCGAGGGCCACCGAGACCCCGAGCGCCCGGCAGTCCATGATGAGCGCGCGTGCCGAGTCGATGTCCTGGATGGTGCTCCATTCGACAAGCTCGATCCCGAGGTAGCGGGGGTCTATGGTCGCCGGGGACGCGGCCAGCGCCCGCCGCAAGGTCTCGGAGAACCGGTGGTTCTCGACCGACGAGGCCGAGAGGTTGATATGGACCTTCCTGAAGACCCCCTTGGCCTGCCAGCGCGCGAGCGCGGCCAGGGCCTCGCCGATGACCCAGGCGTCAAGCTTGAGACTATTGTAGGCATGCTCTATGGCGCCCATGAACTGTGGCGGCGATAAGAGCCCGTGGATCGGGTGGCGCCAGCGGATCAGGGCCTCGGCGGAGACGATCTCGCCGGTCGCGATGGCGACTATCGGTTGATAGTGCAGGAGCATCTCCCCTTGCTCGAGGGCCTTGCCGAACTCGAGTATGAGGTCGCCCTTGTGGGCGGAGGCGACGGCCATGGAGTGCGTGAACAGCAGACCCCGGTTCCCGCCCGCGCGCTTGGCCTGGTACATGGCGATGTCGGCGTTGTGGAGCAGTGCCTGGTCGCCGGCCTCGTCCACGGGGTAGACGGTATAACCGAGGCTGATGCTGACTGCGATCTGGATCACATCGGCACCCCAGCGTATGCGCAGGGCCTGGCGGATGCGTTCGATGGTCGTCTCGATCTCCTCGTAGCGATTGACGTCTTCCAGGATGAGCGCGAACTCGTCCCCGCCAAGGCGCGCGAGCGTATCGCCCCTGCGAATCAGGTCCTGGATCCGCAGCTTGACATCGACGAGCAGGGCATCGCCCATGGTGTGGCCGAGCTTGTCGTTGATCATCTTGAAATTGTCGATATCGAAGGTGATCACGGCCATGAGCCGCTCGCGCCGTACCGCCATGATCATGGCGTGATTGAGGCGGTCGAAGAACAGGTTGCGGTTGGCGGCCCCCGTAAGCGGGTCGTGCATCGCCAGATCGAGCAGACGTTGTTCGGTGTGGAAGCGGTGCAGCGCGGCGCCGACGAAGTCGGAGACGATCGCGATCATCCGGTAGTCGGTGGGGCTGGGAAGCCGGCGCGGGTCATGAAACCAGGAAATCGCGAGGATGGCGAGGACCCGGCCATCGGCCATGACCGGACTGCAGAGGCTCGCCTTCAGGCCCGACCGCACATATTCGGGGATGGCATAGGGGCTCGTCGCGTAGTCGGTGACCAGGATCGGCTTGCGGGCGTGGAGCGCAGCCCCGGCGACCCCGGTGCAGTCGCGGAACGAGTAGGCGGCGAGCGACTTATCGGTGCTGGGCAGCCCATGGAAGAACCGGTAGCGCAGGCGGTCGGGTTCCTCGCGGACGATGAGTGCCGCCCCGTCGGCCCCCAGGTAAGTGGCCAGTCCTTCGGCGGCGATATGAAAGAACCGGCCGATATCGAGCTCGCGCACTAGGCGATGCAAAAATTCGATGTCGATCGACCCCGTATTGTCTTGATCCACAGCCCGCCCCCATCCGGCTCGTTTCCCCCGCCCGCATGCCGCCGGGCCGGAGCGTTTTTCGTCATCGCGACCTTCACGGGGCCCCGTTCTCGAGAGACTCCGGCCCTTCGAAATCTCCCGGCGCTACCCGGACGCCATCTTCTAGCATACTCCGTGCCATCATGTCCCCGGCTGCCCATGCGGTTTGCGCCGAGGCCCCAGCGCGGCCCCGGTCGGGGCGAAGGCCCCGACGTTCCTCTGGTCCCACGCGGCCCAGACGCCGAAGGGGGGCGCAGGCCGCCCTGCCGCCGATTGTCCCGCGGCCGATCGATCTCGTCGTGCGAGGGAGTTTTTGCGTTGCCCGTCCGCGAGCGGATCCCGGCACCGATACTGGGGCCGTCGGCTTCCCGGGGCGGCTGCGTCCTCGACCGCGTCCGTGATCGATGCGGGCCTCGGCGGCGCATGGGGCTTAGGACATTGGGCACGCCCCATTGTGGGGCACGTGAGTCTCTGCCCTGGACGGGCTTGCGACATCGCGCCGTGGCCGGGCGGCGTTCGCGGAACCCGCCGTTGACGGCGAAGTTAGCGATCGATAACATCGGCGATGATGGAGGGCGAGACGGATATTGGTTTCCTCGTGGCGCCGGACGATGCGCCTTCGAAGCGCGAGATCGTGCGCGCGGCCCTGACGTTATTCGTGCGTGATGGGCTGTGTGCGGCGAGCTTGCGCGATATCGCCGCCGCGAGTGGTTATAGCAGTACGGTGCTTTACAAGTTTTTCGAGAGCAAGGACGCCTTGGCCCGCTATCTCTTCGAGCGATGCTACGGGCTCGTCGCCGGGCGGCTGCGTGCGGCGGTAAGCGCCGACCGCGACTTTCGGACCAACCTGCGATCGCTGGTCGCGGCGGCCGGGGGGCTTTTGGCGACGCAGCCGGCGGCCGTCCTCTATGCGAGCGAGCAGGTCCGCCTCATGTGGCCGGGGGCCTCCGAACGGCTGCGTCCGCACTCGGTGGTGCGGCTCTTGACGGACCTCTTCCTGCAGGGGGTGGATGAGGGCGCGATCGACGACGCGCGCGAGATCCCCTATCTGATCGCGGCGCTGGTCGGATCGTTCAGTCAGTATGCGAAGCTGCGCTACTTCGGGGAATTCGCCGGGCCGCCGCGGGAGGATGCGGCGACTCTCGGGCGGATCGTGGAGCGGATTATCGCAGGCGGCGGGCATGGTGCGACCGAGTGACGCCGTCGGCGCGTCTGCGCCGCGACCGCTCGCGATCGGCATCCGCGACCGCACAACCCGCGCTGCGCCTCGCGACCCACCCCCAGGCAATTCGGCAGGCCCCACCCCACCCCGGTCGTGGGGTCTTTGGGGAGGCGGCAAAAAAATTTGGCCGCGAGGTAAACGAGTGTTAACCATGCCCGCTTCGGTCTTCATTAGGACGCCCTTTGAATCGTTGAGGAGATAGCCTATGACCATCCGCATCCATCCCATCAGTACCGGTCTTGTCCGGATCAAGAATGCACAACTTGCGCGCAGGCCCGGCGGCCCCATGCGGGTCATGGGCGACCCAGACTGGAGCGGCTGGCTGCCCATCCACGTCTGGCTCATAGACCACCCGGAGGGTCCCATCCTCGTCGACACCGGAGAGACCTGCCGGGCGTGCGCCGCCGGGTATTTTCCACGGTGGCACCCCTACTACCGCCGCGCCGCCGCGTTCGCGATCGCCCCCGAGGAGGAGCTGGGGCCGACACTCACCCGGCTCGGTCTGCGGGTCAAGGACGTGCGAACGGTTTTGTTGACCCATTTGCATACCGATCACGCCGGTGGCCTTCAGTATCTTTCGGACAGCGCGGTCTGGGTGTCGGCGCGCGAGTGGCAAAACGCCCGCGGCTGGGGCGGGGCGCTGCGCGGCTATGTCTCGCACCGTTGGCCGGATGGGTTCGCGCCCCGCTTTTACGACTTTTCCGGCCCGCCCCTGGGGCCGTTTCCGCGGACCTGTGCAGTCACCAAGGCCGGCGATGTCGTCGTGGTCCCAACCCCGGGGCACACGCCGGGCCATGTCTCGGTGGTCGTGCGCGAAGGCGGGATCAGTTATTTTTTGGCCGGGGACACCAGCTACACGCAGACCACCTTGCTTGCGGAGATTCCGGATGGCGTGACGTTCTTTCCGGGCGAGACCGTGCGGACCTTGAGGCGCATCGTCGCCTACGCGCGCGCCGAGCCCACCGTCTATCTGCCAACCCATGATCCGCAATCGCTTGCGCGCTTGCAGGGAACCGAGGTCCTCGCCGTCGGCCGCGGGTCGCCGTGATGCCCGTGCCGGAGGGGGCGGGCCTGGCCCGTGGCCAGTGGGCTCGCGTCGCGGTGTGTCACCTGGGGCCAATCGGTCACCGGCTGGCAAAAGCATGTCGCATGTTGGCGCCCCGGGGCCCCATCTACGCGACCGTTATTGCGCCTGCAGCGCTTGCTCCAGGGGGCGCACCAGGGCCTCGGGGCGGGTGCGCGGCGCATAACGGCCCAGGACGCGGCCGGTGCGATCCACGAGGAACTTCGTAAAGTTCCACTTGATTGCCCGAGTTCCGAAGAGGCCGGGCGCTTGCGCGGTCAGCCATTGGAAGAGCGGATCGGCGCCTGCTCCGTTGACCTCGATCTTGGCAAAGACCGGAAAGGTGACGTCGTAGCGCTCTTTGCAGAAGGCCTGGATCTCGGCGTCCCCAGCCGGCTCCTGGCCACCGAACTGGTTGCAGGGAAAGCCCAGGACGACGAGGCCCTGGTCGCGGTAGCGGCGATAGAGCCGCTCGAGGCCGGCGTATTGCGGCGTGAATCCGCAGCCGCTTGCGACGTTCACGACAAGCAGCACGCGGCCGCGGTAGGCGCCCAGATCCTGCACACCGCCTTCGGCCGTGCGCACGCTATGGCCATACGGCAGGCCCCCGGCGCGGGATTCCTTCCGGGTCATCGCTGCGGGCGGCGGTGCTCGACGAACTCGATCTTGTAGCCGTCGGGATCCTCGACGAAGGCGATGACGGTCGTCCCGTGTTTCATGGGGGCCGCCGGCCGTGTCACCCGCCCGCCGGCCGACGCGACCTGGGCGCAGGCGGCGGCCGCATCCTCGATCTCGATCGCGACATGGCCGAAGGCGGTGCCCATCTCGTAGCCCGTGCTATCCCAGTTGTGGGTAAGCTCGAGGACCGCGCTATCGCGTTCGTCTCCGTACCCGACGAAGGCCAAAGTGAAGCGGCCCTCCGGGTAGTCGGTCCGTCGCAGGATGCGCATGCCGAGCGCGTCTTGGTAAAAGCGCAGGGATCGTTCGAGATCGACGACCCGTATCATGGTGTGGGCGATTCGCATCACATCCCCCTCTCTTTCAGGTATGGTCGGGCGCGCCGACCCGAATGGCGCCTCGCAGCCGCCGGCGGCCCAGCGCCGCCCGCGCACAAGACGTGGCGTTAGAACCGCGCGCCGGCCCCGGCCAGGAACAGGACCTGCGTGGTGCGGCTGTTCGGCTCATAGTAACCGCTCACCCCGCCGCCGCTGGAGAAGAATATCGGGGTCGCCGCGGAGGCGCCGTAGCGGAAGTGCGTCACGTCGATGGCCACGAAGGTGCGCCATACGCGATCGATAAGATAGGTGGCGCGCACCCCACCGCTCTCGTAGGCGCTGTCGCCGAGCGCCTGGGTCTCGCGCGCGTAATACGCAGTATTCGTGGCCGTATCCACATAGAAGGGGTAGGTCGCGGTGATCTGGGCGCCGAAGGTATAGCCGGCCATGCCGTGCACCGCGAGCACCACGCGCGGGGCTATGGCCATTTCCCACAAGAGCCCGCCGCCGAGGTAGCCGTTCGTATAGTCCTCTATGCCGCCGGCCCCCTGCCCGTTGCCGACGTTTCTTTGCCAGTGATGCATCCCGAGCCCGAGGTAGGGGATGAGGGCCATGCGCCGGTTGAGGCCATAGGCGAACCCCACCCGGCCGCCCACATCGATGATGGTATTGGCAGTGGTCGTCTGGACTGGCTTACCGCTCAGGGTATATCCGTTATAGTCGGTGTCCCCGCGCGCGTAGCGCCCTTCGATGCGCCAGTATGTCCCGCCTTGCGGGTCGCTGCTCAACGACGAGGCGCCCAACGCGATGACCGGCACATCGCCGGTCTCCTGATCCAGGACCGCGCCGTTTTGGGTCTCGGCGTAGTTTTGGTTGACGGCACCGACGGCCGCCCATAACCCGCGCTCGGCGCGCTGGATCGGATAGGGCACCTCGCCGGCCGCCGCCACGGCCGGCAGCGCCGTCCCCAGGGCCGCACATAAGGCCACGATCCGAACGCCTGCGTGCCTGCTTGCCGCCGCCTTCCGGCTCTTCGCTGTCATCTCGGCCTCTTGTCCTGATCGGAAAGTTCTCGGATTGCGGCGCCCCCGGTCTCCTGGTGTGCGCCGATCTTTGGGCGTGTGATCCATGGGGCCCGGCCCGGCTCGCCGCCGGCGATTGCGGCACGGCTGTGCGCTAACTCGTAGAATACTTTAACCGAAGGCCGTGCAATAGCAACGGGCGTCTGGCGCGTTACCGCGGGTCTTTGCTTGCCGGCGCCGCCCCTGGCGCGTTTTGTAGTCCCGATCCTCCCTTGTGTCCGCGGCCGGCCGCGCCGCGCTTGCCCGACGGTGGTGCTTATGCCGGTGGCGGGTGGGGGCCGGATCTCAAGGGGCCGCCGCCCCGCGGCCTCTTTGACCCTGGCTTAGCCGTTCAGTAGCATGCTAAGGTATTAGAACATGGTGGCGGCGGGCGGCCATCGGGGCCTTGGACGAGAGGGAGGGAAGACTGCCGGTTATGGAATCGAGACCCAAAATGGATGTGGTGCTGGCCCAGCCGCGCGGGTTCTGTGCCGGCGTTGTACGCGCCATAGAGATCGTGGAGCGGGCGCTGGAGGTTTATGGTCCGCCGGTGTATGTGCTCCATGAGATCGTTCATAACCAGCATGTCGTCGAGGACCTGAAGGCGCGCGGGGCGGTGTTCGTGGAGCGCTTGGAGGAGGTCCCCGAGGGGGCGCCCACCATCTTCAGCGCCCACGGGGTGGCCACGGCTTTGGTCGACGAGGCCGCGGATCGCCGGCTCGATGTGCTCGACGCGACCTGTCCCCTGGTCACGAAGGTCCATTATCAGGCGCAGCGCTACAGCCTCCAGGGTTACGCGGTGATCATTATCGGCCACCCCGGGCATCCGGAGGTGGAGGGTACCCGGGGTCGTATCCCGGGGCCCGTCTATGTCGTCTCGGACGTCGACGACGTCGCGCGTCTGGCCGTGGCCGACGAGACCAAGCTCGCCTACGTGACCCAGACCACCCTGAGCGTGGATGATACCAAAGATGTGATCGTGGCCCTGCGCGCGCGCTTTCCGTATATCCAAGGGCCGGATCTCAGCGGGATTTGCTATGCCACGCAGAACCGCCAGAACGCCGTGCGCAAGCTGGCGGGCCGGGTGGATATATTGCTCGTGGTCGGCGCCCGCAACAGCTCGAACTCGAACCGGCTGCGCGAGGTGGGCGAACAGCCCGGGACGCGCGCCTATCTCGTCCAGGACGCCACCGAACTCGATTCAACATGGTTCCGGGGGCCGCTGCGGGTCGGGATTACCGCGGGCGCCTCGACCCCGGAGATCCTGGTGCGAGGCGTCTTGAAGAAGCTCGAGGATTTTGGCGTCGTACAGGTCACGGAGATGTCGGCCGAGCCCGAGACGACGACGTTTCGTCTGCCGGTCGCGTTACTGAAAAAGGCTCGGAGCCCCCTCTAAGGGGATCCGCGAAGAAGTAGGAGATCGTTATGCAAGTGCCCATAAGACAACAGTGGCGCGTCGGACGTTATATCCTGGGGCAGAAATTGCGGGGCAATAGACGCTACCCCCTCGTTTTGATGCTCGAGCCCCTGTTCCGCTGCAACCTGGAATGTGCCGGTTGCGGCAAGATCGAGTATCCGGACGAGATACTGGACAAGCGTCTGAGCGTCGAGGAATGCCTGCAGGCGGTCGACGAGTGCGGTGCGCCGGTTGTGTCCATCCCGGGCGGCGAGCCTTTGATCCACAAGGATATGCCGGCGATCGTCGCCGGTATCGTCGCGCGCAAGAAGTTCGTATATCTCTGCACGAACGCCCTGCTGCTTGCGCGCAAGATCGACGACTACACGCCGTCGCCTTACCTCACGTTTTCCATACACCTCGATGGGTTGCGCGAGCGGCACGACCAGTCGGTGTGCCGCGAGGGGGTCTTCGACAAGGCCGTGGAGGCGATCAAGATGGCGCGCGACCGCGGTTTCCGCGTGACCGTGAACTGCACGCTGTTCCAGGACGAGGATCCGGCCGAGGTGGCCGATTTCTTCGACTTCGTGGCCGG
>DAIDMD010000159.1 GCA_027449165.1 Acidiferrobacter sp. | reverse complement strand
GCCGGTACGCGGCGGGTGGATATCATCCCCCTTTGGCCCGCGGCCCGATCCCTTCACCGGGCGGCCCGGCTTCCACCCCGGGGTCGACATCGCGGCCCCGGTCGGCACGCCGGTACGGGCGATGGCGGCCGGGATCGTCATCTTCGCCGGCCCCGACGGCGGTTTCGGCCGTCTCGTGAAGGTCTTCGACGGCCGCGGCGAGGTGACCATGTATGCCCACCTGAGCGCACGCTATGTGCATGTCGGGGAGCTGATCCATAAGCGCCAGCTGCTCGGGCGGGTCGGCGACACCGGCTACTCCACGGGCCCGCACCTCCATTTCGAGGTCATGCTCCACGGCGTACCCATCAATCCGATCGGTTTTCTGAAGCTGGCCGACCGGCGCTGAGCCGAAAGTGTTCAAGTAAGCCTCCGTTTCGGCCATAATGCGACTTTTTCCGAGCCGTCCAGAGGGTTATGGCCGCCAACGTCCTGAGTAAATTTTTCGGTAGCCGCAACGACCGCGTCGTGCGGCGCATGCGCCAGAAGGTGGCGGCGATCAACGCCCTCGAGGCCCGCTACGCGGCGCTGTCGGACGACGAACTGCGCGGCCAGACCGCAGTGTTTCGCGAGCGGCTATCGCGCGGCGAGCCACTGGAGGGGCTGCTCCCGGAGGCCTTCGCCGTGGTGCGCGAGGCGTCGCGGCGGGTGCTCGGCATGCGCCATTTCGACGTCCAGCTGATTGGCGGCATGGTCCTGCACGAGGGCAAGATCGCCGAGATGCGCACCGGCGAGGGCAAGACCCTCGTGGCAACCCTGGCCGCCTACCTCAACGCGCTGCCGGGGTCGGGCGTCCACGTCGTCACGGTGAACGACTACCTCGCCGCCCGCGACGCCGAATGGATAGGGCGCCTTTACCGCTTCCTGGGCCTGTCGGTCGGCACCATCGTGTCGTCCCTGGACGGCCCGGCGCGCCGCGAGGCCTACAACGCCGATATCACCTATGGCACGAACAACGAGTTCGGCTTCGATTACCTGCGCGACAACATGGCCTTCAGCGCCGACGAGCGCGTCCAGCGGACCCTGCACTACGCGGTGGTCGACGAGGTCGATTCGATCCTCATAGACGAGGCGCGCACGCCGCTCATCATCTCGGGCCCCACCGAGGAGAATACCGACCTCTACGTCAAGATCGACGCCATCGTGCCGGGGCTGAAGAGGCAGGAGACCGAGGGGGGCCCCGGGGACTACACGGTCGACGAAAAGGCCAAGCAGGTCTACCTCACCGAGGAGGGCCACGAGACCGCCGAGCGCCTGCTGGCCAAGGCCGGCCTGCTTGCGGAGGGGGAAAGCCTCTACGATCTGGCCAACATGGGCCTCCTGCATCACCTGAACGCCGCCTTGCGGGCCCATGCCATCTATCACCGCGAGGTGGATTACATCGTGGCCAACGGCGAGATCGTCATCGTCGACGAATTCACCGGCCGCATGATGTCCGGGCGGCGCTGGTCGGACGGGCTCCACCAGGCGGTCGAGGCCAAGGAGCGCGTGAAGATCCAGAACGAGAACCAGACGCTCGCCTCGATCACCTTCCAGAATTATTTCCGGCTCTACGAGAAGCTGGCCGGCATGACGGGCACCGCGGATACCGAGGCCTTCGAGTTCCAGGAGATCTACAACCTCGAGGTGACGGTGATCCCGACCCACCGGCCGGCGATCCGCAAGGATTTGGGCGACCAGGTCTACAGGACGACCGCGGAGAAGCACGCGGCCATAGTCGCCGACGTCGAGCAGGCCCACAAGAAGGGGCAGCCGGTGCTGGTCGGGACCGCGTCCATAGAGAGTTCCGAGGTCCTGTCGGGCCTGTTGAAGCAGGCCGGGATCGCCCACGAGGTGCTAAACGCCAAGCACCACGAGCGCGAGGCCCACATCATCGCCCAGGCGGGCCGCGAGGGGGCGGTGACGATCGCCACCAACATGGCGGGCCGCGGCACCGACATCGTGCTCGGGGGAAACCCCGAGGCGGGGCTGGCGGCCGACGCCGACGAGGCCGCGCGCGAAGCGGCGCGCCGGGACTGGCAGGTCCGGCACGATCGCGTGATCGCCGCCGGCGGCCTCAAGGTGATCGGTACCGAGCGGCACGAATCGCGGCGGATCGACAACCAGCTGCGCGGGCGCTCCGGCCGTCAGGGAGACCCCGGCGAGACGCGCTTCTACCTTTCGCTCGAAGACAACCTGATGCGGATCTTCGGGTCCGACCGCGTGGCCGGCCTGATGGAGCGGCTGGGCATGGAGGAAGGCGACGCCATAGAGCACCCGTGGGTGACCAAGGCGATCGAGAACGCCCAGCGCAAGGTGGAGGCGCATAACTTCGATATCCGCAAGCAGTTGCTGGAATATGACGATGTCGCCAACGACCAGCGCAAGGTGATCTACGAACAGCGCAACAGGCTGCTCGTCGCAGACGACGTGAGCGCGAGCGTGGCGGCCATCCACCGCGACGTCGTCGCCGCCCTGATAAGCAACCATGTGCCCCCCAACAGTTTCGAGGAGCAATGGGACATCGAGGGGCTCAAGGCGACGCTCGACCGCGAGCTCTCCCTGAGTCTTCCCGTCGACCAATGGCTGAAGGACGACACCAGCCTGGACGAGGAGGGGCTGCGCGCGCGGATCCAGGAGGAGGCCGACAGGCACTATCGCGCAAAGACCGAGCAGATCGGCGCGGAGACCATGCGCCATCTGGAGAAGGCCATCATGCTTCAGGTCCTCGATCTCCAGTGGAAGGACCACCTGGCGGCCATGGACCACCTTCGCCAGGGGATCCAGTTGCGCGGCTATGCGCAAAAGAGCCCACAGCAGGAATACAAGCGCGAGGCCTTCGAGCTCTTCTCGCAGATGCTCGATCGCATCAAGCACGAGGTCATCACCACCATCGCCCAAGTGGAGATCCAGGACGAAAGCGACATCGATCTGATCGAAGAGCAGCGCCGCCAGCAGGGGATAACGTTCTACGACCACCCGAGCCTCGACGCCGCCGTGGCGGACACCGACGTCGCCGTTCAGACGGTCATGCGCGTCGGGCCCAAGGTCGGGCGCAACGACCCGTGCCCGTGCGGTTCGGGAAAGAAATACAAGCAGTGCCACGGACGCCTCGTTTAAAGGAGCGATTATGGCTGTGGGAGTCAAGGTCATGCCGCCGCTTGGCGCCGTCGCCGGCGTACGGGCGGGCACCGCGGCCGCCGGGATCCGCAAGGCCGGCCGCCGCGATCTGGTCGTCATTCAGTGCGAGCCCGGGACGACCGCGGCCGCGGTCTTCACCCAGAGCCATTTCGCCGCGGCGCCGGTCATCGTGGCCAAGGCCCATTGGCGGCAGACCGAGCCGCGGGCCCTTATCATCAACACCGGCTTTGCCAACGCCGCGACCGGCGAGCCGGGCCTGGACGACGCCCGCGCGTGCTGCGCGGCGGTGGCGCGCGCCCTGGGCTGCCGGCCCGAGGAGGTCCTGCCGTTCTCGACCGGGGTCATAGGCGAGCGCCTGCCGGCGGATGCCGTCATCGCCGGGATTCCGGCGGCCGTGGCCGCGGCCTCCGAGGACGGCTGGACGGACGCGGCGTCCGGCATCATGACGACCGACACCGTGCCCAAGGGGGCCTTTCGCGAGACGCTCGTGGAGGGCCGGCGCGTGCGGATCGTCGGCATCGCCAAGGGCTCGGGCATGATCCACCCCAACATGGCGACCATGCTCGCCTTCGTCGCGACCGACGTCGAGGCCGCGCGCCCGATCTTGCAGGCGGCCTTGGCCCAGGCCGTGAAGACCACCTTCAACGCCATCTCCGTAGACGGGGATACCTCGACGAACGACGCCCTGGTCGTGCTCGCCACCGGCCGTTCGGGTGCGCGCCTGGCATCGGCCGAAGGCCCGGCATTCGCGCAGTTTTGCGCGGCCCTGGAGCAGGTCTGCGCGGAGCTTGCGCAGATGATAGTCCGCGACGGCGAGGGCGCGACCAAGTTCGTGCGGGTGGAGGTCACGGGCGGCCAGTCCGACGATGAGGCGCGGGCCGTGGCCGACACGATCGCGACCTCCCCGCTCGTCAAGACCGCCTTGTTTGCAAGCGACCCCAATTGGGGCCGCATCCTCATGGCGGTGGGCCGCGCGCCCATTGCGCTGAAGGACCCCGACCGCGTGGTCGTGAGCCTAAACGGCGTGCGCGTATTCCGCCAGGGGATGGTCGACCCGGATTATCGCGAGGAGATGGGCCAGAAGGCCCTGGCCGGGGAGGATATCGCGGTGGCGGTCGATCTCGGCCAGGGCCCGGGGCGCGCGACCGTGCACACCTGCGATTTTTCCTACGACTATGTTCGCATCAACGGGTCCTACCGGACCTGAGCGCGTCGTCGCCGGGATCATCCCCGATCAGGGCGGCCGGGTGCTCGTCGCCCGCCGGCCCGCCGGCAAGGTCGGCGCGGGGCTCTGGGAATTTCCGGGGGGCAAGGTCGGGCCCGGCGAGTCCGACGGCGAGGCCCTCGGGCGCGAGCTCCACGAGGAACTCGGCATCACGATCGGGGCCTGCGAGTCCCTGCCGCACTACCGCGCGGCGCCGCCGCCCGGTATCGATCTCGCGTTCTGGCGGGTGCGGACGTACGACGGCGTGCCCCGGGGGCGCGAAGGCCAGGAGATTCGATGGTGCGCCCCGGAAGAACTGGCGGCCCTCCCGTTTCTGCCGGCCGATCGGCCGATCCTGGCGCGGCTGCGCCTGCCGTCCTTTTACCTCATAAGCGACGTCGACGGTCTGGGCGAGGTGCTCTTCGAGCGGAGGCTCGTGGAGGCCGCCGCCCGCGACCCCCTTTGGTTGCAGCTGCGCGAGCCTTGGCCGGCCGCGCGCCTTCGCGACTACGCCGCCCATCTGCGCGAGATCCTGGCGCCGTACGGCGGGCGCTGTCTCGTAAACGGCGATCCGCACGAGCTGGCGGGGTGCGCTGACGGGGTCCATCTGTCGGCGGCGCGGTTGGCGCGCATTGCCGCCCGACCGGGCCCGCCGGGCGCCCTCGTCGGGGCCTCCTGCCACAACGCGGAGGAACTGGGGCGGGCCGCCGCCATCGGTTGCGACTTCGCGGTCCTTTCGCCGGTGAAGGCCACGCGCAGTCACCCGGGCGCCGTGCCGTTGGGTTGGGAGCGTTTTCGGGAACTGGCCGCGGGCGTCCTGCTCCCGGTCTACGCCCTGGGGGGCATGACCTATGCCGACCGCGCCGCCGCCGAGGCCCATCTCGCCCAGGGCGTGGCGCTGCGCAGCGCGGTCTTCGGGAAGGTTTGATGGCAGGCCGCGCCGGCGGATCGTCCGAGGGTGCCCGGGCGGCTTGCCTTGAAGCACTGCCTGCCCCCGCGTATCGTGGGCGGCCATGATCGTCGTCACGCCGACCCTGTCGCTCCCCGAGGGCGAGATCGAGGAGCGCTTCGTTCGCTCGCCGGGTCCGGGCGGCCAGAACGTGAACAAGGTCGCCACGGCCGTGCAGCTGCGTTTCGATGTCGCAGGCTCGCCATCGCTGCCGCCCGGCGTTCGGGAGCGCCTGCTGCGCCTGGCGCGCGGGCGCATCACGCGCGAGGGCTTCCTCGTGATCCATGCCCACGCCTTCCGGACCCAGGAACGCAACCGCCGCGACGCCCGCGACCGCCTGATCCACTGGATCCGCCGGGCGCTGGAGGTCCCGGAACGGCGGATCGCGACCCGCCCGAGCCTTGCCGCGCGCCGCCGCCGCCTCGACGACAAACGGGCCCGCGGGACGCTTAAAGAGCGCCGCCGCCCGGTCTCCCCGACCGACTAGCCGCGCCTTGCGCCCGCCTAGGGAATCGCCCCCGGCGGGTCGCCGGATCCCCGCAGATCCTTGTCGAAATGGAAGCCGACGATGCGGTAGCCGCGGCGTATGTAGAAGGCGTGCGCCGGCCCATTGGTGACATAGGCATCGAGCACCGCCTTCTCGCAACCCTGACGTCTCGCGTAGGCCTCGACCCAGTCGAGGAGCAGGCGCCCGATACCCCGGCCGCGCCAGGACTCGTCTACGACGACGTTGTCGATGTCGACATAGCGCCCGCACCAAAACCGTGTCCCGAACCACAGGCCGGCGACGGCCACGCAGCGGCCGCCGGCGAAGACCCCGGCGCACTGATAGCCGTTTTTGCGCATGTCGTCCAATCGCGCCGCGAGCAATGTCGGAGGGATATCGGGGTTCAGGGTCCGGATCAGCGGCAGGATCACGGCGAACTCGGCCTCGGCCAGGAGCCGGACGTGCAGCTCGGGTTCGCCCGTCGCGCGCCTCGTGTCCTTGGCCTCTCGGTGTTGCGCCATTATCGGGTCCTCGCCCGCCGCCGCGGGGGCGCCGTGCCCGTCTGATCGGCACGGCGCCCTGACATCGGGCGGGGACTGCGATTTTACCGGCCCGCGCGGCGGGCCGCTACCCGATGGCGGGCCACTCTGCGAAAGCTCCAGTTCCCTCTGGGCACAAGGCCTGGTCGGGAATCGCTTGAGAAGGGAATGCGCGGACGGGTGTTCAAGACGCCTTGGCGAGCGCCGTATAGCGTGCATGGAGCGTCCGGACGTCCTCCGCCAGGGTCTGAAGCGATCCGTCGTTGGTGAGGATATCGTCCGCGCAGGCGCGGCGAAGCGCGCGCGGCGCCTGGATGGCGAGCAGCCGCTCTATGGTGGCCTCATCCAACCCGCGGTCCTTGAGCCGGCGCCGCTGCGCCGATGGGTCGGCGTCGATGACGAGCACGCGATCGATATACGCCGGGCGCCCGGTCTCGGCGAGCAAGGGGATGACGAGCACGGCGTAGGGGACCGCATTCTCGGACCGCCGCTTCATGAGCTCGCGGATCGGGGGGTGCAGGATGCCCTCGAGTCTTTGGCGCGCCAGCGGGTCGGCAAACACCCGGTCGCGCAGCCGCGCGCGCACGATGCGCCCCTCGCTGTCGGCGATATCGTCGCCGAAGGCCGCGCGGATGGCGGCATTGGGGGTCTGCCCCGGCTCCATGAGTTCATGGGCGATCTGGTCGGCATCGACGACCACCGCGCCGCACTCGGCGAAGACCTGGGCCGCCGCCGATTTGCCGGAGCCCGCCCCGCCGGTGAGGGCTACCCGGTAGTTAGCCATGGACGCCGCGCAGGTAGAGGGCCATGAGCGGCCAGCCGTAGAAGAGGGCGAGCCAGATCGCCGCACACAGAAACGGGCCGAACGGCATGGGTGTCGCCCGGGTCCGGCGCCCCGCGAGGATCAGCGCGCCGCCGTAGAGCGCGCCGGCCAGGGAGGCGAACAGCAGGACGAGCGGCAGCAGTTGCCAGCCGAGCCAGGCCCCGCCGAGCGCAAAGAGCTTGAAGTCGCCATAGCCCATCCCTTCCTTGCCGGTGGCCAGGCGGAAGGCGTGGAAGACGAGCCACAGGAACAGATAGGCGCCGGCGGCGCCCAGGACCGCCGCGTCGAGGGAGGCAAAGAGCCCGTTGCGGTTGGCGAGCAGCCCGAGCCACAGAAACGGCAGGGTGATGGTGTCCGGCAGGATCTGCTCGCGCATGTCGATGAACGTGAGCGCGATCAGCGCGGCGGTCAGAACGAAGGCCAAGGCCCCGCGCGGCGTTGCCCCGAAGTGGGCGACCGATGCGAGGGCGCCCAGGGTCGTCAAGGCCTCGATGAGGAAATATTGCCGCGGGATGGGCGCCGCGCAGTGGCGGCACCGGCCCCGCAGGAGCAGGAATCCCAGGAGCGGGATGTTGTCGCGGATCTTGAGGGGCGCGCGGCATTGCGGGCAGTGCGACGCCGGCCAGGCGATATTGAAGGTCTCGGCCGGTCCGGCGGCCGGCAGCGCCAGCGCCTCCCGGCAGTCGCGTTCCCATTGGCGCTTCAGGATGATCGGCAGCCGGTAGACGAGCATGCCGAGAAAGCTTCCGATGGCGGCGCCCGCGAGGGCCACGAACAGGTAGCCGACGACGGGGCCGGCCGCAAAGGGGGTGGGGATCATGGCGGTCTTTCGTTCCGGGCGTCTTGGTCGTTGATAGGGGGCGGCCCACGCGGTTTCGGGGCGCGCCGCATCGTTGCGGCCCGCTTATTCGTTGGTCACGCGCTCCACTTCCTCGAGGCTCGTGATGCCTTCGCGGACCTTCCTCAGACCCGACTGGCGCAGGTCGGAAACCCCTTCTTTTAGCGCCTGCGCGGCGATGTCGTTCGCATTGCCGCCGTTCATGATGATCTGACCGATCGCCGGGGTCACCGGCATGACCTGATAGATGCCGACCCGGCCCTTGTAGCCCCCATTGCATTGGTCGCAGCCCACTGGCGCGAAGATTTTGAGGCTCGGGATATCCTCGGCGCGGAAGCCTGCCTGGCGCAGCGCCGCTTCCGGAAGCTCCACGGGCTTGCGGCAGTGCACGCACAGCCGCCGGGCCAGGCGCTGGGCGATGATGAGATTGACCGCCGAGGCGATATTGAACGGCGGCACCCCCATGTTGACGAGTCGCCCCAGGGTCTGCGGGGCATCGTTCGTGTGCAGGGTCGAGATGACCATATGGCCGGTCTGCGCGGCCTTGATGGCGATTTCCGCAGTCTCCAGGTCGCGGATCTCGCCGACCATGATGACATCGGGGTCCTGGCGCAGAAAGGCGCGCAGGGCGGTCGCGAAGGTCAGTTTCGCGCGCTCGTTGATGTTGACCTGATTGATGCCGGCGAGGTTGATTTCGACCGGATCCTCGGCCGTCGAGATGTTGCGGTCCGTGGTGTTCAGGATGTTGAGCGCGGTGTACAAGGTGACGGTCTTGCCGCTGCCGGTCGGTCCGGTCACAAGGACCATGCCGTAGGGTCGCTCGATCGCCTCGAGGTAGATGGCCTTCTGCTCCGGCTCGAACCCGAGTTTGTCGACGCCGAGCGCAGCCGAGGCCGGATCGAGAAGACGCAGAACCACCTTTTCCCCGAATAGCGTGGGCAGGGTGCTGACCCGAAAATCGATCGCGCGCGTCTTCGATACGCGGATCTTCATTCGGCCGTCCTGCGGGATGCGGCGTTCCGAGATGTCGAGCCGCGCCAGGATCTTGACGCGCGCGGCGATGCGCGCGGCGAGCGCGATCGGCGGGGACGCCACCTCCTGAAGGACCCCGTCGGTACGGAATCGTACCCGGTAGATCCGTTCGTACGGCTCGATATGGATGTCCGAGGCCCCCCGGTTGATGGCGTCGAGCAGGATCTTGTTGACGAAGCGGACGATCGGCTTGTCGTTGATGTCGCCTTCGTCGGTCGTCTCGGCGGGCACCACGGCGTCACCGCCGACATCGAGGTTTTCCAGGGTCTCGCTCGTCGCCATGTCGGCCAGCGACCCGCCTACCTGCTCGAGGTTGCGGTCTATGATCTGCCCGAGCTTGTTTTCCTCGACCAACAGGGGCTCTGCGAGCAGCCCGGTATTGAATTTGATCTCGTCGAGCGCCGCCAGATTGGTGGGGTCGGCCACCGCCACGAACAGCCGGTTCCCGCGCTTGAAGATCGGGAGCACGCGGTGGCGCCTGATGAGCTTGGCGTCCACGAGCTTGATCGGAAAGACCTCGCTGTCGAAGGCGCCGATGTCGAGCAGCGGGATGCCGAACTCCTCGGAGGCGGTCTTGGCGATCGTCAGGGCGTCGAGCTTCTTGCTCTCGACCAGCCGGGTCACGAACGAGACCTTATTGGTCAGCGATTCGGCGTTGAGGCGCTCGGCCTCCGCTGGGGTCAGTAACTGGTCACGGACCAATCGGGCCGCGAGCCCGGTCAGGAGTGCGCCGTCGTTTGCCATCGGATTGACTGTCGCCATAGACCTGAACTCGACCTTTCCGGATGCTGTCGTGGGCTTGTTATCATAGTAGTTGACTTGGCGCCGATAGCCAGTATCGTTCACTGCACCAGCGGGTGCTTGACCGGGTTCCCGTCATGATTTAGACTAATTCTAAGTCCACACCCACACGGAGAACGACGATGAATCTGAAAGGTACCAAAACCCACGATAATCTCAAGGCCGCCTTCGCCGGCGAGTCGCAGGCCAACCGCCGTTACCTCTATTTCGCCGCCAAGGCGGATGTCGAGGGCTATAATGACGTCTCGGCGGTGTTCCGTTCCACCGCCGAAGGCGAAACCGGGCATGCCCACGGCCATCTCGAGTACATGGAGTCGGTTGGGGATCCGGCCACCGACCTGCCGATCGGCAGCACGGCGAACAACCTGAAGGCGGCGATCGCCGGCGAGACCCACGAGTACACGGATATGTACCCGGGCATGGCCAAGACCGCGCGCAGCGAAGGATTCGACGAGATCGCCGACTGGTTCGAGACGCTCGCCAAGGCCGAGCGGTCGCACGCCAACCGGTTCCAAAAGGCGCTCGACGGCCTCGGTAAGTAAGCTGTTCGCTGCGGCACCAGCGAAGCGGGTCGGCTCTGCCGGCCCGTCTTTATTTTTCGGAGGGGTATGGACAAGGACGCGGAGAAGACTGTCGCCAGTCGCGAAGGAAACCTCGAGGCGCCGATCCGTCACCCGATCGCCTGGCGCGACCCCCAGTTTACGGATCCCGCCGCCCTCGATGCCGAATTGACCCGGGTTTTCGAGATCTGTCACGGTTGCCGCCGGTGCTTTAACCTATGTCAGGCGTTTCCCACGCTGTTCGACCTCATCGACAACTCCGCCGAGATGGAACTAGAGAGCGTCGATCGCGCCGAATACGCAAAGGTCGTCGACCAGTGCTATCTCTGCGACATGTGCTACATGACGAAATGTCCGTATGTGCCGCCGCACCCCTGGAACGTCGACTTCCCGCATCTCATGTTGCGCGCCAAGGCCGCGAAATTTCGCGCCGGCAAGACGCGTATCCGCGACCGTGTCCTGACGAGCACCGACGCGGTCGCAAGGCTGGCCGGGATCCCGGTCGTCACGCAGGCGGTGAACGCCGCGAACCGCAACCGCGCCGCCCGCGCCCTTTTGCAGACCGCCCTCGGCGTCGATGCGCGCGCCCGGTTGCCCGACTATCACAGCCGCACCTTCCGCAAGAGTTGGCGCTCGGCGGCCCTGACCCCTGCGCCCACGCCCGAGACCAAGGGGCAGGTCGTCGTGTTTGCGACCTGCTATGGCAACTACAACGAGCCGGAACTCGCCGCCGATCTCGCCCGCGTGCTCGAGCACAACGGGATTGCCGTGCGCCTCTATGGTTCCGAACGCTGCTGCGGCATGCCGAAGCTCGAGGTGGGCGACCTGGACGGCGTGGCCGCGCTCAAGGAGGCGAACATCCCGGGGCTCGCGGCCCTCGTCGACGAGGGCTATGACATCGTCGCCCCGGTGCCGTCCTGCGTCCTCATGTTCAAGCAGGAGCTCCCGCTGCTTTTTCCCGAGGACGAGGCGGTCGCCAAGGTCAGGAAGGCGATGTTCGATCCCTTCGAGTACCTCCTGCTGCGCCACAAGGCCGGCCGGATGAGGACCGATTTCCGCAATCCGCTCGGCAAGATCGCCTACCATGTCCCGTGCCATCAGCGCGTCCAGAATATCGGCCTGAAGACCCGGGACCTGTTGCTGATGGTGCCGGGGACCACGATCGAGGTGATAGAGCGCTGTTCGGGCCACGACGGCACCTACGGCGTGAAGACGGAGTTCTACGAGGACGCGGTCAAGATCGGGCGCCCGGTGGTAGGGCGCATCCAGTCGGCCGCCGCCGACCACTTCATGAGCGATTGTCCGATCGCCGGGCATCATCTGGCGCAGGGTCTCGGCGCGCCGGCCGCGCCCGTGTCGCGGTACGCGCTCTTGCGCCGCGCCTATGGCATCGATTGACGGGAACCAACAGGAGAAAGACGATGGCGCACGAAGGGTTACATGAAACTGTATCGGAACTTACCCAGACGACCCGCGAGATGCATCGGGCGCTCGTCTCGCTCATGGAGGAGCTGGAGGCCGTGGACTGGTACCAGCAGCGGGTCGACGCATGCGGCGACCCCGAGCTGCGGGCGGTCCTTGCCCACAACCGCGACGAGGAGAAGGAGCATGCCGCCATGACGCTCGAGTGGATCAGGCGGAACGATCCGGTGTTCGACCGCGAGCTGCGCGAGAACCTGTTCAAGAAAGGCGACATTGTGGCCAAGGGACACGGATCCAAGGATTGAGGGCGGGGCTTTATGCAGGCACTGACACGCAAGGACCTCATGTCCCTGGAAAAATACGCCGAGGAGCGGCCGGCGTTCCGGGCCCGGGTCATGGCCCATAAGCGCGACCGGCAGGTCGCGATAGGTCCGCATGCACGGCTTTATTTCGAGGATCGCCTCACGATCCAGTATCAGGTGCAGGAGATGCTGCGCATCGAGAAGATCTTCGAGGCGGACGAGATCGAAGAGGAGCTGAAGGCCTACAACCCGCTCATTCCCGGCGGCACCGACTGGAAGGCGACCCTGATGCTGGAATACGAGGACGTCGCCGAGCGGCGCGCGGCGCTGGCCAAGCTTTCGGGGGTGGCCACCCGGGTCTATGTGCGGGTCGGCGACCGGCCGCGCGTCTATGCGGTGGCCGACGAGGACATGGGGCGCGAGAACGACGACAAGACCTCGTCGGTGCATTTCCTGCGCTTCGATCTCGGGCGGGAGCTCGCGGCCGCCGTCCGGGGCGGGGAGCCGATCGCCTGCGGCATCGACCATCCCGCCTACCGGGACGAGACCATCCTCACCGAGGCTCAACGTGCGGCGTTGCGCGCGGACATCGATTGATGGCGCGCTATGACGCATCCGACATCGAGGTCCTGACGGGGCTCGAGCCGGTTAGACGCCGGCCCGGCATGTACACCCAGACGGACCGGCCGCACCACCTGGCGCAGGAGGTCATCGACAACGCCGTCGACGAGGCGATCAGCGGCCACGCGCACCGGATCATTGTCACCTTGCACAAGGACGATTCCCTGTCGGTGGAAGACGACGGGCGCGGGATGCCGGTCGACGTCCACCCCGAGGAGGGGGTGAGCGGCGTCGAGGTCATCCTGACGCGCCTGCACGCCGGCGGCAAGTTCTCCGGGAAGAACTACACCTATTCGGGGGGGTTGCACGGCGTCGGGGTGTCGGTGGTCAACGCCTTGTCAGAGCGTCTCGAGGTCTCGGTCAAGCGCGGCGGACGGGTCTACCGCATGGCGTTTGCGCGCGGCGAGAAGCCAGACGAGCTGACCGTGGCGGGGTCGGTCGCCCGCAAGGAGACCGGCACCACGATACGGTTCTGGCCGGAGGCCCGTTATTTCGAGAGCATCAAGTTTCTGCCCGCGCGCCTACGGCACCTGCTGAAGGCCAAGGCGGTCTTGTGTCCGGGGCTGCGGGTGGTGTTCCGCTCGGAGCAGGACCCCGGCGACGATGCGGAATGGTATTACGAAGAGGGGCTCGGGCAATACCTGATGGAATCCCTCGACGGCCGGCCGGTCGTGCCGTCCGTCCCGTTCGTGGGCGCCATGGCCGGCGGGGGCGAGCAGGCGGAGTGGGCGGTGGTGTGGCAGATCGAGGAGGGGCCGACGCCGACCCGCGAAAGCTACGTGAACCTCATCCCCACGCCGCAGGAGGGCACGCACGTCAATGGCTTCCGGGTCGGGCTTACCGACGCGCTGCGAGAGTTCTGCGAGTTTCGCAGCCTCATGCCCCGGGGTCTCAAGCTCACCGGCGAGGACGTGTGGGAGCGCATCGCCTTCGTCTTGTCGGCGAAGCTGAAGGAGCCGCAGTTTTCCGGTCAGACCAAGGAGCGGCTCACCTCGCGCGAGGCCGCGTCGTTCGTGGCGGGCGTCGTGAAAGACGGCTTCGCCCTGTGGCTGAATGCGCACGTCGCCGAGGGCACGGAGATCGCGAGGATCGCGATCGAGTGCGCACAGGCCCGCGAGCGGCGCGCCAAGAGGGTGGAGCGCAAGAAGGCGGTCAACGGCCCGGCGCTGCCCGGAAAGCTCGCCGATTGCACGAGCCAGGACCTGGCGCGCACCGAGCTCTTTCTGGTCGAGGGCGACTCCGCGGGGGGGTCGGCGAAGCAGGCGCGCGACCGCACCTTCCAGGCCATCATGCCCTTGCGCGGGAAGATCCTGAACACCTGGGAGGTGGACTCGGCGGAGATCCTCGCCTCCCAGGAGGTCCATGACATCGCGGTCGCCCTGGGGGTCGATCCGGGGGTCGATTCCCTGGACGGGCTGCGTTACGGAAAGGTGTGCATCCTGGCGGATGCCGATTCCGACGGCGCGCACATCGCCACCCTGCTGTGCGCGCTGTTCGTGCGCCACTTCCGTCCCCTGGTGGCGGCCGGGCGGGTGCATGTGGCGATGCCGCCGCTCTACCGGATCGACGCCGGGAAGGACGTGTATTACGCCCTGGACGATAACGAAAAGCAGGGGATCCTCGACAAGATCGCGGCAAGCCGCGGGCGCGTGAAGCCGAGCGTCCAGCGATTCAAGGGATTGGGGGAGATGAACCCGGTGCAACTGCGCGAGACCACCATGAACCCCGACACCCGCCGGCTCGTGCGGCTGATCCTCGAAGACGGCGACGGAACGAACGCCTCGTTTGACATGTTGCTCGGCAAGAAGCGCGCGGCCGATCGCAGGCGGTGGCTCGAGATGAGCGGCGACAAGGCGGAGGTGGCGTAATGGAGCAGACCGAGCTTCTGAGCGAGTACATGCCGGTCACGGGGTTTACCGAGAAGGCCTACCTCGATTACTCCATGTACGTCATCTTAGACCGCGCCCTGCCCCATATCGGCGACGGCCTAAAGCCCGTGCAGCGACGGATCGTCTATGCGATGTCGGAGCTTGCGCTCGGTGCGGGCGCGAAGTTCAAGAAATCGGCGCGCACGGTCGGCGATTGCCTCGGAAAGTTTCATCCGCACGGCGACACGGCCTGCTACGAGGCCATGGTCCTCATGGCTCAGCCGTTCAGTTACCGTTATCCGCTGGTAGACGGCCAGGGCAACTGGGGTTCCCCGGACGATCCGAAGTCGTTCGCGGCCATGCGCTACACCGAGGCGCGCCTGTCGCGGTTCGCCGACATTCTGCTCTCCGAGCTCGGCCAGGGCACCGTCGACTGGGTAGCGAATTTCGACGGAACGCTCGAGGAGCCGCGGCTCTTGCCGGCCCGGCTGCCGCATGTGCTGCTAAACGGCGCGGCCGGCATCGCCGTGGGTATGGCCACCGACATCCCGCCGCACAACGCGCGCGAGGTCGCGGCGGCCTGCGTGCGGCTGCTGGACGACCCGAAGGCGACCGTCGAGGCGCTGTGCGAGCATGTGCTCGCCCCCGACTATCCGACGGGCGCCGAGATCGTCACGCCGCGCGAGGATATCATCGGCTTCTATCGCACCGGCAGCGGTTCCGTGCGCGCCCGCGCCGTCTGGGAGCAGGAGGACGGGGCCATTGTGGTCACGGCCCTGCCCCATCAGGCGTCGGGATCGCGGATACTCGAGCAGATCGCCGAGCAGATGCGCAACAAAAAGCTGCCCATGGTGGAGGACCTGCGCGACGAATCCGACCACGAGAACCCGACGCGGCTCGTGATCGTCCCGCGGTCGAGCCGCGTGGACGTCGAGGCGCTCATGGGCCATCTGTTCGCGACGACCGACCTGGAGAAGAGTTACCGGGTGAACCTGAACCTCATAGGATCCGACGGGCGGCCGCGCGTCTACGGTCTGCGCGAACTGCTCTCGGAGTGGCTCGCGTTTCGCGTCGAGACGGTGCGCAAGAGGCTCGCGTTCCGGCTCGCCAAGATCAACGACCGCCTGCACATCCTCGAAGGGCTGCTTACGATCTTCGATCACCTAGATGAGGTCATACGCCTCATCCGCACCGAAGACGAGCCCCGCGAGGCCCTGATGACGCGGTTTTCGTTGAGCGAGCGCCAGGCCGACGCGGTCCTCGAGATCCGCCTGCGCCAGCTGGCCAAGCTCGAGGAGATCAAGCTCAAGGAGGAGCACGACGCGCTCTCGCGCGAACGCGCCGGACTCGAGCGCATCCTGGGCTCGCCGGCGCGATTGAAGCGCTTCGTGAAATAAGAGATCGAGCGCGATGCCAAGGACTATGGCGACGAGCGCCGATCGCCGTTGCGCGAACGGCCGGCGGCGCGGCCGATCGAGCCGGGCGAACTCGCAGCCGAGCCCGTCACCGTGGTGCTTTCGGAAAACGGCTGGGTGCGCCAGGCCCGCGGGCACGAGATCGACGGGGCGGCGTTGTCGTATCGGACCGGGGACGGGTTCCTCCAGGCGGCGCGCGGGCGCAGCACCCAGCCGGCGATCTTCCTAGACAGCGCCGGGCGCAGCTACGCGGTCCTGGCGCACAGACTGCCGTCGGCGCGGGGCTTTGGGGAGCCGTTGTCGAAGACCCTGGAGCCGGAGGCCGGGGTCGTGTTTGCGGGCGTACTGATGGGCGAGGATACCGACTGGGCCCTGCTCGTGGCCGATAGCGGGTACGGCTTCAAGGCGCCGCTTGCCGACCTCCAGACGCGCACCAAGGCCGGCAAGGCGATCGTGAAGCTCGAGACCGGGGCATCCCTCCTAAGGCCGGTGGTGGTCGCGAAGGGCGGCTGGGTGGCGTGCGCGACCGCGACGCATCTTCTCGTCCTGTCCGAGGCCGATCTGCCGGTCATGTCCAAGGGGCGCGGGGTGAAACTGCAAGACGCGCGCGGCGAGAAGCTCATAGCGGTGGCCGCCGGCCACGCCGCGCAGACTTTGGTGTTGGTCGGTCCCCGCCGGACCCTGTCCCTTGCGCCGGCCGACCGGCGCCGGTTCCAGGGGACGCGCGCCGCGCGCGGCAAGGTCATACCCGAGGCCGTAGGCGGCCTGATCGATCTGTCCGTCGCGCCGTGACCCGCTGGGCGCTCGGCGTCGAGTACAACGGCGCCCGGTTTTGCGGTTGGCAGAGTCAGGTCGGGGTACCGACCGTGCAGGACGCCCTCGAGCACGCGCTCGCGCAGGTCGCCGGCGAGCCGGTGCGCGTCGTCGCCGCGGGTCGGACCGACACCGGGGTGCACGCCCTGGGGCAGGTGGTCCATTTCGAGAGCGGCGCGCAGCGCCGGCCCGAGGCCTTCGTGCGCGGCACCAATACCCATCTGAGCGGCGACGTGGCGGTGCTGTGGGCGCAACCGGTGCCGGACGATTTCCATGCACGTTTTGCCGCGTGCGAGCGCCGCTACCGCTACGTCTGGCTGAATCGGCGGGTCCGGCCGGGGCTGTTGCGCGACCGGGTGAGTTTCGACTACCGGCCGCTCGATGCGGCGCGGATGCAGGACGCAGCCGCGGCGCTCCTCGGCCGCCACGATTTCAGCGCGTTTAGGGCCGCCCAATGCCAGGCGAAGACGCCGGTGCGCACCGTGCATGCGCTGTCGATCGAGCGCCGGGGTCCGTTCGTGGTCATGGCGATCTGCGCCGACGCCTTCCTCCACCACATGGTGCGCAATATCGCGGGCGTGCTGGCGGCGATCGGCGCGGGCGAGCGCCCGGTGGCCTGGGCCGCCGAGGTCCTGGCCGCCCGAAAGCGGGCCGCAGGCGGCATCACCGCGCCCCCGCACGGCCTGTATCTCGAGGCGGTCGACTATCCGGACCGCTATGGGATCCCGGTGCCCCAGGGCCGCGCCGACATCGGCTGGCCGTTCTTCGCCTAGCCGGCCGCCGGAACCGGTTGTTCAGAAACCCCGGAACTCGCCCGTGTGCCGAGGCTAATATATATGAGTCTTGATATATATGGAAGGCATTATATAATGCCCCCGTGACCGAGGGCGATCTCTTCTCCATGTTGGGCCACGAGGCCAGGCGGCGCCTCGTCATGCTGCTCGAGGCCTGCGGGGAGCTTTGCGTGTGCGATCTGGCGGCCGCCCTCGAACTCCCGCAGGCGGTCGTGTCGCGCCATCTCGCCGGCATGCGCGCCGTGGGCCTCGTGGCCGCGCGCCGGCGCGGCACATGGATCTACTACCGGACCCATCCGGATCTGGCGCCGTGGGCGGCGGCGGTCGTGGCGGCCCTGCGCGAGGCCCCCGGCCGCGAGGTCTTTGCCGGCGATGAGCGCCGCTTAAAGGCGGGGCGGCGTGCCGGGGCGGATTCGTGCGGCCCCCGCGGCCGGGTGTGATACGGGTGCCGCGCGCCGGCAGGGGCGGTCCCGGAGGGACGGCCCCCGGGCGCGGGCCGATGATCGGGCGACACAGGAGATAGGCGCATGGTTTTGGCGGTGGCGGTCTTTGCGTTCACGCTCTTTTTGGTGATCGCGCAGCCCAAGGGGCTTGGCATAGGGTGGGGCGCGATGATCGGGGCGATCGCCGCCTTGATGCTCGGCGTGGTGCATGTTGCGAACATTCCGGTGGTATGGGGCATCGTCTGGAACGCGACTTTGACCTTCGTGGGCCTGATCGTCATCTCGCTTTTTCTCGACGAGGCCGGGTTTTTCCATTGGGCGGCCCTGCACATGGCGCGCGCCGGCGGCGGGCGGGGCCGGCGGCTCTTCCCGCTCATCATTCTCCTGGGGGCCCTGGTCGCCGCCTTGTTCGCCAACGACGGCGCGGCGCTCATCCTGACGCCCATCGTCCTGGCCATGCTGCTGGCCTTGGGCTTTAGTCCGGAGGCCGCGCTGGCCTTCGTGATGGGTACGGGCTTCATCGCCGACACGACGTCGCTCCCGTTTGTGATCTCCAATCTCGTCAACATCGTCTCGGCCGATTTTTTCGGGATCCCGTTCCGGCGCTACGCCGTCGTCATGCTGCCCGTGGACGTCGTGGCGGGTTTGGTGACGTTCGCGGTGCTTTGGCTTTACTACCGGCGCGATATCCCGCGCGCCTATGACGTCCACAGGCTCGACGATCCCGCCACGGCGATCAAGGACCCGCTGCTGTTCCGCCTGTCGTGGCCGGTGCTCGCGTTGTTGCTCGGAAGCTATTTCCTGGCCGGGCGGCTCCATGTCCCGGTATCGCTGCTCACGGGACTTGCGGCGCTCGTCTTCCTGCTCGTCGCCGCCCGCGCCTGGCGGGGCGGAAGGGGCTCTGTGGTCCCGGTCGGACGCGTGCTGCGCGAGGCGCCCTGGCAGATCGTCGTGTTCAGCCTCGGCATGTACCTCGTCGTCTACGGCCTGCGCAACGCCGGCCTTACCGGGCTGCTCGCCCGGGTGCTCACGGGGCTTGCCGGCCATGGGCTCGTCTTGGCGACTCTGGGCACCGGCTTCCTGACCGCCCTGCTGTCTGCAGTCATGAACAACATGCCGACCGTCCTCGTCGGCTCGCTCGCCATCCACGATATGGGCGCCGTCCCCGCGGTCACGCGCGAGGCCATGATCTATGCCAACGTGATCGGCTGCGACATCGGCCCGAAGTTCACCCCGCTGGGGAGCCTTGCCACCTTGCTGTGGCTGCACGTCCTGGCGCGCAAGGGCGAGACCATATCGTGGCGCACCTATATGCGCGCCGGGCTCGTCATGACGCCCGTGGTCTTGCTGGCGACGCTCGGCGCGCTTGCGCTGTGGTTGCGGTACCTCGGCTGAGGGTGCAGGGGGCTTTCAAGGCCCGCGGCGCGCACGCCGCCATGGGTCTCTATAAGGCGTTGGTGGCGTAGTCGGCGAGACGCGAGCGTTCGCCCCGTTCCAGCGTCACATGGCCGCCGTGCGCCCAGCCCTTGAATCGGTCCACGACATAGGTGAGGCCGGAGGTGGTCTCGGTGAGGTAAGGGCTGTCGATCTGGGCGATGTTTCCGAGGCAGACCACCTTGCTGCCCGGTCCCGCGCGGGTGATGAGCGTCTTCATTTGGTGGGCGCTCAGGTTCTGCGCCTCGTCGATTATGATGAATTTGCGCAGGAACGTCCGGCCGCGCATGAAGTTCAGGCTCTTGACGCGGATGCGCGCGCGCATCAGATCGCCCGCCGCCGCCCGCGCCCATCGGGATTGGCCGCGGTCGCGGGTCTCTCCCTGGTTTAGGATGTCGAGATTGTCTTCCAGGGCCCCCATCCAGGGGTTCATCTTCTCCTCCTCGGTCCCGGGCAAAAAGCCGATGTCTTCGCCGACCGGGATCGTCACGCGGGTCATGATGATCTCCGTATAGCGCCGCTGCTCTATCGTCTGTTCGAGGCCCGCGGCCAGCGTGAGCAGGGTCTTGCCGGTCCCGGCGTGCCCGAGCAGCGTCACGAAGTCGATGTCCGGATCCATCAGCAGATTGAGCGCGAAGTTCTGTTCGCGGTTACGCGCCCGCACCCCCCACACCGCCTGCTCCTCCTTCACGTAGTCGACGACCGCCTCCAGGCGGGCCCATCCCGGGCCGATCTCGCGGACGACGGTGTCGGGCAGGGAGGCCTGGCCGCCGAGCAGGAATTGGCCCACATGCCAGGCCGCGACGGCGGCCCCGCGGACCTCGAAGGTCCCGCGCGCGCCGGCCCCGGCGGCGGCCGGCCCGACCGTGTCCCCGGGCGCGAGCTGCAGCTCGGCTATCCCCCGGTACAAGAGATCGGCGTCGTCCAGGACCCGCTCGCTCGTGTAGTCCTCGGCCTGAAGGCCCAGGGCGCGCGCCTTGATGCGCAGGTTGATGTCCTTGGTGACGAGGACCGCCTCGCAGTCCTTGTGTTCGTCGGCGAGGCGGCGCGTGACGGCGAGCAATTCGCCGCCGACGCCGCGCACGGCCGGGCCGCGGGGCCGGTCCCGATCGGCGGGCGTGGATGGGATGAACAGCCGTCCCGCGGCACCGCGGCCGGCATGCGGCAGCGGCGCCCCGGCCGCCAGATCGCCCGGTACCGCCGCCAGGGTCTCGTCGAGAAAGCGGCTCGCCTGCCGGGCGTTGCGGGCGGTCTCGGATGCGCCTTGCTTGTGGGCGTCGAGTTCCTCCAGAACCGCGATCGGGACGTAGACGTCGTGCTCCTCGAAGCGGTACAGCGCCGCCGGGTCGTGGGTCAGGACCGTGGCGTCGAGCACGAACAGCCGGCGGCGCGCCGTCATTACCGTCCGACGATCTCGCGCAGGTCCCGCAATACCGCAAGGACGTGGCCGTCGACCTTGACCTTGCGGTACTCGCGGCGCACGATCCCGCGCTCGTCGATGATGAAGGTGCTTCGTTCGATCCCCATCGATTTCTTGCCGTAGAGGTTCGTTTCCTTGATCACATCGAACGCCCGGCACAGCTCTTCGCTGGTGTCGGCAACGAGATCGAACGGAAAGCACTGCTTACTCTTGAAGGATTCGTGGGACTTTACGTCATCGCGCGAGACGCCCAGGATGACCGTGTCCAGCTTTTCGAACTCCTCGTAGTGATCACGGAAATCCTGCCCCTCGGTCGTACAGCCGGGCGTATTGTCCTTCGGGTAGAAATACAAGACGACATTACGGCCGCGCAGTTCCGATAGCCGGAACGTCTGATCGTCCGTCGCCTCCACTAAGAGATCGGGGATGGATCCGCCGACTTCGACTTTGCTCATTTAGGGTTCGCTCTCTTGATGGTTCTTTGGGGCCGGGCGGCCCGCCACCCTGTTTGCGGGGAGACTTGCGCTGTCGCGCCCGGCATGCCCGGGCACGGCCCGGCACGGGGCGATCGTTGTAAGGTCCGTATTGGCGGCCGCGCCCGCGCCCTCACCCGGTGGAGATAGTATTCAGTATCTTGCCATCGCTCACAAGACGATGGCCGTCCCGGTCGGACGATCGCCGAAAGGCGCAGGCGCCGGAGCGGCCATTCCCAATCCCTCCCCTGGGAGGCTGGGTTTTCTGCCGGGGTCGCGGCGTCCGGCGCCCTCCCGCCCCTCTTCCCTTGCTTGCCGGCGGGAGGGCAAGTAGTATCGCGCTTTTACTATGGGTCGGATTATGCTGCGCGGTAGTCTGGTCGCCATCGTCACGCCCATGCGCGATGATGGCGCTGTCGATTTTGCGGCCCTAGACAGGCTTCTCGACTTCCATCTCGAGGCCGGAACGCACGGCATCGTGGCCGTCGGCACGACCGGGGAGGCGTCGACTCTGGATGTCGACGAGCATGTGGCGGTCATCGCCCATGTGGTCCGGTCGGTGTCCGGCCGCATCCCGGTAGTCGCCGGGACCGGCGCCAATGCGACCTCGGAGGCGATCGCCTTGAGCCGCGCGGCCGGCGAGGCGGGCGCGAGCGCCTGTCTGGTCGTGACCCCCTATTACAACAAGCCGACCCAGGAGGGGCTCTTCCAGCATTTCAGCGCGATCGCGCGGGCGGTCGATCTCCCTGTGATCTTGTATAACGTGCCGAGCCGCACGGCCTGCGATCTGCTGCCTGAGACCGTGACCCGGCTCGCCGAGGTGCCGGGCATCGCCGGCATCAAGGAGGCCACCGGCAATATCGACCGGGCGCGGGCGATCCGCGCCAGCTGCCCTCCGGACTTCGCCCTCTATGGCGGGGACGATGCCACCGGGGTCGCGCTCGGTCTGCTCGGGGCCCAGGGCGTGATCTCGGTCACGGCCAATGTCGCCCCCCGCGCGATGCGCGAGATATGGGACGCGATCTTCGCGGGCGACCCCGAGGGCGCGCGGCGCCGGGACGAGGCACTGGCGGGCCTCCATCAGGCCTTGTTCGTGGAGTCGAATCCGATTCCGGTGAAATGGGCGCTGCACGCGATGGGGCTCATCGGCCCCCACCTGCGGCTCCCGTTGACGCCGTTGTCCGAGCACAAGCGGGCGGCGGTCCGAAATGCATTACAGCAGGCGGGGATCAAGCTATGAGGTATGGATGGTTGGGGGTGGTCGTTTTGGCGGGCGCGGGCCTTTCCGGATGCGCGTCCGCGGGGGGCGGGTGCCGGGTGCCTGCCTATGTGGTGCCGCCCCCGCTGCCGCCCCTGCAGATCCCCGCCGGCCTGTCGGCGCCGCCGGACCATAGCCGCTATGCGACCCATCAGGGCACGTTGCCCGCCACCGCCACCCGGCCGGCGCCGGGCACGGGCCGCGAGGCGCGTCCGCCCGAAGGGACGCTCGCGCCCGCGCCCGCCGAACCGCCTGCGTCCTGATCCCATGGGGCAGGGCGGCGGATCGGGGGGCCGGCCGCGAACCCGCGGGCGGCCGCGGCCTGGGCGGGGCGGGTGTCGATGACGCATCTCACGCTGAGTTGGGACGGCCCCGGGGCGGTTGCCGCGTTCCGCGCCGAACGGTGGCTTCGGCGGCTGGCGCCGGTGGCGCCGGTGACCGCGGTGTCGGCCCGCTACCGGCATTTCGCGAGGATTACCCGCCCCTTGTCCGAAGACGAGCAGGGGGTGCTCGCCGCGCTTTTGGATTACGGCTCGCCGCCGCTGCCGATTGCCGCGAACGCGCGCGGCTTTCTGGTGGTCCCGCGGTTCGGGACGATCTCCGAGTGGTCGAGCAAGGCCACGGACATCGCCCGGCGCTGCGGGCTCGACGCGGTCGCGCGCCTGGAACGCGGGGTCCTCTGGCAGATCGCGTCCGAGCGGCCGCTGACCGCGAACGAACGCGACCGGATCGCCACGCTCATTCACGACCGCATGACCGAGTCGGTGCTGGCCGACCCCGCCGACGGCGAGGCCCTTTGGTCGGGCACGGAGCCGGCCCCGGGTTCTACCATCGATGTCCTCGGTGAGGGGGTCGAGGCCCTGGTCCGTGCCGATCGGGCCTTGGGACTTGCGCTCTCCGAAGACGAGCGGCGTTATCTCGTAGAGGCCTTCACCGGTCTTGGCCGGAACCCGACCGACGCCGAGCTCATGATGTTCGCCCAGGCGAACTCCGAACACTGCCGGCACAAGATCTTCAATGCCGATTTCGTCATCGACGGCAGGCCCTGCGAGCGCACCTTGTTTGCGATGATCCGGGAGACTGCCAAGGCGAGCCCCGGCGGGCTTTTGAGCGCCTACGCCGACAATGCGGCGATTGTGGAGGGCGCGGCGCTGGGCTCGCGCCTCTTTGTCGACGAAGCGACCCGGCGCTATGTCCGCGCGCAGGAGCCCGTACCGCTTCTGGTCAAGGTCGAGACCCACAACCATCCGACGGCGATCTCGCCCCATCCGGGCGCCGCCACCGGGGCCGGCGGCGAGATCCGCGACGAGGGTGCCACGGGGCTCGGCGGCCATCCGAAGGCCGGTCTCGTCGGGTTCTCGGTTGCCGATCTGCGCCTGCCCGATGCGCTGCGGCCCTGGGAGGCCGATCGCGGGGCGCCGGGCCGGCTGGCGAGCGCCCTCGACATCATGCTGGAGGCGCCGGTCGGCGCCGCCGCCTTCAACAACGAATTCGGCCGCCCGGTCATTCTCGGCTATTTTCGGTCTTTCGAGCTCGAGACCGCCGGGGCGGTCTATGGCTACCGCAAGCCCATCATGCTTGCCGGCGGGGCCGGATCGGTGCGTCCGGCGCATGTGATGAAGCGCGATCTGCCGCCCGGGACCCCGCTCCTTGTCCTGGGCGGGCCCGCGCTCCTGATCGGGCTGGGCGGCGGGGCGGCCTCGAGCGCGGCCGGGGGCAGCGGCGAACAGGACCTGGATTTTGCCTCGGTGCAGCGCGGGAACGCGGAGATGCAGCGGCGCGCCCAGGAGGTCATCGAGGCGTGCATAGCGCTGGGCGCCGACACCCCCATCCTCTCGATCCACGACGTCGGCGCAGGCGGCCTGTCGAATGCGTTGCCCGAGCTCGTCCATGGGGCGGGCCGCGGTGCGGACATCGATCTGCGGGCGATCCCCAACGGGCAGCCGCAGATGTCGCCCATGCAGATCTGGTGCAACGAGGCGCAGGAGCGCTACGTCCTGGCGATCCGCGAGGAGGCGCTGGGACGGTTCATGGCGCTGTGCGAGCGCGAGCGTTGCCCGGTCGCCCTGGTCGGGCGCGTGACCGAGGAGCCGCGGCTGCGGGTGCGTGACCCGCTCTTTGCCGGTCGCGGCGCCCCCGATCCGGTCGATCTCCCGCTCGCGCTGTTTCTCGGCGACCCGCCGCGCCTGCGGCGCGAGGCGCGGTCGGTCCGCCGGCCCTCGCGCCCGGTCGCCACGCGCTCACTCGACATCCACGACGCGATCGCGCGCGTGCTCACGCTGCCTGGGGTCGCGAGCAAGGAATTTCTGATCACGATCGGCGACCGCAGCGTCTCCGGGCTCGTCTGCCGGGATCAGACCGTGGGTCCCTGGCAGGTGCCGGTGGCGGATGTGGGCGTCACCGCGACCGGCTATGGCGATATCACCGGCGAGGCGCTGGCCCTGGGCGAACGGGCGCCGATCGCCGTCATCGACGCCCCGGCCTCGGCGCGCATGGCGATCGGCGAGGCCCTGACGAATCTCGCGGCCGCGCGCATCCGGCGCCTGCCCGACGTGAAGCTGTCCGCCAACTGGATGGCGAGCGCCGGGAGCGAGGGCGAGGACGCCGCGCTCTACCGGGCCGTCGAGGCGGCCGGTTTGCAGTTCTGTCCGGCCCTCGGCATCGCCATCCCGGTCGGCAAGGACTCGCTGTCGATGCGTGCCCGGTGGACCGCCGGCGGCCACGACCAGGAGGTCCGGGCGCCGGTGTCGCTGGTGGTCACGGCGCTGGCCCCGGTCGTCGATGTGCGTAAGACCCTGACCCCGGTCTGCGTGGCCGATGCCGAGACCGACCTCCTGCTCGTGGACTTCGGTCACGGCAAGGACCGTCTCGGCGGATCGGCGCTGGCGCAGGTCTACGGGCTCGAGGGCGGACGCCCCCCGGACGTGGACGATCCGAGGCTCTTAAAGCTCTTCTTCGGGGTCGTACAGGCCTTAAACGAGCTCGGGCTGCTCCTGAGCTACCATGACCGCTCCGACGGCGGGCTGTTCGTCACCTTGTGCGAGATGGCCTTCGCCGGGAAGTGCGGGCTGGATATCGACCTCACGGGGCTTGGTCTCGACCCCATTGCCGCCTTGTTCAACGAGGAGCTCGGCGCGGTCTTGCAGGTCCCGAGCTCGTCGCGCGAGGGGATCTTCGGCGCCCTCAAACAGAAAGGTCTGCTGCGCTATACGAAGCGCATAGGGACGGTGCGTCCGGGGCGCGACATCATCATGCGCTATTGCGGGCGCGTCCTCCTGGAGGGCGACCGCATGGCCTATGAGCGCCTCTGGTCCGAGACCTCGTTCCGGATGCAGGTCCTGCGCGACGAGCCGCAGAGCGCCGCCGAGTCCTACGCGCTGCTGGCGGACCCGGGCGACCCCGGGCTGCAGGCCCACGTGCCTTTCGACGTCGACGCGAGGCTTGCGCCGCACCTGCTCCTTACCAAGCCGCGCGTGGCCATTTTGCGCGAGCAGGGGGTGAACGGGCAGCGCGAGATGGCCGCGGGCTTCATGGACGCGGGCTTCGAGGCCGTGGACGTCACCATGAGCGATCTCCTGGCCGGACGCGAGGACCTGGCGACCTTCGCGGGCTTTGCCGCGTGCGGCGGCTTCTCGTTCGGCGACGTCCTGGGCGCCGGCGGCGGCTGGGCCAAATCGATCCTGTTCCACGAGGAGGTGCGCGCCCAGTTCGCGGCCTTCTTCGAGCGCCCCGAGACCTTTGCCCTCGGGGTCTGCAACGGTTGCCAGATGATGGCCCATCTGCGCTCGCTCATACCGGGCGCCGAGTCCTGGCCGCAGTTCGGGCGCAATCGCTCGGAGCAGTTCGAGTCGCGTACGGTGCTGGTGGAGATCCCCGCCAACCCCTCGGTGCTGCTTGCGGGCATGGCCGGCGCGCGGCTCCCGGTGCCGGTCGCCCACGGCGAGGGGCGGGTCGTGCTGACGCCGGAGGCGCGCGCCGGGCTTGAGCGCGGCCGGCTCGTGGCGGCCCGTTATGTGGATCACTATGGGCGCGCGACCGAGATCTACCCGCGCAATCCCAGCGGCTCGACCGGCGGCATTACCGGTCTGACCACGCCGGACGGCCGGTTCACCGTGCTCATGCCCCATCCCGAGCGCGTCGTGCGGACCGCGGCCAATTCCTGGCACCCCGCGACCTGGGGCGAGTACGCCCCGTGGTTTGAGATCTTCCGTAACGCCCGGCGTTTCGTGGGTTAGGCCATGGGCGCGAGCAGCGCGGCGATGAGGTCTGCGCGCGCGATGCCGAGTGCGGAGAGGTCGGGGAGGGTGGCGGACAGGGCCTCGTGGTCGAAGCGCCGGCCGACGAGCGGCGACAGATCGACCTCCCGGACCGGGCCGCCGAAGGCGCGCAGTTGCGCGGCCTCTATGCGGTCGTCGCCGATTGCGAGCGATACGACGATCCGTCCGGCGGAGGTCGCGATCGCCCGCTGGCAAAGATACAGCCCCTCGCGCACCTTGAAGAGCCCCCGGGGCCGCGTTTCGTCGGAGTCCACGATCTCGGGGCTCATCAGGTCCCGGGCGACCTCGCGGGCCTTGGCGACCAGGCAGGCGGGCACGGGACGCGGCGCAAGCCCGCCCACGAGCGGCGCGAAGGCCTCGGCCAGCGCGGCCTTGACAAGCGGCGTCGGCGGTCGCGCGCCGGTCTGGGCGGCGATCGAGGTCATGCCGTCGTCCAGGGCGGCCTTCAGCGCCGGGCGCAGGCCCTCGTCCGGGAGCCGGACGACGCGGTGCATGAGCTCGGTGTCGAAGTCGACGAGGATGCTGCCCACGAAGCAGAAGTGCCCGTCGATGTCGCCCGCCCCCTGTCCCCCTATCTTGCGCCCGTCGGCGGTGACAATATCATTGATAGGGCGCAGGCGGGCGGCGACCCCGAACCGGCGGTAGACGGCGATCGGGGCCTGCGAGAGGTGGCGGTAGGCGGCGTCCACCGGGCCAGGCACGGTCGGGTGGGGCCGTTTCAGGACCAGGGTATAGAAGACCTGCCCCGGACCGAGGAGCACCATGCCGCCGCCCGTTTCGCGACGCATCACCGGGATGTCGTGGTCTTGGCAGTAGTCCCGGTCCACCGAGGTCGCCGCGTCGTCGAAGGTGCCCAGGCTGACGAACGGCCGGGCGGGTTCTACCAGGACGAGCCCCTCCGCGCCCAGGCGCGCCAGGGCATGGAAATAGGCGATGGGGAGTATCCCGCTGTTGTCGGAGGGTTCGAGGAGCTGCACGAAAGGATTTCCCCAGGGCGCGCGGGTGCGCAACAGGCCGATATTACCAGCAGGGGGCGACGATGCATGAGGATTGGGAGGCGGTTCATAAGGCGCCGCTTTTTTCCGGGCTTTTCCCCGAGGAGCTCGAGCGTCTGCTGGCCCATGCCCGGCGGCGCGCGGTCAAGGCCCACGAGGCGCTGTTTGCCGAGGGCGACAAGGCCGAGGCCTTCTACTTCATCCTGAGCGGTTCCGTGCGGCTCTACCGCCTGTCGCCGCAGGGCGACGAGAAGGTGATCGAGATCCTGATGGCCGGCCAGACCTTCGGCGAGGCCGTCGTGTTTCTGGGCGGGCGCTATCCGGTCTATGCGGCCGCGTTGTCCGATGCGGTCCTCATCGAGATCCCGACCGGCGACTTCGTGCGCATCCTGAAGGCCAACGGCGGGATGGCGCTGCGGATGCTGGCCGGGATCAGCATGCGCCTGCACCAGCTCATCAACGATGTCCAGGCACTGACCCTCGAGACCGCCGGCCAGCGCGTGGCGGGCTACCTGATCGAACAGTGCCCGGCCGACGCGAAATCCGCCGATGTCCACATCCAAGTCCACAAGAACGTCGTGGCGTCGCGGCTCGGCGTCAAGGCCGAGACCTTCTCGCGGGTGCTCGCGACCTTGCGCGATCTCGGGCTCATTTCGGTGGCGGGCAACGACATCCACATCACCGATCGCGCGCGGCTCGTGAAATGGCGGGACGAGGCCGGGGCGGGGCGGCCTTGACAGCAGTCAAGGCCGCCGGCGGGGTCGGATCTTTAGGCTAAACAAAGGAGTGTGCAGGCATGACCGAATACCGCGGGTGCGAGCTGCCGGACGATCTCTTCTACGATCTCGATTACGTCTGGGCGCGTCCCGACGAGAATGGGCTGGTCGTGCTCGGTATCACCGACGCGGCCCAGACTATGGCCGGCCGTGTCCAGAAGATCCGCATCAAGAAGGTCGGCACGCATCTGAACAAGGGGCGCCATGTGGCGACGTTGGAGAGCGGCAAGTGGGCGGGCGGGGTGCCGTGTCCCTTCGAAGGGACGGTCGAGGAGGTCAACGAGGCGGTCCTCGCGACCCCGCATCTCGTCAACATCGGGCCCTACACCGACGCCTGGCTTGCCAAGGTGCGCCCGGTCGATCCGGCCCATGCGTTCGCCGACCTCGCGACCGGGCCCAAGGCCATGGCGGCCTTGCGTGCCTGGCTGGATCGTTACGACGTCCAGTGTATGCGCTGCGCCGAGCCGTGAGGCGCATGCACTTGGCGAACCCGCCCGCTGGGCGGTCTGGAACATGACGGGGGTGGCCATGCGGATCGGCGAGAAGGGGGAGCGGGGCGCGCCCGGTTTCGAGGACCCCATCGGGTTGCTCGCATCCTGCCACGAGCGCATCGAGGGCCATTGCGCGACGCTTGAGCGCCTCAAGGCCCATGTGCGCGTCCATGGCGGGGATCGCGAGGCGCGGGAGGCGGCCGCGCGCGTCTTTCAGTACTTCGCGCAGGCCGGCCGCTGGCACCATGAGGACGAGGAGCGCGATCTTGCGCCGCTCCTGGAGCGCCACGGCGATCCGGCCCTGTCGGCGGTCGTGGCGCGCCTCATGGCCGAACACCGCGACCTGGAGCGGGCCTACGCCCCCATAGAGCGGGCCTTGCAATCGCTCCCGGCATCGCCCGGCGAGCTCCCCATCGAGCCCTATGTGAGCCTCATACGCGCCCACATCGCCGCCGAGAACACCCAGCTTTTGCCGCGCGCCCGCGCCGTGCTCGGCCCTTCCGAGGTCGCGGCCCTGGGGCGGGCCATGGCGGCCCGCCGCGGGGTCAGGTTCCCAACGCCATGACCGCGGGCCCCGGGTCGTGCACGAGCGGGGCGACCGCCGGGTAGAACTCCTGCTCCTCCTTTTCATCGTGATGATGGAGGATCTGGCCCACCGTCCCCATGAGCGCGGCGGCCTCGTCGGCATCGCCCTGATCGAGGGCCTCGGCGATCTCCTCGAAGAACCCGCGCAGGTCGCGATGCCCCTTGCGAAGTATGGATGTCAGCGCGTTGTCGTCGCCGTGCCGCGCCTCGTAGGCCGGGAACAGCCATTTCTCCTCGGCCCCCATATGGCGCTCGATGGCGTCCCGGAAGTCTCCAAAGGCTTGGCGCGCGCCCGCGGTGTCGCCGCCTTCGGTCTCGCGCAGCGCGCGCGCGAAGGTGCCGTCGAGCAGGCGGTGATGGCGCGTGAAGCCATCGATGAGTCGGGTGTCCATGCGGCCCTCCTGGGCGTTCGTCATACGCAGCGCTATCATTACCATACGGTCCGGTCTCCGTCATCCTTGACGGCTGTCAAGGAGCCGCGCGGGGCGCGGACCGTAGAGTCGACGCAAAGGTTTCATCGGGAGAGAGGCCATGGAAGTACGGCTTTTGGTGTCGAAATGGTGTCCGGTCTGTCCGCAGGCCGAGCAGGTATGGAACGAAGTGGCACGCCGCCAGCCGATCGACTACCAGGCGTTGGATATCGCCGAGCCCGCCGGCCGCGCGCTGGTCGCGAACCTGCGGGTGCGCACGGTGCCCGCCCTGGTCGTGGATGGCAAGCTCGTCGCCGTGGGGCTGCAGTCCCTCGGTGACGCCCTGAAGATCGTCCAGCAGGCGGCGTGAAGGCGGCGCATCCCCCGGCGATCGCCGTCCGGCGCGTCTACGAGCCGCCGGCCGATGGCGAAGGGCCGCGCTGGCTCGTCGACCGGATCTGGCCGCGGGGTCTGGCGAAGACCCAGGCGGGGCTGGCGGGCTGGGCCAAGGAGGCCGCCCCGACGGCGGCGCTGCGCCGCTGGTTCGGGCACGCGCCGGGGCGCTTTCCCGAGTTCCGCCGCCGCTATCTCGCGGAGTTGCGCGGCCGCCCCGAGGCGGCCGATGCCCTGGTGGCCGCCGCGCGCGCCGGGGCCGTCACGCTCGTGTACGCCGCTCGCGACCAGACGCACAACAATGCGGTGGTCCTGCGCGAATACCTGATCGAGCGCCTCGATGCGTGAGGCGGCGTTTCTCGTACTGATCGCGCTCCATCTGTTGGCCGCCACCGTTTGGGTGGGCGGGGTGTTGTTTTTCGTGTTCGCGGTCGTGCCGGCCGCGCGTGCCGCCCCGGATGCCGGTATCCCCGAGGCGCTCGGCCGGGCGTTTCGCCCGGTGGCCTATGGGGCACTCGGTACGCTCATCGTCACCGGCCCCTTGTTGCTGGCCCTGCAGGGCATGGGCTTTCGGATGCTGGCGCGGGCGGGTTTTTGGGCCAGTCCCTTCGGCATGACCTTGGCCGTCAAGGCGGGTCTGGTGGGTTTGGTCTTGGTGCTCACGGTCTGGCATGACGCGGTGCTCGGTCCCCGCGCCCAGCGCACGCGCCAACCGGGCGTA
>DAIDMD010000158.1 GCA_027449165.1 Acidiferrobacter sp. | reverse complement strand
CGGAGACCGGGACGGCATCCCCAACGTCCTTGCGGAAGCCATGGCGGCTGGCACGCCCGTGGTCTCCACCGCGGTTTCGGGTATCCCCGAATTGATCGAAGACGGCCGTACCGGGCTGCTGGTACCGCCGCGGGACCCGGTAGTGTTGGCCGACACCCTGGAACGGGTGCTTGTCGACGCGCCGCTGCGGCGCCGCCTCGCGGCGGCGAGCCGGGGCAAGATAGAGGAGCGCTTCGAATGCTGGGAGACCGCCAAGGCCCTGCGCGCCCTTTTCGTGCAGAGTGTGCAGCCATGAATATCGTATACCTGTGCGCGGATCGCGGTATCCCCGTCCTCGGGGACAAGGGGGCGTCGGTGCATGTGCGGGAATTTACCACCGCGCTCGCTCGCGCCGGGCACGAGGTCACGCTACTCTGCGCCACGCAGGGAAAGGGGAATCCTTACCCACCGGCGCGGCTGATCGAGCTGCCGCCCGATGCCGACCCTGCGGAGATTCGCCGCGAAGGGAAACGGCTGGGAATTGGGCCGGAGGACTGTGACCAGACCGCATGCCGGGAGATCGACAAGCTGATCTGCGACCGCCGGATCGCGGCGCGTGCTTTTGATGCCCTGGATGCGGCAGGCGTGCGGCCTGACGCCCTCTATGAACGTTACGCGCTCTTTCATCGCTCTGGCGGCGACCTCGCCAGCGCTTTGGGGGTACCTTACGTGCTGGAAGTGAATGCGCCGCTGGTCTACGAGCAGGAGCGTTTTCGGGGGTTACGATTGAAGGCCCTGGCGGAGGAGGCGGAAGTCGCCGCCTTCCACCAGGCCGACCACGTCGTGGCCGTATCAGAGGCGGTTCGCGAGCATGTCCTTTCCCGCCGGGTGCCCGCGAAGCGCGTGACCGTGTTACCCAATGGGGTGGATATCAGCCGTTTCCATCCGCAGGTGGATGGACAGGGGGTTCGGCAACGCCTCGGACTCGATGGGCGATCGGTCATCGGCTTCGTGGGCAGCCTGAAGCCCTGGCATGGCCTGGATTTTCTGCTCGACGCCTTTATGCTGGTCAGCCGACAGTCGCCGGAGGCGGTGCTGTTGGTAGTGGGTGAAGGTCCCGGCAGCGCCGCCCTCCAGTCCCGTGCGACGGAAAACGGTCTCGGTGGCAAGGTCATCATGACCGGGCGCGTACCCCACGAAGATATCCCCGGCTACCTTGCCGCCATGGACCTTACGGTAGCGCCCTACCTCCCCCAGGACGGGTTCTATTTCTCGCCCCTCAAAGTGGTGGAATCGCTGGCGGTCGGACGGCCCGTGGTGGCGCCTCGAATCGGCCAGTTACCCAGCCTGATCGAGGATGGCGTGACCGGTCTGCTCTTCCCGCCGGGGGACCTTGCGGCCTGTGTCGGCTGCATCCTCACCCTGCTGAACGGGCCGTCGCGGCGGCAGGCCATGGGGCACCGTGCCGGCGAGGCGGCAGGGGGGATCTTCGGCTGGGACAAAACCGCCCGGCAGGTGACGGA
>DAIDMD010000157.1 GCA_027449165.1 Acidiferrobacter sp. | reverse complement strand
ACCGCCCCTTTGGGAGAAATTCTCCCCAAAACAAGCGGCGCCCCGCCGTTTCTGGCCACCTACCCCATCGACTGAGTTCGCCTCGGGCATTGCGTACGCGAGGCGCTGCGCTCGCCGCGCGACTTTGACGGAACCGTGGGCCGTAAAGGCGAGACTCCGTGCGCCCGAACCCGCGCCGTTCGCGAGGGCGTCATCGCGGGCGGCGGCGAACCGGGCACGGCCTGCGTCCGGATATTCTTAGAACGGCGCGGGAATACCCGTCCTTTTCAGCGGACGGGATGAAAGCGCCGCCGGCCGAAAGGGGGCTTTAAGTCCTCCGGCATTCCGGGACAGAGCGACGCACGACCTCTGCCGATACCGCGCCTGCCGTTCCCGCAGAGCAGGCCCGCCCCCCGCAAGACCGGGCTTGTCCACGTCCCAAGCGGTTCCCGGCCGCAGAGGCGCTTGGGCCTCCGAAGTCGAGGGTGTCACGCGAAGAGCTGATCGATGTGGGCATGCAGGGCGGCGGCGGCGCCCGGCCCGAACCGGGTGTGTTCGGGAACGAACGTGTCTGTGAAGAGATACTCGAAGGCCTGTCCTTTGAGCGCCACCACCCCCATGACGCGGCTCTCGAAGGAATAGTCGTCGGACGCCGCCGTCAACTCCGGCCATCCGGACGCGCCGGGCGCCAAGGCCGGCCCCAGAAACAAGACACCCGGCTGATTCTTCAGGCGCAGGCAACAGGTTCCGCGGGTACGGCCGGGCAGGGGGACGAAGTCGATGGTACGGGTCAATTTGTGCTGGGGACCCACCTTCAGGTCGGCATCCGCCACCCCATCCTCCTGTGCGGAGACGAGGACGCGCGCGCCCGCGGCCCGCCAAGCGGCCAAGTCCCGTGCCCCGATGCGGCTCGGCAAAAATACGAAGCGCAGATCCGCGTGCCGGCGCAGGTCGCGGCATGTGTCGGGGGTGAACGCCGGGGCATTGATGAGGACGCCGCCTGCCGCCCGATCCACCAGGTAATAGACCGCCGGCGGCCCGGGGTCGACGAGCCAGACGGCCCGATCATGGCATTCGAGCAGCCGCTCCATCAACGCCCGAGTAACGGGGCGAGTTCGGTCAGCGCCATTTGATAGACCTCCCGCTTGAAGGGCACGATGGCGTCGATGGGACTCCAATATTCCACCCACCGCCACGCATCAAATTCCGGGGATGTCGACAGGTCGAGCCGGACATCGGCATCGCTTCCGATGAGCCGCAACAGAAACCACACCTGTTTCTGCCCCCGGAACCGCCGGGCCCCGTGGGGGCGCTGATACGTACGCGGGAGATCGTAGCGCAGCCAACCGCGCGTGCGCCCGCGGATCTCGACCTGGCCGCTCGCGAGCCCCACCTCTTCGTGGAGCTCACGAAACAAGGCCTGCTCGACCGTCTCTTCGCGCTGTATGCCCCCCTGCGGAAACTGCCAGCCGTCGCAGCGGCAGCGGCGTGCCCAGAAGACCTGATCCTCGGCATTCGTGAGGATGATGCCGACGTTGGGGCGGTACCCGTCGCGATCTATCATATACAACAACGCGTTAGCTGGTTAGAATGCCCCTATTTTTACAGAATTCGCCGTCTACGGCAATCTGGGAGGCTGTTTGGCGCTGGTACTGTTTGACCTGGATAACACACTGCTTGCCGGGGACAGCGATTACGCCTGGGGGCAATTCCTGATTGCCGAGGGGGGCGTGGACCGCGAGCGGTACGAACGGGCCAATGCCGATTTCTACGAGGCCTACAAGGCCGGTACCCTCGACATCGCGGAATTCCTCGCCTTCGCCCTGGAGCCTTTGAACCGCCTCCCCCGGGCCCAGTTGCTCGCCTGGCGTGCCCGTTTCGTCGAGGAGTGCGTGCGGCCTATGGTCAAGCCGTGGGTGGCCCCGCTGCTCGCCGACTACCGCGCGCAGGGAGCGACGCTTGCGCTTGTCACGGCGACGAACGACTTCGTGACCGCACCCATCGCCGAGCTCATCGGTATCCCCCACCTCATCGCCACGGTGGCCGAGGAACGATGCGGGCGCTTTACCGGCCGCCCCGAGGGGGTCCCGTGTTTCCGGGACGGCAAGGTCACGCGGGTGCGGTCATGGATGGCCGGCCACGGCCTGTCGTTTGAAGACAGCACCTTCTATAGCGATTCGCACAACGACCTGCCGCTCTTCGAGGCGGTCTCGCGGGCGATCGCGGTAGACCCCGATCCGATCCTGCTCGCCGCGGCCCAGGAACGCGGCTGGGAGATCCTGCGCTCCGATCCCTCGCCCCAGGCGTTATTCGGCTGAGCGCCCAGGGGGTCGTGCGTCGGGGTCCCGCCCGCGGCCAAGCGGACGCCGCCGGGTTACCCGAAAACGCCGAATAGGCGGGCGCCTGCCATCAGCACCGCCACCGCCAGCCAAAACAGCAGCACCCGCCAGAGCAGCGCGACCACGCGGCGGATATCGGCGGCGTTGACGACGAAGCCGCGGGTCTCCGACAATCCCGGCGCATCGTCGTCCTCGGGCTCTTCGCAGGCGCTCATGTGCATGGCCCCGAAACCGGAGGCGAGCAGCGGCCCGCTATTGATGTCGGACCACATCCCCGCCTGGCGCCGCCAACAGTGCAGGGCGTCCTCGAAACTGCCCATGATGCCGTAGCTCAACGCCGTGATGCGTGCGGGCACCCAGCCGAGTATGTCGTCCAGCCGCGCCGCCGCCCACCCGAATTCGGCGAATCGGGTGTTACGGTGGCCCCATAAACGATCGAGGAGGGCCGCCACGCGTTGGAGGACGACCGCCACCGGACCGAACAGGATGAACCAGAAGAGCGGCGCCATGATGGCCGTGTTGGCCTGCTTCAATACCGCCTCGACCGTGGTCTGGGCGATGGACGATTCGGTTACATCCCCGGTGGTCTTGGCGGTCAGCGTCTCGAGCTGGGTCGCCGCCATGAGGATATCGCCCGACTCGAGCGACTCGGAGACGGCGACCGCTTGCCGGGTCAGGCGGTACAGGTCCAGGCACAGGTAAAGGACCAGGATGTCGAAGACGTAGACCAGCGAATAGGTGATATGGCTCAGGACATAACGGATGAGCGCCACCCCGAGTATCACCGGGCCTGCCACGACCACGACGGCCGCGACACCCTGCCCGCGGGTCCCGGCGTTGAAGCGCTGCTCCACGCTGCGCGCCCAATCCTCGTACCAGACGAATGGCGGGACGCGCCCGCGGTCCGGAAACAGGCGATCGAGCGCGATAGCGAAGAGAATAATGATCAAGGTAACCGTCATCGCCCTATCTCCCCTCCTCCAGTGTGCCCAGGCCCCATGAACGGACAGCGTCGCGGTACCGGGCCCAGTCGAAATGCGGCCCGGGATCGGTCTTGCGTCCGGGCGCGACGTCCGAGTGCGCATAAAGCCGACCGGCATGGATGGCCGGGTAGCGCTTCACGAGCGCCTCGGACACAGCAAACAAAGACCGGTACTGGGCCTCCTCGAAGGGGCTGTGGTCGGTCCCTTCGAGTTCTATGCCGACCGAAAAATCGTTGACCCGCTCGCGCCCTTCGCAGCGCGAGACGCCGGCGTGCCACGCCCGATCCTCGAAGGACACGAATTGCACGACCTCGCCCCCGCGGCGGATGAAGACATGCGCCGATACCCGCAGGCCGCGAAGGTCCGGGTAGCCTCCCGGTCCCACATCCAGGGTATTCATGAAAAGATGCTCCACGTCCGGCCCGTCATAGCGACCCTCGGGCAGGCTGATCGAGTGGATGACCACGACCTCCACCTCCATTCCCGGCGGCCGGGCGTCGCAATTGGGCGAGACCCTGCGCCGCGCCCCCTCGAGCCAACCCTGCGTGTCGATTGCACCGACCATGAGACCGCCACCCCAGTGATCCACCCATTGTAATGCCTCGCGCCGCGCGCGTTAATTCCGGGCCGCCCCCTTTACGGGGCCGGGCCGCGCGGGCTGGCATAGACCCCGGCGCGCATCATATCGTCCAGAACCGCGAGGAACGCCTCTCCGGGGCGGCTGAGCGGTCCCTGGTAGATGACCGACAGCGTCTGGACGATGCGCGGCGTCACCGGCCGGGTACAGAGATCGGCGGGCGTGGCCGACAAAGCCGAGACGAAGCCTACCCCGAGCCCGCAGCGGACCGCTTCCCGCACCGCCGCGCCCGCGCTGAACTCGTAACGGATCTCCGGCTCCAGTCCGGCTTGCCGAAAGGCGATCTCGACACGGTCACGGGTGCCGGACCCGGGTTCGCGCCATACGACCGACATGCCGGCGAGCTCGCCGAGCGCCACAGGTTCCTGTTCGGGTCTCTGCGCCAACGGGTGATCGGCGCTCAACAGGATACGGATATCCGTCTCGATCAAGGTCTTGCCCTTGATGCCGTGAGCCGTTTCCGGCAGCACTGTATCCTCGACGAACGCCAGGTCTGCCACGTCGACGCGCCGGCGCGCCTCCTCGGAGTTCCCCGATTGCAGCCGCACGGTGATCATGGGGTAGTGCTTCTGAAAGGCCGCCATGGCCCGCAGGAGCAGGAACTCGGCGTTGGTCTGGCTCGCGACCAGAAGCAGGCTGCCCTGCATGAGGTCCTGGACGTCGGATTGCAGCGTCTCGGCGTCGGCGAGCGCCGCCTCGATCTGGGATGCGATGCGCAACAGCCGCTTCCCCAAGGCCGTCGGTGTGACGCCGCGCCCGTGCCGGCGGTAAAGCGGCTCGCCGAGCCAGTCCTGAAGGCGCCGCAATTGATTCGAGACCGCAGGCTGCGTCAGGCCCAGGACATCGGCCGCGGCATTGATGCCCCCCATGCGCGCCACTACCGTCCAGGTCAAAAGCAGTTGCGGATCAGGCCTTGCCATGACATGCCACTCGGAAATGACCATAGCGGCCATAGGCCGACTGTACACTGCCGCCCGGTACACGGCTACCTTGACAAGCCGCCCGGCCTGGGGCCTGCGCGCGGCCCCAGGCCGTATGGGCGGCGTCCGGCCCGAACGCCCCGGCCGCCATGCCTTTGCGGGTGATATCCCGCGACCGGCCGGCCCATGTCGCCCGTAGGGCCGGGTATCGGCCGATGCCGCGGCCGCTTGGGCGTCCGGCGGGGGCGCCACCGATGTCCTGGCCTTTCCCGTCCCGCCGTTTTACGATAGCGCCCGACGGGCCGCCGGGCCGGTCCGGGGGGGCTGCGGCCCACAAACGACAATATTGATAATGATCCGCACGGCAGTACCACGCAAAGGTTGGGCGGCTGGGTCGGGGAGTGGCGTGGAACCGTTTCTTTTTGGGCTTATCGTTGGCATCATCACGTCCGCGCCCATCGGGCCGGTCGGCCTGCTCGCCATCCAAAGAACCCTGTCCCACGGGCGCCTCGCCGGCATCCTGAGCGGTGCGGGCGCGGCGGCGGCCGACGCGTTCTATGCCGGACTGGCGGGCCTGAGCTTGAGCGTGGTCGCGAATTTCCTGGCGAGCGCCCGCTTCTGGATCCATATCGGGGCCGGCGTCCTCTGTCTTTGGTTCGGTGGTCGCGCGATCTTCTTTCAGCCCCTGCGGCGCACCGCGCCCCGCCGCTACGGCGGCCCGGGGGCCGCCTGGACCTTCGTCTCGTCGCTGCTTCTTACGCTCGCCAATCCACTGACGATCCTGTTTTTCATCGTGGTCTTCACGACCCTGCAGCTGGATCGCGCGGATACGCCGCGCCTGCTGTTGCTGGTCGCCGGGGTATTCCTGGGCTGCCTGCTTTGGTGGACCGCCCTGAGTCTCGTCACCGCGCACCTCCATGCGCGACTGGAGTCCCGCACCCTCACGCTCATTAACCGCATCTCCGCCATCTTCATCATCGTCCTCGGCATCATTGCCCTGGGAAGCGCCGGACATGCGCTCGCAAGCGCCTCGTGATCCGGCCGCCGCGCGCGGTCGGCCCTGGCCGGCATTTGCCGTCCGCCGCACGGCTCGGCTTTGCCGGCGGATGGAACTGCGGGAC
>DAIDMD010000156.1 GCA_027449165.1 Acidiferrobacter sp. | reverse complement strand
GGTCACGGCAGGAAGGACGCGAGCTCGACGGCCGGGCCGGCGGCCGGGGTCCCTTGATGGAAGCGGATCTGCCAGCGCCCGTGGTGGTACTGCCAGATCGAGCTGTGCCACGTGGGCGCCGCGGGCTCGTCTTCCTCCGTGCCCATGAGCAGATAGACGACCAGGGCGACCTCCGGCGCCACAAAGCGCACCTGGAAGTCGCGGATCACGCCATCGCGGCGCGCCTCGTCGTTCAAGCGATTCAGGGTCTCGGCCTTGTCATAGAGGCGCCCCGAACTGCCGATCTCGTAGAAGTCGTCCGCCAGCAACGCCGCCGGACCGGGCTCCTCCGGATCCAGGCTGCCGTGCAGGAGCCGTTCTTCGAGGATGCGTAACAGGTGGGGAGCGTCGCGGTGGGTCATCGGGCCGGCCTCCGACGATGCCGCTTGCGGGAGGGCATCGCTATAGACTCAGAATGGGGGCGCCGCCGCGGGTCGTCAAGGGGTAGCCGGCCTCGACCGTGGATCCCGGAGGTTCGTATAGGTGGCCCGCCGGGGGAGAAGGGGCCGAACGGGGCACGGCGCGGTATGGCCCGATACTCGATAGACTTTACGGGGGATTTTGGCTAGAGTCCCGACGATCAGGGCGAAAATGGCGCTGTTTGGCGCCGATTGGGGTAGGCGAGAACGCGATGGCCGATCAACTTTTGGTATTCGATACCACATTGCGCGATGGGGAACAGAGCCCCGGCGCGTCCATGACCTGCGAGGAGAAGGTGCGAATCGCGCGGGCCCTGGAACGGCTGCGGGTCGATGTGATCGAGGCCGGATTCCCGATCGCAAGCCCCGACGACTTCAAGGCCGTAAAGGCGGTCGCCGAGGCGATCACCGACAGCCGCGTCTGCGGACTGGCCCGGGCCCTCACCAAGGACATCGACCGCGCGGCCGAGGCGTTGAAACCGGCCCGCGCCGGGCGCATCCACACCTTCATCGCCACCTCCCCCATCCACATGCGCGAAAAGCTGCGCATGAGCCCGGAGGCCGTGCTCGAGGGGGCGGTGAAGGCGGTGCGCTACGCCCGGCAATTCACCGACGACGTGGAATTCTCGGCGGAGGATGCCGGCCGGTCGGATCCGGATTTTCTGTGCCGGATCATGGAGGCGGTGATCGCCGCCGGGGCCCGCACCGTCAATGTCCCAGACACCGTGGGCTACAGCGTCCCCGCGCAGTTCGGGGAGCTCATCGCGATGCTGAGAAACCGCGTCCCGAACGCCGATCAGGCGATCTTTTCGGTCCACTGCCATAACGATCTGGGGCTTGCGGTCGCCAATTCCCTGGCGGCCGTGTCTCACGGCGCCCGCCAGGTGGAATGCACGATCAACGGGCTCGGCGAACGCGCCGGCAACGCCGCGCTGGAGGAGATCGTCATGGCGGTGCGCACCCGCCAGGATGTGTTCGGTTGCGACACCCGTATCGAGACCCCCTACATCGTCGCGGCCAGCCGCCTGGTATCGACCATCACCGGTTTCGCCGTGCAGCCCAACAAGGCGATCGTCGGCGCAAACGCCTTCGCCCACGAGGCCGGCATCCATCAAGACGGGGTCATCAAGAACCGCGAGACCTACGAGATCATGCGCGCCGAGGACGTGGGTTGGACCGCGAACCGCATGGTCTTGGGCAAGCACTCGGGGCGCAACGCCTTTCGCGCGCGGCTGGCCGAGATCGGCGTCACGTTGAAGGATGATGCCGCCTTGAATCAGGCCTTCGAGCGCTTCAAGGACCTCGCCGACAAGAAGCATGAGATCTTCGACGAGGACCTCCAGGCGCTCGTGAGCGAAGGTGTCCCGGAGGCGGTGGAGTCCGTCAAGCTCGTCGCGCTCGAGACGGCCTCGGGGACCGGCACCAAGCCGCACGCCGACATCCGGCTGGTTTGGGGCGGCAAGGAGCATGCGGCCCACGCCGAGGGCGGGGGGCCGGTCGATGCCGCGTTTCGGGCCATCGAGGGTGTGGTGGCAAGCGGCGCGGTCTTGCAGCTCTATGCCGTGAATGCGATCACGAGCGGTACCGACGCCCAGGGCGAGGTGACCGTGCGCCTCGAGCGCCAGGGGCGAATCGTAAACGGCCACGGCGCGGACACCGACATCGTCTTGGCCTCCGCCAAGGCCTACCTGAACGCACTCAACAAACTATTCGTCCCGGATACCCGGACCCATCCGCAGCTCTAGAGGGGCCTAAGCCACAAGCGGGGCGGTTGCGCATCCGGACGGGTGCCCTGGCATCCCACCACGCCGCTGAGCCATGAAGGCAGGCGCGTTGTCGTCTGCCGCCGGTATCCCCCTGTCAGCATGGCGGGCACGCATTCACCTCTTGGGGCGCCCGGGGCCTTGCGCCGGAGTCCATTCCCAGAAAACGCCGGTCCAGAACCGTGGCAACAGGCTGTCCAGCAGTCTCGAGACGGGACTACGCACCATCGCTGGCGGAGCCTGGAGTTGGGAGCGACAGGATTTTCCGGACGCAACCGGAGACCTTCATGCGCCGGTCAGTTGCGGTCCGCCAAGGTCACGGGCATCGGAGGGTGCTGGTCGCCCGGGCCTTGATCGGGGCAGCAATGGCCGGAATGCGCAATCATCGTCCCAGCAGCGATCAGGGCGCCATCAGTGAAGCCGGATTTCACAAAATCACATGGTTTCAACAGTTGGTGAAACTAGCCTGTCTGGTGAAATTACTTGACGGTTTCACAGAAAAAGGCTATTTTCAGCGCACGATGAAAAATGGCGATTTGGTGAAAAATGATTTACAGGCAGCTGAGGCGTTGCGCCTGCTATTGGAGGAAGTGCCCGCTATCAAAATCCTGGATATCCAGATGCAGGGAACGCATGATGCAGATGAGGGGGCGGACCTGATTGCTCGGCTCGATGCGTCCGGTCGCCGGCACACCCTGGTGTGTGAGGTGAAGTCCAATGGGCAGCCGCGCCATGTGCGGTCGGCGTTGCTGCAACTGCGCGACTATGTCGAGCGGCGGGCAAATGGCGCGGTTCCTGTGTTCATCGCACCATATCTGTCGGCCACGGCGCAGGTCCTCTGCCGTGAGTACGACGTAGGGTTCGTCGACCTCGAAGGAAATGCCCGCCTGGTGTTCGGCGGCGTGTTCATTGACCGGCAGGTTGCCAGCAAGCCCGCAGTCGAGCGACGGGGGCTTCGCTCTTTGTTCAAGCCCAAGTCGGCACAAGTTCTGCGGTTGATGCTGCGAGAGCCTTACCGAGCCTGGCGGGTCGCGAAACTGGCTGAGGCGGCCGGCGTGAGCCTGGGGCATGCTAGTAATGTGCGTTCTGGCTTATTGGACCGCGAATGGGCGCAGGTGTCTGCCGAAGGGTTGTTCCTCTGCAACCCGGATGCGCTGCTGGATGCCTGGTGCGAGGCCTATATGCAGCCTGTTGGAAGGCGCCATAGCTTCTACACCACACTGCATGGCGCGGCATTCGAGCACGCCGTGCGCGAACTGCGTCCAGCGGATGATATCGGATGGATGGCGCTGGCGTCGTTTTCGGCGGCCCAGTGGCTCGCTCCCTACGGCCGTACGGGCACCCAATACTTCTATACCGACAAGGCGGGGCTCGATCGTCTGCGCTCTGTCCTGAAACTCTCCACGGCACCGAAAGGAGGGAATGTGATTGTGACGGAGATCGAGGACCAGGGACTGTTCCGCGACACTGTGGAGCCCGTTCCGGGCGTAGTTTGCACGAGTCCTGTCCAGACTTATCTGGATCTGACCGTGGGGGGTGAGCGTGGCCGTGAGGCTGCCGACCATCTTCGGCGGGAAAGACTCCAATGGCAGATATGACGCGGCGCGAACCGCAATTCGCCAGCGACTACGACGATCGCACGACGGCAGCGGTCAAGGCAGTGCTGATCGAGATTGGCCAGATCCTCGGTAGTTTCAAGGGCAAATTCGCTGTCGTCGGCGGGGCTGTGCCCTGGCTGTTGTTGGGCGACAACGAAGACATGCCCCATGTCGGCACCCTCGATGTGGATCTTGGGTTGGATGCCGAGGCTCTGGGGGATGGTGAGTACGCTGTCTTGATCGAGGCGCTGCTCGGCCATGGTTATGCGCAGCGCAAGGCGCTTCGCCGTTTTCAACTTGTTCGGCAGGTTCCAACACAAGATAACGGCGCGATCGATGTCATCATCGATTTCTTGATGCCGCGGGATGCAGAGGTCGTCAAGAATGTCCCTCCGCTGATCAGCGAATTCGCGGTGCAGCGTGCTGATGGTACGGATTTGGCTGTGCGCTTCTACCAGATGGTTGCGATAACGGGCCCGATGCCGGCAGGCGGAACGAATCGTGTTGAGGTGGCAGTTTGCTCGATCCCCGCGTTGCTGGCCATGAAAGGCTATGCCATGGAGGGGCGCTATAAGCAGAAGGATGCCTACGATATTTACTACTGTATCCGTAACTACCCAGGTGGATTGGAAGCGCTTGCGGAGGCTTGCCGGCCCTTGCTTGATCACGCAAGCGGCGTGGCCGGATATGAATTTATCGCAGGCAAGTTTGATTCCATGGATGCGTTCGGGCCGACCTGCGTGCGTCGCTTCGTAGAGGACACCCAGGTTCTCGGCGGTCGCAGTCCGGAGCAGTGGCAGCGCGATGCCTTCGGGCAGGTCGACGCTTGGTTGCGCGCGCTTGGGTTGAGGAATTGAATTTCCATGATGCAGCCAACATTCAGTATGGGAGCCGCCCAGCATTGTCTTGGCCATTCGGAGCGCGAAGAAAATCATTCGGCACCTACAAATCGAAGTCGGCTATGTATTCGAAGTACCTGAAGGGGCAGAAATCTGACGGCGCAGCAGGGCCGGCCGCATGCGTGTACCTATGTGTCCGTTTGCGTCGCCGCGCGTTCGGTCTGGCATGGATGGGCCCGTGGGAGGCGAGGATCTGATATCCCTTCCGAACAGGTTCGCGTGCAGGTATCGCGCATGGTCGCGGATCATGAGATTTCCGTTAGACAAGCGCAGGTCGATCTGGTAGAAAACAGGGTTGTCGGTGTCGATCTGGGCGTGGCCAATCTCGCCACCGACAGCGATGGCGTCCGGCACAGCGGAGAGGGCCTTGAGGCCTGTCGCATCCGCCACCACACCCAGCGCCGCGACTTGCAGAAAGCGGCGGCCGGTCGTAAGCGCCGCGGACGCCGGCCCAAGGCCATTCGCCGCAAACTGCGCGACCTGTCCGGCCGCGAGTCCCGTTTTCGCAAAGACATCAACCACACCCTCTCCCAATCGCTCGTTGCCAAGGCCCAAGACACCGGGTGCGGACTGGCCCTGGAAGACTTAAAGGGCATCTGCGACCGGACACGGTTTCGCAAGGCGCAACGGGCGAGGATGGGGGTTGGGCCTTCCATCAGCTCCGAGCATTTATCGCCTACAAGGCGCAAAGGGCCGGGGTGAGACTGGAGATCGTCGACCCCCGCAACACCAGCCGGGAATGTGCCGGTTGCGGGCATATCGACAAGGCCAACCGCCCCTCCCAAGCAGAGTTCCGCTGCGTGGCCTGTGGACACACAGACCATGCGGACGTGAACGCGGCCCGGAACATTCGGGCCAGGGCCGCAGTCAATCGGCCCAAGGTCTCGGAACCGCCGCGGACCATCGCGGCTTAGTACAGGGACAAGCGCCGGCCTTCAGGGCGGGGTGGTTGACGGAAAATGATGTTTTTCAGCACGACTTTGGATTGATACGAATTATCGTAGTCTGGCTACGATCCTGGCCCGGAATTCAGGCTTGCGGGTCCTTATAATTGTTCATATAATCGTAATATGGCTACGGTTCGGCGAGATAAGTTAAACACGCTCTATACCCACATGGCGCCCGGGACCCCGCTGACCTCCGAGGATCTTGCCGTCCTCGGGATATCGGCCGATCTCGCTGTCCACTATGTCCGGGCGGGGTGGCTGGAACGCCTAGCACGCGGGGTCTATTGTCGTCCCAACGATCCGCCCGCCTTGCACCCGAGTATCGCGCTGTTGCAGCGAGGCTTTGACGGTCTGCATGTGGGTGGGAAATCCGCGCTCGACTGGCACGGCATCCGCCATTTCGTGCTCCAGCGGCCCGTCCTTCATCTCTACGGCTGGAAGGCAGGGCGTCTGCCCGAGTGGTTCACCCAGCGCTTTCCGGCGGAGTATCGCCGCAAGCGCTTGTTCGAGGAGCATCCCGTTGCGCTGTTGCATGTTCGGCCCTACGGGAACCATGAAGGCGCACCGCTCGTCTCCGCGCCGGAGCGCGCGCTGCTGGAGGTGCTGAGCGAGGTCGGCGTGCGCCAGCCGCTGCAGGAGGCGCGCGATTTGGTGGAAAGCAGCTACAGTCTGCGCGCCGACGTGCTGCGTGACCTCCTCAAGCGCTGCACCAGCGTCAAGACTGTGCGCCTCTGCCTGCAGCTCGGCCGCGAACTTTCCCAGCCTTGGGCCGACAAGCTCGATCCGTCCCAGTTGCCCAAGGGCAGCGACCGGCCCTGGGTGTCGCGTTCGGCGGCCGGGCTACTGGTGCTCAAGCCGTGAACCAGATTTATCTCGACACTGCGCGATTGCTGACGCGCGTTGCGCCGCTGGTACTCGTCGACAACACATTCGCACTCAAGGGTGGTACGGCGATCAACCTATTCGTGCGCGACATGCCGCGACTCTCAGTCGATCTCGATCTGGTGTTTCCCGATTACACGGTGCCGCGCGAGGAGGCGCTCAAGCGCATAAACGAAGCCATTCGCCGATCCATTGCGAGCCTGAAGAAACAGGGCTTCCAGACCCATGCGCCAGCTTCGGCGGATGCCGGCGAGACGAAGTTGCTGGTGCGGCAAGGCACGGTCGAGGTCAAGATCGAGGTCAACTTCGTCATGCGCGGCACCGTCCATCCGGTGCGCAAGGCGTCGCTGACACAGAATGCACGCGAGACGCTGCAGGCGGATATCGAGATCCCGGTCGTCTCGTTCGAGGACGTGTATGGCGGCAAACTGGTCGCGGCGATGGACCGGCAGCATCCCCGTGATCTCTTCGACGTCATGCAGCTCTTTGCGCATGAGGGGATCACGGTAGGCATCCGCCGCGCCTTCGTGATTTATGTCGCGAGCCATAACCGGCCAGTGCACGAGGTGTTGTTTCCGTCGCTGCGCGATATCCGCCACGAGTTCGAGCACAATTTCGTGGGCATTACCGCCGAGCCCGTCGAGCTCGACGCACTCCTCATGACGCGCGAGCGGATGGTGCGCGAGCTCCAGCAGGGCCTGACGGCCGACGAGCGCCGGTTCCTGCTGTCGCTTGTTAGTGCAGAGCCCGAATGGAGGCTGCTCGGCGTGCCGTATCTAGAGCAGCTCCCGGGTCTGCGATGGAAACTCCAAAACCTCGAGCGGCTGCGCAAGAGCGATGCCCGTAAATTCGCAAGGCAATCGGAGGCGCTCATGCGATTGCTCGGGTGAGCGACGGTCGGAGTTAAGGGCGACGCATGCACGAGCCGACCGCGCTGGGCGAGCATTTCGGGCCGAAGGCCACCTCGGGCCGTTGTGCCGACGGCAAGGAGCCGGCGACTGCCCGAAGACTGGCGGGCCTGCTACGCTTATCGCCCGGTCTTGCTTGAGACCTTCGTCGAGAAAACGCGATTCCAGGGCATATGCTACCAAGTGGCTAACTGGCGGCATCTTGGCAAGGCCCAGGTCCGGGGCAAGGTCGACACGCGGTCATCACGCAAATCCCATAAAAAGATTCTGGAGCTATCCGCTCGCACGCGACTCACGGCGGCAACTCTGCACGCATAGGACCCGAGATTGATCATGGGCCGACATCCATCGACATCTGATGCATTGCCGCTGAAAAGATGTATGTAATAAATTGACCAGGGATACCTAAAGCAGGCAAGAATCTGACGGCGAGGAGGGCCGGCCGCATGCGTGTACCTATGTCCGTTTGCGTCGCCGCGCGTTCGGTCTGGCATGGATGGGCCCGTGGGAGGCGAGGATCTGATATCCCTTCCGAACAGGTTCGCGTGCGGAGGTGTCGCGCATGGCCATGGATCATGAGATTTCCGTTAGACAAGCGCAGGTCGATCTGGTAGAAAACGGGGTTGAAAGAAACGACATTTAGAGCAAATCTAAGCATAGAAAACGGACTTAAGGGGAGTCGCAATCGCAATGGCTTATCATGTCGACGGCAAGGTATTCGAAAGCACCGAGACGGGGTATCTGGTAAATCTGAACGAGTGGGACAGGAACGTCGCTACGGAAATCGCGCGCACCGAGGGCCTGGAGCTCACGCAGGACCACTGGGATGTGATCGAGTTTCTTCGGGACCAGTATTTCAACCACAACGGCGAGCTTCCCAACAATCGCCACATCCTGAAGGGGATGCAGGAGGTTTGGTCGGATAGAAAGGTGGACAACAAGACCCTGTTCGACCTGTTCCCCGGCAACCCTTCGAAACAGGCGGGCCGCATCGCGGGGTTGCCCGAGAGCCTGCGCAAGGGCGGGTACTGATCAACGGCCAAGCGGCGCACCCGCGAGGGCCGCAGGCCGTCTCGGCGACAGGGGCCGGGACGGGTGCAGGGCGCCCGCCGTGCCCGTCTGCAGGCGACAAGTCGCCCGCAGACCCGGTCTTCGCGCTCCGCCGAACCAGGGGCGCGTCCCCCACGGGGCGTTGACCGTTCCGGCCGCACCCGCGGCAGATAACGCCCCCGTCCGTCTTTTCGACGTAGCCCGTCCGCGCCGGGCGCGGGCGCCGCGGCCCCTGGGCACCCCGAAATGCATCCTCTTTCGCCGGTCGCTTTTTTTTCGTCCCGAAACTGTATATATTACCAGCATGTCGATTCTTACAGAGCGCCAGCAGCAGATTCTGGATTGGATCCGGGGGCAGATCGAGGCCACCGGCCGTCCCCCCACGCGCGCGGAGATCGCCGCCGCCCTGGGTTTCCGGTCCGTCAACGCCGCCGATGAGCATGTGCGGGCCCTGGCCCGCAAGGGTGTGATCGTTTTGACCCCGGGGAGCGCACGCGGTATCCGTTTGCCGGCCGTGCGCGAGGAGGGTATCCCCGTGATAGGGCGGGTGGCGGCGGGCCAGCCGATTCTCGCGCAGGCCCATATTGCGGCGCATCATCGGGTGGATCCGGCGCTTTTTCGGCCGCGCGCGGATTATTTCCTGACGGTGGTCGGCGAGAGCATGCGGGATGCCGGGATCCGGGACGGTGACCTCCTGGCGGTCCACAAGACCCCGGTCGCCCATGATGGGCAGATCGTGGTGGCGCGCCGGGACGACGAGGTGACGGTCAAGCGATTGCGGCGGAGTGGGGGACGGGTCATGTTGTTGCCGGAGAATCCGGCCTACCAGCCGATCGTTCTGCGGGATCGCGAGGACTGGGTCATCGAGGGGATCGGGGTGGGGGTGCTGCGTCAGGGTTTGGGGGGCGCGTCATGACGCCCTTGGCGGAGGCCTGGGAGCGGGCCGGGGTGCGCCGAGGGGCGGCGCCGGCCGCAGCCGCCGTGATACCCACGGGCTTCCCGGATCTCGACGGGTGTCTGGAAGGGGGCGGCTGGCCGGTCGGGGTCCTGACGGAATTGCGCGCCAGTCGGGCAGGCATCGGCGAGATGCGCCTGCTGTTGCCGGTGTTGGCGGCCTTGAGCCGCGAAGGCTGGTTGGTATGGATAGCGCCCCCCTATAGGCCTTGCGCCCCGGCGCTCGCCGCGCACGGCATCGTGCTGGACCATCTCGCCGTCGTACGCCCCAGGACGCACAAGGAGGCCTTGTGGGCGGTCAGCCAGGGGCTCCTGAGCCCCGCCGTCGGGGCCGTGGTGACCTGGTTTGCCGACATCCGGGACCAGGAGTTTCGCGTCTTGCAGCGGCAGGCCGCCGAGGGGCGGCGTTGGAGTTTTTGTTTCCTGCCCCGGGACCTTGCGCCCAAGCCTTCGCGCCTGCGCCTCGTCCTGGAGTCCGCCCCTCAAGGGGTGCGGGTCACCCTCGCCCGGAAGGCCGGGCGCCCGGTGGCGCCGCTTATCGTCGCGCTCTAGCCCGAGACGTTTCCATGTTGTGGCTGGCGGTGGTCCTGACGGCGTTGCCTCTGGAGGTGTTCGCGCCGCGTGCGGCGGCGTTTGCGGTGGTCTGGGACAAGACCCTGGTCGATTGCAACGCGCAGGCCCAAGGGTATGGTCTTGCGGCAGGTCTGTCCGTGGTACAGGCCTGCGCCTTGTGTCCGTCCTTGTCGCTCGGGATCCGCGACCGGGCTGCCGAGGAGGTCCTGCTGGAAGGCCTGGCGGCCTTCGCCTACGGCTTTAGTCCCCATGTGGTCTTGCGGCCCGATGGCGTGTTGCTGCGGTTTACGGACAACGCGAGCCCCGTGGGCGATCCGCATCTTCTCGTTTCCCGTGTGACGCAGGGGCTCGAGGATGCGGGGTATGCGTTCGAGGTCGCCCTGGCGCCGACCGCCGTGGCGGCTTGGCTATGCGCGCGTTCCGGGGTGCGTGGCGTATGGACGCCGAAGGACCCTTGGCGCCTTGCGCTGCGATCCCTGCCCTTGGCGGGGCTGCCCTTGACGGACGCGGTGCGCGATGCCTGCTCGGCCCTCGGGCTTGCGCGGGTGGGCGATCTCCTGGATCTGCCGCGGGCGGGCCTTACCCGCCGCTTTGGCCGGGAGGTCGTCTTGCTCCTCGAAAGACTCACGGGGGAGCGTCCGGAGGTCGCGGACTTTTGGGCGCCCGCTCCGCGGTTTCGGCGCAGGCTGTCCTTTCCCCATCCCGTGGAAACGGACGAGGCCCTGGCATTCGCGCTGGCGCGGATCGTGCGCGAGTGGGTCGCGGTATTGCGCGCCCGGGAGGCGCGCGTCGGGGGCTTTGTCGTCGAGATGACCTACGAGAACGGCGGTTCCCGGTCGGAGGCGTTTACGCTGACGCGTCCGGAGCGGGACGGGCAGGTCCTGATGCGCCTCATGCGGGACCGGCTGCGGGATTTCCGGCCGCCGTCCGCCATCACCGCGGTAACGGTGTCGGCCCCCCTGGAGGCCGCGATGGAGGGCAGTCTGCCGCTGTGGCGCGACGGACAATGGCGTGAGCAGGGCTTCCGGGGGCTCGTAGACAGGCTGTGCGCGCGGCTCGGCCCCGAATCGGTGCGCGCGCTATCCCTCTACCCGGATCACCGTCCGGAACGCGCGGCCCGGGAAGGCCCCTGGCCGATGCCGGGCCCGGAGGGGCCGCCGGCCCGCGTCTTGGCCGACCGTCCGACATGGCTCGTGGATCCCCCCGAGCGGCTGGAAGTCGTCGGCGGGGTACCGCGATTCCACGGTCCTTTGCGTCTCGCGCGCGGGCCCGAGCGGGTGGAGACGGGGTGGTGGGACGAGCCCGCGGTGCGCGATTACTTCGTGGCCGTAAACCCCGGCAACGAGCGTCTCTGGGTGTTTTGCTGCGCGCGGGACGAATGGTACCTGCAGGGGTATTTCGCGTGACCGCCTACAGCGAACTGCATTCCCTCAGTCATTTCAGCTTTCTGCGCGGCGCCTCTTCCCCCGGGGAGCTCGTCGAGCGCGCCTGCGCCTTGTCTTATCGGGGGCTTGCCATAACGGATGAGTGCTCCCTGTCCGGCATAGTGCACGCCCACAGGGCCGCCAAGGATCGGGGACTTCATCTGATCGTGGGCTCCGAGATCGCGGTTCGGGAAGGATTGAAATGCGTGGTCCTGGTGGGTTGCGCCCAAGGATACGCCGAACTCTCCGAGCTCATCACGCGCGGCCGGCGGGCGCAGAAGGGCCGTTATGATCTCGGTGTCGCCGATATCGGCGCGCTGGCGGATTGTCTCGTGCTCTGGTGCCCGGATCAAAACGAAGATCGCGACCTGCTCGCGGCATCGCTTGCGCAGGCCTTGGGGACCCGGTTTTGGATCGCCGGGGAGCTGCACAGGACCGGGGCCGACGACCGCCACAGGGAGCGCCTGCATGCCCTGGCCGCGCGTCTGGGAAGGCCGGTCGTCGCGTGCGGCGACGTGCATATGCATAAGCGCGCCCGCCGCGCCCTGCAAGACACCATGACCGCCATCCGCTTGCGAACGACGGTATCGGCCGCGGGATGGGCCCTGTTTCCGAACGGCGAGCGGCATCTGCGGGATGTCGCGGCGCTGCGCGCCCTTTATCCGGAGGCCTGGCTGCGGGAGACGCAGGTCGTGGCCGAGGCCTGCCGCTTTTCCCTGGACGATCTTCGCTACCGCTATCCGCGCCAGGGCCGCAGCCCGCGCCACTCCCTGGCGCAATTGATCCGGTTGACGCGCGCGGGGCTTTGCGAGCGCTATCCGCAGGGCGTGCCGGACCGCGTGCGGTCCCTGGCGCGCCATGAACTGGCGCTCATAGGGGAGCTTGCCTATGCGGATTACTTCCTGACCGTCCATGACCTCGTGCGGTTCGCCAGGACCCGGGGCATCCTCTGCCAGGGGCGGGGATCGGCGGCGAATTCGGCGGTCTGCTACGCCTTGGGCATCACCGCGGTGGATCCCGCGCGCCTCGAGGTCTTGTTCGAACGATTCATTTCGCGCGAACGCAACGAGCCCCCCGATATCGACATCGATTTCGAGCATGAGCGGCGCGAGGAGGTGATCCAGTACCTGTACGAGCGTTATGGGCGCGATCATGCTGCCATGACGGCGAGCGTCATCACCTATCGAGCGCGCAGCGCGTTACGCGACGTCGCGAAGGCCCTGGGTTGCGAGGCCGCGCTCGTGGATCGCCTGGCGGGGCTGCTCGGCTGGTGGGAGGGCGCCGAGGCCTTGGGCGGGCATCTGGCCGAGCACGGGTATGACGTGCGCCGGCCGCCCTTTCGCCAGTTGGTCGCGCTGGTGGGGGAGCTCGCCGGCCGCCCGCGCCACCTCTCGCAGCATACCGGGGGGATGGTGTTGTCGCAGGAGGCCCTGACGCGGCTTGTCCCGATCGAGCGGGCGGCGATGCCCGACCGGACGGTCCTGCAGTGGGACAAGGACGATCTGGACGCGCTTCATATCATGAAGGTCGATTGCCTGGGACTTGGCATGCTGACGGCGCTGCAGAAGGCCTTCGCGCTCATGCGCGAGCACCGGCTCGGGCCCGGCGCGTTGTGGGAGATCCCCGCCGAGGACCCGGCCGTCTACGAGATGGTGTCGGCGGCCGACACGGTCGGCGTCTTTCAGATCGAATCGCGCGCCCAGATGGCGCTCTTGCCGCGTCTGAGGCCGCGGACCTTCTACGATCTCGTCGTTCAGATTGCGATCGTGCGTCCGGGGCCTATTCAGGGAAACATGGTCCATCCCTATGTGCGGCGGCGTCAGGGGCGCGAGGCGGTGTCCTATCCGAGCCGTGCCATCGAGGCCGTCCTGGGCCGGACGCTCGGCATCCCGCTTTTTCAGGAGCAGGTGATCAAGCTTGCGGTTGTCGCTGCAGGTTTCTCGCCGGGCGAGGCCGACGAATTGCGGCGGGCCATGGGGGCCTGGAAACGGGACGGGGATCTCCAGGCCTTCAAGGGGCGCTTCCTGAAGGGGATGGAGGCGCGCGGGTATGGCGAGGACTACGCCAACGAGATCTATGGCCAGATCCATGGCTTCGGGGCCTACGGTTTCCCGGAATCCCATGCCGCGAGCTTCGCGTTGCTGGCCTACGCCAGCGCCTGGCTCAAATGCCATGTCCCCGACGTCTATCTGTGCGCCTTGTTGAACAGCCAGCCGCTCGGTTTCTATGGGCCGTCGCAGCTCATAGCCGATGCGCGGCGCCACGGGGTGCGGGTCCTGGCGCCGGACGCCCGCTCCAGCCAGGCCGCCACGACCCTGGAGATGCGTCCCACCGGGCGGGCCATGCGTCTCGGACTCGGCCTTACCCGGGGCCTTACGCGCCAGGGCGCCGCGCGGCTTGCGGTATTGCCCCCGCAGGAGCGGTCCTCGTGGCCGGCCCTGGCGCGGGCGGCGTCCCTCTCGCGGGACGACGCCCGGCATCTGGCGGAGAGCGGGGCCTTGGAGGGTCTCTGCGGATCGCGGCCGCAGGCCGTGTGGGAAAGCCTCGCCGTCCAGGCCCCCTTGCCCCTGTTTGCGGATCCCGCGGAGGCGCGGGCCTGGCGGCGCCCGGGTTCCCATGCCGAAGACGTCGGCGCGGATTATCGGGCGCTGGGATTTTCCTTGCGCGGCCACCCGGCGGGGCTCGCGCGCCGGGGTCTGGGGTCCGGCGTCACGGCGATCGCCGCCTTGGCGGGCATGAAATCCGGAGGGGTCGTGACGGTCGCCGGGCTTGTGATAAGCCGCCAAAGGCCCGGGTCCGCCAAGGGTCTGATGTTCCTGCTGTTGGAAGACGAGACCGGCACCGCGAACGTCATCGTGTCCCCGGAGGTGGCGCAGGCCTTTCGCCCGCTCGTTCTGCGATCCGCCCTCGTGCTCGTCAAGGGCGTGTTGGGGCGCACGCCCGACAAGGTCCAGCATATCCGCGCCCGGGAGTTTGCGCGGATGCCGGCCTGATCCCGCCCGCCGCCGGGCGCCCCGTCCTTACAATGCCCCGATCTCGATCGCCTTTTTGATGCACGCCCGCCGGCTTTTCGTGCCCATCTTCGTGCGGATCGCGTCGAGGTGCTCCTCCACGGTCTTGATCGATATACCCAGTTCCTTACCGATCTCCTTGTAGCTCACCCCCTGCGCGAACAGCGCAAGGACCTCCCGTTGCCGCAGGGTGATGCTCCCGCTCAGCCCGCTTTTGTTACCCACGAGACGTCCGATCTCCCGCGCGATCGACCGCGCCAAGGCCAGTTTTTCGTATATCGGGCCTTCGGCCGCCGAGATGTCGAGGCACCCGACGAGATTGCCTTCGGTGTTTATGATCGGGGCCGCCGCGCAGACCCAGTCGTGGAAGATGCGGCAGAGATGTTCCTTGCCGCGAAGGACGGTCGGGCCCCGCATGGCCAGTGCGAGCGCCACGGCGTTGGTTCCTGCGCTGCCCTCGGATAGCGAGGCGCCCGGCCGCAGGCCGATGTCGCTGGCCGCGGACACGACCTCCGGCCGCGACCACAGGCCCAATATGCGGCCTTCCCCGTTGGTGAAGATGAACAGGTCGTCGGTCCCCTTGATGTCGCTTATGTATTCCTCGACCACCAGACGCCCGTAGGCGACGAGGCGCCCGTTCTGCTGAAGGAAATTCCGGGTTTCCCCTTCTCCGAAGCCATCTTCCACGCGCCGCTGGGCCACGCGGACATCGAACCGGCGACACCGCTTGTAGGACTCCACCAGCATATTCGGCGCGGTGAGATCCGGAGCGTCCGCCACCTGCAGATGCCGTATCGTTTTCCACATACTCCCCCCGATTCCATGGATATGACGATGTCCGGGCACGGGAGGACTCCCCACCTTCATGGTGTCGGTACCGCGTTTCTTCCTATGCCCCTTCATGGGACTGGCCGCAAGGCCGCGCGCCCAATATCGTGGCGCATGATGGGTGAGTCAACCTGCAAGAATGGACAGGTTGGGAAACAGAGCGGGTGAAATGCCCGGGAAAATCGCCAAGATATGCACAGGCCCTATTTATGGGAATGCGGCAAAGGCCCCGGGATCACAGGAGTGCCAGGGGTTTGTCCTGACTCCAGGAACGGCAAAGTCGCCTTTTGTCCGTGGGCGACAGTCGCTTGATGCGGGCCTCGAGACGGCTTGCCTGCGACCGGTCCGCGCAGGCCGTGAACGCCAGCACACGGTGCGGCGCATTCATGCGCGTAAACGCCGCGCCCCGGCCTGTCGCATGTTCGCGGAACCGGCGCGCGACGTCGGTGGTGATCCCGGTATAGAGGCGCCCGTTGGCGCATTCCAGGACGTAGACGAACCACGGGGCGGATGTCGCGATGGTCACGGCGGGGATGGTCCTTGTGGTTCCAGGGTGCGGGTGGGGCCCAGCTTGCCGCAGGAGGCGGCCGACGGCAAGGGCGGGGGACCGGGTCTTGACCTGAGTCAAGGCAGCGCGAGGAGCCGGTCTGGAAGAGTCTTGCGTACATGGGGTCCCGGACACGCCAAGGCCCAAGCGCGGGCACGCGGGTGTCGGGGGCGTAACGAAGGCCGATTTTCGAGGGGGAGGGGTATGGAGATCTTGGCAGGGGACACGCGGGTTTTGGTCGACGACGAGGGCTACCTGATCGAGCCTGGGGACTGGAGCGAACCGGTGGCCGAGGCGCTGGCGCAATCCGAGGGGCTGGCCCTACAGGACGATCATTGGGTAGTCATCCGTTTCATGCGCGCGTTTTTCGACGAGCACCAGGTCGCCCCGGACGCCCGTTTCACGATCCGCCATCTGGCGGATCAGGGGATGGGCGCAAAGGCCCGCGCGCGCCTTTTCGAGCTTTTTCCATACGGCTACGTGAAGCAGGCCTGCAAGGTCGCCGGTATGCGCCGGCCGCGGGGCTGGAGCACGGGCTGAGGGCAAGGCCGGGTCGCTCGGGGGAGCGGGTCCTCAGGCCCCGGATGCGCGGCCTCCGGGGCCGCCCCGCCGACGGGCGACCGGCAACCCAAGGTGTCCGAGTCCTTTGCCCGCAAGGGCCCTCTATCCCCATCCCGCCGCATCCTCTGGACGCCGTCCAGGGCCCGGATCCCCGCGCGGTCGCGAGGCCGTTCCCGCTCGTCGCGGGTGTGCCGGATCGCGCGGTTCGCGGGTCCCGCGGCCGGCGCCCCGCCGGCATCACCAGGATGGTGATGCGCCCCTCCAAGATGGTGACACGATAACCCGACACTTACCCGCAAAGCCCCGAAAATCGCCCGGTTTCGCCGCTGGCCCGAGTTTTGCTCGATAGGGGTCAGGAAGGCCGTACAGCCGGATCGCCCCGGCCGGGGTTCCCGACGGGTCGGGTGCGGGGCCGGGGCGAAGGGGCCGGCGCGGCAACAGGGCAAATGGCTAGCGGGGGGATGACGCCGTGGATTTTTTCAAGAAGTCTCTGGACCCGATAGTCGCGCTCGCGATCATCGCGGTATTCGATATCTTTCTGTTCCAGATCGTCGGCGCCTGGACCGTGGGCGGCGGCGAGACGATGATCGCCGGCCTGTTCGTGAAGGCCTTGATCGGCGCCAAGGAGATGAACCGCATCCCGTTTTGGCGCATGGTATTCAAGCCGACGTGGGCCTATTGGAAGATCTATATCAGCCTCGGCATGGGATTCGGCGCGCTCGTGAGCGCGATCTTGAGCAAGGAGTTTTACTGGCGGGTGCCGAAGCACTTGTCGGAATGGGTCATGATCACCATAGGCGGCCTGCTCATGGGTATCGGCATCCGCCTGTCCTTTGTCTGCAACGTCAGCACGTTTCTCGGCCTCACGCCGGAGATGAATCTCGGCGGTTACCTGGCGGTCAGCGGTCTCGTGATCGGGGCGTGGGTCGGAACGTGGGTCTACAAGAAGATTCTGGAGGCTTGATATGATTACGGTGGACGGCCAGTGCCTGGCGGCTTTCGTTTTCGGGACGACCGTAGGGGTTCTCGTCCAGAGGTCCCGCTGGTGCAATACCGCGGCCCTGCGCGACGCCATGCTTTTCAAGAGCTACCGCAACACCAAGGCCTTGCTGGTCGCCATGATGATCCTGACCGTGGGCTTTACGGCCATGATCAGTTTCGGTAACGGCAATCCCATGCGCTTCGACGTCGGGATCAACCAGTTCATCGGGCTTTTCCTCTTCGGCATTGGCATGGTGTTCGCCGGGGCGTGTACCGTGTCCTCCTGGGTCAAGACCGGTGAGGGCAATATCGGGGCGCTGTGGGCCCTGCTGTTTCTGATCGTGGGGCTGTTCCTGTCTTCGCTCATGTGGTCCTTCACATACTGGCCGCTGGCCGGGCAGACGATGACCGGGCGCCCGAACGCCGCCGGCCTACAGTTCGGCTGGGCCGACGCCCTCACCTTGCAGCGCGATACCGGGGTGCCGGCGGTCGTGTTCGGCATCATCCAGGCCGCCGCCCTCTACGCCCTGTACCGGCGCATCCTGAAGCGCGAACGCGCGACGCAGGGGGAGGGCAAGACGGCGTCCGCACCCGCCCCGACGCCTGTGGCGCCCGCGGCCCCGGCGCTTGCGAAGATTGCTACGGAACAAGCCTTGGGCGCGCCTGCCGCCCTGCCCACCTTAGGAGAGTGATGCCATGGGTCTATTCAGCCGCAAGTCCGCTCCATCCGACGCCGCCGCGGCACCCGTCGGCCAGGTGACCCTGGAGGACGGGACCACCTACACCATAAGCCGCGTGGTCGACGTGCTCGGGGACTCGTGCCCGCGCCCGCAGCTCATGACCAAGAAGGCCCTGAACGAGGCCGTCTCGGGGGCCGTGATCGAGGTCCGGGTCGATAATCCGACGTCCATGGAGGCTTTGCCGACGGTCATGGCCGCGGTCAACGGCACGCACCTCGGGACCCTGAAGGCCGATCGCTACTGGCGCGTGTTCGTGCGCAAGAACTAAGGAGGGCACCCCCATGCTTCCGATCGGCCAAAAGCAGATGCTGACGTTGGCGTTGCTCGCCGGATTCATGACCGTCGGGACCTTCGTCTATTTCTTTGTCGCGCCCCCGGCCTATCTGCACCGAACGCGTAACGGGGTCGCATACTTCACGCCGCCCGTCATCGACCCGGTGAGCAGCAAGCCCCTGAACGTCGACCGCCTCGCGGCCTACTACAAGGGCAATGTCGCAGCCGGCGTCTACGCGGTGGAGAAGACCCGGGCCGTAAAGGGCGGCCACTAGGAGGGCTTATGGATCTGAATGTGCAAACGATCGCGCAAATTGCGATGTTCGTCGTCATGATGTACGTGCTTTATGTGGCCCTGACGACGGACGTGTTCTAGGGGCGGGGGGACATTGAAATGACGGTAAAAGAGCTGTTGCATAACGTGACCGTTCCGGATACGGGCTGCGCACCGCCCGTGGTCCGTGCGGCGGCGACCGGCGGGGGGGCGATGACCCCCGGGCAAATCCTGCTCTTTTGCGGAGCGAGCATCGGCCTGGTGGTGATCGGCATGGCGTTTCTGATACGCGCAGCCTCGGTCTCGCCGCAGCTGATCCGGCAGTCGAAGACCCCGCAGACCGCGGGGTATTTCGCACCGATCCCGATGGGCGGCCTTTATGGGACCGTGACCGTGCGTGAGCTCGTGAATTACTACCTCCAGAACCCGCCGCCGGCGAAGGGTCCGGCCTTCGTGGGGCGGTTGCCGAAGATCGGCGGGTGCTGATGGGGTATGCGGGGTCGCCGGCTGTGGCCGCTGTGGGGCCGGCGGCCTCGATAACGGCCTTGGCGACCGTGCCCTGGCCCCTGCCGGCCGGCACGGTCGTGGTGGATACCCGGCCGCGCGCTGTGTGCCTGCGCCGGTCGGTCGCCGGCGGGCTGTGTCTGGCGCCGGGCATGTTTCTGGGGCCGCGCGGCCGGCTGGTGAGCTGGCGCAACATCCGTTGGCTGCTCGGGACGATGAGGCTTACCGGTACCGAGACCGCGGTGGTGGCGGGCGACGATGCCACGGCTGATGATTTCGTCGCGGGAATCTTGTATATCGCGGGCCAGGGGCGCGTGGAGGTCGCAGCCCATCCGCTGACCGCCTGGCTCGCCCGTCACCCGCGCGCGACGGGCAGCGGCACGACGCGCGGGGTGTTTCGGGAGGCAATCTATACAGCCTGGCCGCGGACCCGGCTCATCGTCCTGCGCCGCGAACTCCAGAGACTCGTGCGCGGCGGCCTAGGCGCCTACCTCCTGGATGGCCGCCCCCCGGGCCGCTACCGAGGGGTTCGAGGCACCCGGCCGCGGGGCGGCCATATCCCCGGGGCCGTCTCCCTGCCCATGGACGATCTGGGGCCGGTGTCTGCGGCGAAGGCCGTGCCGGCCGCCAAGACGCGGCCGGTGATTGCGTATGGCGCGAGACCCTATGAGTCGGTGGCCTATTTCGCGCGGCTTTGGATGTTGGGCGTGAGGGCCCGGGTCTTTATCGGCGGGTGGCGCGACTGGGCCGCGCACGCGCGTGGTGTCGCCATGCAGCGCAAGAATCGCTCCACGGCGCCGTCGCACCCGGTCGAAGTGCTCGCGGCGGCGTCGGCCGGCGCGGCGCTCATGATGCTTATATGGCGCATGATGAGGAGGCGCTGATGGAGGATTTTGATGTCTTGTTTCTGGTGTCGCGGCCCGAGTCGGAGCCGATGCTGCGCGGTCTTTTGGGGGCGTGTGCTCGGCGCAAGGCGCGGTGCGCCTGCTTTTTTACCGGGCCCGCCGCGGTACTCGCCGCCGACCCGGAGATCGGGGCCCTGTTGCGCGAGGGTCCGCGCTCGGCGGTCTGCGAGTATTCGTGGGAGCGTTTCGGGCACGGGGATTGCCCCATGCACTTGGGCAGCCAGACCGACAACAGCGCCATGGCCGCCGCGGCGCGGCGCATCGTGAGCCTCTAAGGCCATGGGCGCCCCCAAGGCACTGCTCGTTCTGGGTCGCCTGGATCACACGGAGGCCATGCGCGTTGCCGCGGGGCTTACGATATTCGGGCATGCCGTGCGCTTGATCCTGATGGGAGGTCCGGTCGCCGATACCCCGGAAAACGCCGTACAGGCCGAGACCCTCGATCTTGCCGACGTGCGGCCGGAGACCACCGTGCCGGATCAAGGCCTGCCGTATCTCGATCCGGCAGCGCTCGCTGCGGCGCTTAGTGCCGCGGACGCCGTGATCTCATTGTGATTGATCCCGAGGAAGACGCCATGCACATCGTGGTTTTGGAGACGGACCTTTTCCCGGATCGGCAGACCATGGAGGCGGCCTTGACGTCTCTTGCGCATGGGCCGGCGGCGCATCGTCTGTCGCGTTGTGATCTGCGCCGCGGCGCGCCCTCCGAGGGCGAGTGGGACGCCGTGCTCGACGCGGTGCTCGCAGGCGACGTGGTCGTGACCGTGTGAGGCCCAAGCGCGCCTGTGGGCGCGTATTGGCGGGCCGGATCGCGCTGCCGGATCGCTTGTGCCGACGACTTGCCGCGCTGATCGCGGCTTTGCTCGTGCCGGCCGTGGCCGCAGCCGGCCGGGACGCGCGGTTTCGTGTGGAGGTGGCGCTTTTGGCCCACGAGGCGCATACCGCGGCCGTAGGCCGCCCGCCGGCACGGCTCCTCGCACGCATTCGCAGCGATCTCGGAGTGCTTGGTTTCGAGGCGCGGTCCTATTGTGACCGGGCGGGGTGCGCCACAGCGCCCATCAAGACCCGGATCGCGATCGCCCGCAAGGCCTTAGGGCGCGGCGCGATGCAGACGGTGTGGCGCGAGATGCGCGTACTGCACCACCGATTCCCGGTCGATTTCCGGGGCATGTTGCCGCTGCGCCCGACCGGCCCGCGCTGGCGCGAGGGCGCCTTCCTTTACAAGCGTCTGTGCGCGACCTGTCACGCCGCTGCGGGTCCGGGAAGCCCGGTCCCGAATCTCTTTGCTCTCGCGCGCCGTGAGAGCCCGGCCGACCTGGTCGTCGAGATCCTGGCCGGGGTCCGGGGCACGCGGGCGACCGGTTATGCCAATCCGCTGAGCCGCCGTCAGATCGCGAGCCTGGCCGATTACCTGGTTGCACCCCGGGGGACGCCGCGTGCGGATGCGGGCCCCCAGCGGGCCTTGGGCGAGTAACCGGGGCTTGAAGAGTTGTGCGGGTATCCCATTTTTAGGCGATCCCCGACCCGGCCTTGCGCCCGGAGGCGCCCAAGCGGGTGGTCGGGTTTTGCGTTGAGCCTTCGCCTTGCCAGTGGTGGCCTGCGTTCGCAGGTAGGGGCGGAAGGCCCCGAACCGATCGAAAAAACGCCATCCACGCCTGGGGAGGTCAAGACGCGCTGGTGGTCACGCCTCGGCGCTTTGGTCGTTGAACCAGGAAACCCCCGCCCCAAGCCCGGCAGGGGTTTAGCGGCTGGTCGCCGTGCGGCGGCCGATCGCGAGAGCGTTCCCATGGAAGTTCGCGCCCGCGCCCGCGGGGGCGGTTATACTTCTGGCTATGGTAAGCGCCACGACACTTCAACGGCTTGAGGCCATGGGGATCACCGTCTGGGAACGGCGGGATGTCTCCGTGGCGTCCCCTGGTCCGCCGTCTGCAGCCGACGCCGGCGACTGGGAGCGCCTGGCGGAAGAGGTCCGGTCTTGTACGCGCTGCCCGTTACACGCCGGCCGGACCCAGGCGGTGTTCGGCGTGGGTCCCCGCACCGCCGCCTGGTGTTTCGTGGGCGAGGCGCCGGGGGCGGAGGAGGACCGGCGCGGCGAGCCCTTCGTCGGGCGCGCCGGGCAGCTCCTCGACAGCATGTTGCGGGCGCTGGCGCTGGACCGGCGCGAGGTCTTCATTGCGAATGTCTTGAAGTGCCGGCCGCCGGGCAATCGCGACCCGGAACCGTCCGAGGTGGCGTCCTGCCTGCCGTTTCTTCGGGCGCAGATCGCCGCCGTCCGGCCGCGGATTCTCGTGGCGCTGGGACGGTTCGCGGCCCAGAGTCTGCTTGCGACCGACCAGCCGCTTGCCAGGCTCCGGGGCCGTGTGCACGACTACGAAGGCATTCCTGTGGTCGTGACCTATCACCCGGCCTACCTCCTGCGGCGCCCGGCGGATAAGGCCGCGGCCTGGGCGGATCTCAAGCGGGCGCGGGAGGTCGCAGACCATGAGTAGCTGGCGCTTGCCGGCGGGTGCCGAGCGGGGCATCGCCCCCAAGGTCCGGCTGCGCGCGATGTCCGGCGAGGACCTGCCGTTCGTCATGCAGGTCGAGCGACAGGCCTACGAATTTCCCTGGACCGAGGGGATATTCCGCGATTGCCTGCGGGTCGGCTATTGCTGTCGTGTGCTCGAGGACCGGGGCCGGCTCGTGGGCCATGGGGTCATGTCGGTGGCCGCCGGCGAATGCCATCTGTTGAACATTTGTGTCCACCCGAGCTACCAGCGGCGCGGGCTCGGCCGGCAGATGCTGAGCCATCTGCTGGGCGTGGCCCGTAAAGGGCAGGCCAAGATCGCGCTGCTCGAGGTTCGGCGTTCCAACAAGGCCGCCTATGCCCTCTACCATGGCCTCGGGTTCAACGAGATCGGCCTGCGCAAGAATTATTACCCGGCGCGCCGCGGCCGGGAAGACGCCCTGGTGCTCGCCCGCGACCTGTGACGCCGGCGCTATCCGCCGGAGATGTTGCGCGACAGCCACGCGCCGAGCACCGTGGCCGCAAGACCGAGCACCACCGATCCCAGGAGATAGGCGGCCCCCGTCGCCCAGGCGCCGTGCTCAAAGAGCGTCAGCGTGCCGGCGACATAGGTCGAGAAGGTGGTGTAGGCGCCGAGGAAGCCCGTGAGCAGGCCGGTGCGCGCCTCGGGGCTCAGGGTGATGCGTTCCAGGGTCTCGAAGAACAGAAAGCCCATCGCAAACGAGCCCAGCAGGTTGATCGACAGGATGTCCCACGGGAAGGGCCCGGCCGCGACGTGGCTGACGACCAAGGCCTGCAGGTAGCGGGCGCTGGCCCCGAGGACCGCGAAGACCGCGATATACGCCAGCGTCTTCATGGGAGCCGCCGGCCCCCCGCGATGCGCGGCGCCATCCGCCCGTGCCCCCCGCGCGCGGCTGTCACAGGCATTGCGCGGGCCACCGTACGATATGCTCGGCGGGCACGAGTCCGCGCAGTACGGCGAGGGCCGTCTCGACGGCCTCGGCCGTGTCGAAGAACTCTATGACGAGAGGCAGGTGCGCCGTCATATGCAGGAGGTCGGCGGAATGGGTCTGCCCCTGCATCCCGAATCCGGAGACGCCGCGGAACACCGTGACCCCCTGCACCTTATGCTGGTCGTGGAGCAGGGCGAAGATTCGCTCCATGAGACTCTGTCCGCCGGACCGGTCGCCCTCGCGGAGGTAGATGCGGACGACTTCGATATCCTTCATGGCGTCTACCCCGGGCGATCCGCGGCCCGGTTCGCGGGCGGGATAAGGTCAGGTCTTGTCGGTTCGCGGCAAGCGGCCGGCGGCCTTGACCGCACGGCCTGGGTTTTTGTTCGAGGGGCTATGAGCGGATCCTCCAGCGGTTCTAAAGATGAGACGCGGCCAAGGCCCCGAGAAAGACCGCCGCAAGCCCGAGGGCGAGCGATGCCGCGACATACCAAAAACCGCGCACCGCCTCTCCGTCCTCCAGGAGCAGCAGGGTCTCGAGCGAGAAGGTCGAGAAGGTGGTATAGGTGCCGACGCCGCCCACGAGGACGCCGGTGCGCAAGGCCGGAGTGACCGGCGCCCCATGGGTGAGAGCATACGAAAGAAGGCCTATGAGGAAGGAGCCGGTGACATTGATCGAGAGGGTGGCCCACGGAAAGGCCCGTCCCAGCAACCGTTGAACCACGAGGTTCTGACCGTAACGCAACCAGGCCCCCGGCACGGCAAAGCAGGCTATCCAAAAAAACGTCACCGTCCCTCCTCGGCGGTCAAGATGCACGACCAGGGCCGGGCGGTGCGCGGACCGGTCAGAGAGGCGCGGGGCGTGGGCACACCCACACTTCCCGGCTCCCGGGAACTGTAGGCATCATCAGCCACAAGGGCGGTTAAAGGAGGAATGCCATCTCCTGAAAGACCTCGGGAGTCTACCGGGCGCAAGGGGGCCGCGCAAGCCGGGCGAACGAGGTAGCGCGCGGCGTCGGCCGGTCGCCTAACCCCCGAGCGCCGCGATAAGGGCCTCCTGGTCGGAGAGCTTGCGCAGGCGCTCTTCGAAGTCTTTGAGCCGCCGGCGCTCCTCCTCGACCACCGCGGCCGGCGCGCGCGCGACGAAGTCGGGCCGCGCGAGCTTGGTTCGGGCGCGCTCGATCTCGCGGCCGGTCTTCTCGATCTCCTTGGTGAGACGGCGAAGCTCGGCGGTTTTGTCGATCAGGCCCTGCAAGGGGATGAGGACGCGCACGGCGCCCACGAGTCCGACCGCGGACTCCGGCGCCTCCTCGCCCCGGGCGAGGAGGGTGATCCCGGTAAGGCGTGCCAGCGCCATGATGGTCCTTTCATGGGCCTGCACGAGGCCGGCGAGGTCCTGGGCGCCGTCCAGGAGCACGGGGATGCGGGCGGCGGGCGCGATGTTCATCTCGCCGCGTATGGTGCGCACGGCGCTGATGATGCCCATGAGCGTCTGCATGTCGGCGGTGGCGCGCTCGTCGATCCGGCTCGCATCGCAGCGCGGGTAGGGCGCGCGCATGATGGTGGGCCCGGCCCGGCCGCACAGCGGCGCCACCTTCGCCCACAGGGTCTCGGTGATGAACGGCATGAGCGGGTGCAGAAGCCGCAAGGCGGCCTCGAGCACGCGCACCAGGGTCCGCCGCGTGCCGCGCGCCGCGGGCGCATCGGCATCGGCGAGGACGGTCTTCGACCACTCGAGATACCAGCTGCAGTAGTCGTCCCAGACGAAGCCATAGAGGGCCTGTGTGGCCAGATCGAAGCGGTAGGCGGCAAAGGCCTCCTCGACCGCCCGCTCGGTTTCCTGGAGGCGCGACACGATCCAGCGATCGCCGGTATCGAGGACATAATCGCCCTCGTTGCCGCAGTCGGCGTTCTCGGTGTTCAGGAGCACGAAGCGCGTGGCATTCCAGAGCTTATTGCAGAAGTTGCGGTAGCTGTCGATGCGCGCCCGGTCGAAGTTGATGTTCCGTCCCTGGGTCGCGAGGCTGGCAAACGCCATGCGCAGGGCGTCGGCGCCGTAGGACGGGATGCCCTCGGGATATTCTTGCTCGGTGGCGCGGCGGATCTCCTCGGCCTTCGCCGGCTGCATGAGTCCGCTCGTGCGCTTGGCGACGAGGTCCGCGAGGCTTATGCCGTCTATGAGGTCGATGGGGTCTATGACGTTGCCCCGCGACTTCGACATCTTCTGGCCCTTGGCGTCCAGCACGAGGCCATGGACGTAGACCTCGCGGAACGGGACCTCACCGGTGAACTTGAGGCCCATCATGATCATCCGCGCGACCCAGAAGAAGATGATGTCGAATCCGGTGACGAGGACCTGGGTGGGGTAGAAGCGCGCCAGGTCCTCGGTCCGTTCCGGCCAGCCGAGCGTCGAGAACGGCCAGAGGGCCGACGAGAACCAGGTGTCGAGGACGTCGGGGTCCCGGGAGAGGGCGACCTCGGCGCCAAGCCCGTGGCGCGCGCGGGCCTCGTCTTCGGTCCGGGCGACGTACACCCGTCCCGCCTCGTCGTACCAGGCGGGGATGCGATGGCCCCACCAGATCTGACGCGATATGCACCAGTCCTTGATGTTGCGCATCCATTCGTAATAGGTCTTGTCCCAGTTTTCGGGCACGAACCGGATGCGACCATCCTCGACCGCCGCGAGCGCCGGCGCCGCGAGATCCGCGGTGCGCACATACCACTGGTCGGTGAGCCATGGCTCGATCACGACCTGGGTCCGCTCGCCGCGCGGGACCTTGAGTTTGTGGGGCTGCACATGGTCCAGGAGCCCCGCGGCCTCGAGGTCGGCCACGATGCGCCGTCTGGCCTCCTCGCGGCTCAGCCCGTGATAGGGGGAGCCGGGCAGCTGGATGCAGGCCGCCTTGTCCAGGATGTTGGTAAGCGCAAGCCCATGGCGTTGGCCGACCTCGTAGTCGTTGAAGTCGTGTGCCGGGGTGATCTTGACGCAGCCCGAGCCGAAGGCCGGGTCGACGTAGTCGTCGGCGATGATGGGGATCTCCCGGCCGGTGAGCGGGAGTTTCGCGGTCTTCCCGACGAGGTGCCGGTAGCGCGGGTCCTCGGGGTGCACGGCGACCGCCTCGTCGCCGAGCAGGGTTTCGGGGCGGGTCGTGGCGACGACGAGATGTCCGCCCGAGGACAGCGGATAACGGATGTGCCAGAGATGGCCGTCTTCCTCCTCGGCCGTGACCTCGAGATCGGAGACCGCAGTCTGAAGCCGCGGGTCCCAGTTCACAAGGCGCTGTCCGCGGTAGATGAGGCCCTCGTCGTAGAGCCGCACGAAGACCTCGCGGACCGCGCGCGAGAGCCCCTCGTCGAGCGTGAAGCGTTCCCGCGACCAGTCGACCGATGCACCCATGCGGCGGAGCTGTTCGCTGATTCGTCCGCCCGAGCGCGCCTTCCACTCCCACACCGCCTGGAGAAACCGCTCCCGGCCCAGCGCCACGCGGCTTTCGCCGGCCGCCTCCAATTGCCGTTCGACCACCATCTGGGTCGCGATGCCGGCGTGATCGGTGCCCGGCTGCCAAAGGGTGTCGTCGCCGAGCATCCTGTGGTAGCGCGTGAGCGCGTCCATGATAGTGTCCTGGAAGGCGTGCCCCATGTGTAGGCTGCCGGTCACGTTGGGCGGCGGGATGACGATGCAATATCCCGGTCCTTGCCCGGAGGGTGCAAAGGCGCCGCTCGCCTCCCATTGCGCGTAAACGGCCTTCTCGATCTCGCCAGGCTCGTAGCTCTTGGCGAGGGCTTGCGACGGTTCGGTCATCTCGGTGTCAGGTCGGGTCTTGAAGGGCTTCTGTCAGGGCGTGTTCGAGCGCCGCCATCATAGCAGGGTCGGGCGCGCCGTTCCCAGCGGCGCGCCACAGGGCATCGACGCGCCGCATGATCGCGTCGGCCCGGATCCGGGCGCCGAGGGCCTGTGCGCGCACGGCCTCGGCGTCCTTTTGGGGGCGCGCAGCCACCGCGCTCAGGGTCGGGATGGGGGCGCCGACCGTGCGCGGCCGCGCATCGGGCCTGGCCGGACTTGCCACCGCCGTCGTCAGGACCGGAATGCCGTCGTCGCCGACCTGGGTGTCGTTTCGCAGCTCGGCCGCCAGCGCCCGCAGCCCCGCCAGGATGTCCGGCAGCGACTCTTTCCGATCGCGCGTCACGGGAGGTTATGGACGGCGGGCTCGAGGCCCTGCCGCCGGTAATGACGGAACCGGACGCGCGATCGCTCCTTCTCGGCATCGGCGGCGCCGACGGCCTCGAGGACGCGCGCAAAGCCTGCCACCGACGGCGGGGGGTCCGCCGCCAGCGGGACCAGGACGTCCCCGCCCTCCGGGAGCTGCGCACCTATGAGCACCGGCTCGTCGGCGCCGCCTGCGGGCGCGTGCGGCACGAAACTCGTATCCGAAAACGTCCACAGGCGATCGTCCCAGGGGCCGACCTCGTTTTCCGGGACCCAGAGAAAGACCCGATGGCCGCGCCTGTAGGCCGTCTCCACGAGCCGGCAGGCGAGCGCATCGCGCCCCACCCCGTTGTTGCCGAGGTAAAAATCGACCCGGGTCATGTCGCTTGCGCGCGGCGCCTCAAAAACTCCATGAGCAGGGGAATGGGCCGTCCGGTTGCCCCCTTTTCCTTGCCGCTCTTGTAGGCGATACCCGCGATGTCGAGGTGCGCCCATGGGTAATTCTCGGCGAAGCGCGAGAGGAAACAGGCCGCCGTGATGGTACCGGCCTCGCGGCCGCCGATATTGGCCATGTCCGCGAAATTCGAATCG
>DAIDMD010000155.1 GCA_027449165.1 Acidiferrobacter sp. | reverse complement strand
GCGCTTTGTCGTGAAAAACCCGAACGCGCGCACCACCTGCGGCTGCGGTAACTCGTTTTCCGCGTAAGCCGCGACCGATAACGGATGGCCTTGCCGCTAGCGCCGGCCGCGGCGCGCGTCAGCGGGCTGCGGTGCGGCGCTTTTCGTACATCCGGCACCAGCCCGGGAGATCGTCCGCGGACATCGGGCGGGCGATGGCATAGCCCTGCACGCACACACAACCGAGGCCGCGGAGGAATTCCAGATGGCGATCGGTCTCGACCCCTTCGGCCACGACGTCCAGCCCCAGGAGATGGCCGACATGCGCGACCGCGGAGACGATCGCGTAGTCCTTGGGGTCATGGGCCATGTCGCGGACGAAGCTCTGATCGATCTTCAGGGTTTGCGCGGGCAGCTTCTGCAGATAGGTGAGTGAAGCGGATCCGGTCCCGAAATCGTCGAGCGCCACGCGCAGCCCGAGCGCCAGACAGGCGTGCAAGGTCTGATGGACATCGGCGAGATCCCGCAAGGGCGCGGACTCGGTTATCTCGATCTCGAGCGCCGCGGGCATGAGCCGGGGGTGACGCGCAAGCGTCGCGCGCACATCCCCGAGAAAGCCGGGGTCGAGCAGGTAAGCGGCGCTCACATTGACCGAGATGCGTAACGGCAGGCCTTCGGGCGTGCGCAGCTCGGCCATTATCCAGCGCTCGGCGTGCGCGGCGGCGGTCTCCAGGACATGGCGTCCGAGGGCGCGGGCCAGCGGGCCAGAATCGAGGACGCCCGCAAAGGCCTCCGGCGCCAAAAGGCCGTAGTCGTCATGCCGAAGCCGCAGCAGGGCCTCGGCGCCCACGACCGGTCCATCGATACGCACGATCGGCTGGTAATACAGGGTCATGCGATTTTCACTGAGTGCCGCCCGTACCATCTCGCGCACCTTGAGACCCTGGTGGGCGGCCTCCTCGAATTCCACACTGTGGACCCGGTATTGATCACGGCCCCCGGCCTTGGCCGCATAGAGCGCGAGATCGGCGTGACGCATGAGGGTGTCGGCGTCGTTGTCATCGAGCGGAAACACCGTGACGCCGAGGCTGCCCGTGATGGCAAGCCCCGGCGGGGCCGACTGCGTGAGCCCGATCTCGCGCAGGACCTTCAACAGGCGCTCGCACAGACCCTCGAGATCGTTGAGGCAGGGTATATCGACGAACAAGAGGGCAAACTCGTCGCCGCCGATCCGGGCCAGCGTGTCGCCGGGACGCAAAAACGACTGTATGGCCTGGCCGACCCGTCGCAGGAGGGCATCACCCGCGGCATGTCCGTCCCGGTCATTGACGAGCTTGAAGCCATCGAGATCGAGCAACACCACCCCAAGGAGACGTTCCATGCGGCGCGCATGCGCGCAGGCATGAATGAGGCGATCGAGAAACAGCGCGCGATTCGGTAATCCGGTGAGCGGATCGCGCAACGCGAGCGTCCTCAGGGTGAGGGTGAGGTCACCGAGATTCATGAACGCCGAGAACGACTCGACACCGACCCTCGCGAAGAAACCCGCCTCGCGCGCGCCCACGACGCCGATCCCCTGCGCGGGGGCCACGCCGAACGGAAACAACACGAGCTCGCGCGCGTCGTGGCCGGGCCACAGCCACGCCGGCGTGCGGGGATCAGCGGCGTGATACAAACGCACGCGCCGGGGGCGCGCGATGGCCCACAACAAGGCCGCCTGTCCGCGCGTAATCCGCAGACCCGGGGCACAGGCCCCCGCCGAGAACTCGGGGCGCAGCTCATCTGCGTGCTCATCGAGGACGACATAGTACGCGAACGTAATGGCGGGACTGGCCGCCACCAGACCCGTGCAGATGCGCCGCAGAAGCGGCCCGGCGCGGGGGCCGGCGGTAAGCGGCAGGGCCAGGACGTCGATCAAGACCTGCAGGA
>DAIDMD010000154.1 GCA_027449165.1 Acidiferrobacter sp. | reverse complement strand
TAGGGGTCGCCGACCTGCCATGGGAGGTCGTGGCGCCCATGGCGCCGATACCAGGCAAGCAGCCGGCGCGCGAAGTCGTCCACCGCTAGGGACTGCCGAGGGCATGCTTCCGGACGCCGCCCAGGGTGTTTAGGGTCTTGCCGAGACCGTTGTGGGTGGAATCGCTGAATAGCCGGTTCAGGGAGACATTGAACCGGATGTGGCCGGCCGGGCCTTGGACACGCACCGGGATGACGAGGCCGCTCGGCAAGGCCACGTCGAGCAGATAGTTAATGCTTTTCGTGGCAAGCGTTACGCGGCCGTGTCCATGGATGACGGCGCGCGTGGTATGAAGCGCCAGGGTGCCCATATGAACGACGCCGTGGGAGACGGTGGCGCTGGCATGCAGGTTGGAGAACGCCGTGCCCTGGTTGACGCGGGCCTTGTGCGCGCCCGCCACCGCCTTGGGATCCTTGGCGATGAAATCGAGGTCGATGCCGCGGAGTACGCCCTTTGGCATGCTCGCGGTCAGGCGTCCCGAGGCGCTACGCTCGATGGCGGGAAGCTTCGTCCCCGAGCCATGGAGGTGGACGTCGGCATCCACGGCCCCCGAGAATTCCGGAAAGAGATGCAGGGCGCGCAGGACCGCGCTCGCCTGGACGTTCTGGATCAGGGCATTCACGCGCCAGGCGCGCGGATGGCTGGCGAGCACGGCCTTGATGGTCCCCGCGAAGCGTCCTTGGTAGAGCGCCATGGTCAGCGGCTTCACTACGACGTGACCGACGGACGAGCGGATATGGGCATGGAGATTGGTGGCCACCAAGCCATGGACGTGGAGCCGTCCGCAGGAGATGGTGGCGACCAGCGGGGTGCTCGTGATCGTCGAGGGCGGCGCGTGCCCGGCGGGTGTGCTCACGGGTGATGCCGCAGGTGGCGTGCTCGCGGGCGCGGGGAGATAGGCCATGGGCCGCAGGTGGTCGATGGCGAGGCGGGCCCGGTATAGGAGCGGGTGGGCGATGCGCGTGATGTCGCCGGTGATGGTGGTTTTGTCGAGCGTCAGGCGCAGCGGGGCGAGCGTGAGCGTCGATGGGTCCCAATGGAAGCTTAGGTCCGCCGAGGACTGCCTTAGGACATGCGGGTCGCGCGGCGTGTAATGGAGGCCCAGGGCCGCAAGCAAGGGGCGCGGGGCGAAGGGGGGCACGACGAGTCGTCCGCTGGCGCTGATGCCCGCCGCCGCGCGCAGGACGTGGAGCTGGCCATGGGCGACGAGGCTTGCAACCTGCAGGCGCAAGGGGGCGAGCGTGAGCCCGGACGCTTTATAGGTGGCCTGGGCTGCGAGACGAAACGGGAGGGGCGGATGGCCCGCGGTCTTTAAAAGGGCATGGAGGTTGATGGCCACCGGCCGTCCGGGCACGATGACGCCCAGGCGCAAGGCCAGATCGGACAGCGTGTCGCGGCTGTGAGTGCGGGCATTGTCATAGTGGATGAGCGCGTGTCTTACGGTAAGGCCCGCGGCGCGCGCAAGGACAAAGGCCGGCGCCTCATGGGCCTCGGCCTTTGCGGCCGCGGGCGTGCGAGGCGTGGGCTTGGCATGAACGAGCGTGGCCCAATTGGTGAGGCCGGCCTTGTTCTCCTGGAGGTTCAGGCGCAGCCCCGTCAGGATCACGCGGCGCAACACGATGTGGCGGTTGAACAGGGGGATGATGCGCACCTCGATGCGCACATCATCGACGCGCGCCAACGGGACGGGCCCGAAGCCTCGGGCGTTGCCGAGCGTGGCGCCGTCCAGGCGGATGCCGAGCCAGGGGAAGACCGATAGGCTAAGCCTGTGGATCGTGACCGGTCGACCGGTCGCCTGGCTCAGGGTCTCGGCGATCTGGCCCTTGACCCCGTCTAAGGTCATGAGCGCCGGGAGGAGGGCGACGCCGGCCACGAACAGGACCACGATGAGACTTGCCGTGATGGCGAGGATGCGCGTGCGCTTCTTCACAGTACCGCCCGAAAACGAAAGGGGCTCAGTCTAAAGCGGCGCGGCGGTGCTGACCATAGGCCGACGGCGGGCCGGCCACACCGCTGGCGCCTTTGGTGCCGGCGGTGATGGCGCGCGCGGCGCCTGGGGGGCCGAAGCGGCTGGCGGATGGCGTCGGCCTCGGCCACTGCTGTCGCCCGACGGCCGTCGCGGCGCATCATCTTCTGGCGTCTGTCGCTTGCGCCAGCGCCCGACACATTAAGCGTCCCGGTAGAGCATTTTGCCGATAGTAGCGTCCTGGCGAGGGCGTTAATGTGGCGGGTTTAAGGCGTGCTGTACGCTATGGGCTCGATGGTCGGGACGGCGTCGTGCCCCACCGCTTCGGTCGCGGGGGCTGTCTTTCCCCGTCGCACCCAGGCGGGGTACGCTGCGGAATCAGCATCATTCGCTACGCGGGGGGATGGTGATGGAACAAGCCCGCCGACACATTGGTAGGCCGTGCGCAACGGCGGTGCTGCCTGGTCCCTTGCGTTCCTTGGAGGTCTCTGGAAAGTTGAGGTGGAGCGGGTGAAGGGAATCGAACCCTCGCTATCAGCTTGGGAAGCTGAAGTTCTACCATTGAACTACACCCGCATAGCCGGACGGCCTGAGAGGCAATACAATATACCGCTTTTTAGGGATACGTGCCATTGTCCATGCAGATTTATGTGAACGGAGCGCCGCGCACCCTCCCCGAGACCGCGGGCCTCATGGCCCTGTTGCTCGAGATGGGGCTTGTGGGAAAGCGCATCGCGGTCGAGATCAACCACGAGATCGTGCCGCGCGCCCAACACAGCGACCGGGTCCTGCGGGACGGTGATCGGATCGAGATTGTTCAGGCGATTGGGGGTGGTTAAGGATGGCGCAAGGAGACGATGTTTGGCGGCTGGGTGCACGCACGTTTGGTTCGCGATTGCTCGTCGGTACAGGAAAATATAAGGACCTGGACGAGACCCGGCGCGCGGTGGCGGCGAGCGGGGCGGAGATCGTGACCGTGGCGGTGCGGCGCACCAACCTCGGCCAGAACCCGGGCGAGCCCAACCTGCTCGATGTCTTGCCCCCGGATCGATTCACGATCCTCCCCAACACCGCCGGCTGCTATACGGCGGACGAGGCGGTGCGGACATGCCGGTTGGCGCGGGAGCTTTTGGATGATCATAGGCTCGTGAAGCTCGAGGTCATAGGCGATAAAGGCAGCCTGTTTCCGGACATGGTCGAGACCATCCGGGCGGCCGAGACATTGGTCGCGGAAGGCTTCGAGGTCATGGTTTATACGACCGATGATCCGGTCGCGGCCAAGCGCCTGGAGGCCATTGGTTGTGTCGCGGTGATGCCGCTGGCGGCCCCCATCGGCTCCGGGCTCGGCATACGTAACCCCCTGAACATTCGCCTGATCGTCGAGAACGCGCGCGTGCCCATCCTGGTCGACGCCGGCGTCGGTACGGCCTCGGACGCGGCCGTGGCCATGGAGCTTGGGTGTGACGGGGTGTTGATGAACACGGCGATTGCGGCGGCCCGCGACCCGGTGATGATGGCCGAGGCCATGCGCAAGGGTGTGGAGGCAGGCCGCCAGGCCTATCGCGCGGGACGCATGCCGCGGCGCATTTCGGCTGACCCGTCATCGCCCATGGCCGGGCTGATCTCGTGAACGGCTTTCATCTACGCGAGATCCGCAGCTACGCGCGTCGTGAGCGGCCGTTGGGCGATGCGGCCAGGGCCACGCGCGAGCGCCTGTGGGGACAGCTTGCGATCGCCGACGATGAGTGGCACAGGCTCGGTGAAGGGTGTCGGGAAGTCGTTTTGGATATAGGATTTGGTGATGGTGAGTCGTTACTGACGTTAGCGGCGGCCGACGCGTCGCGCGATTATATCGGGGTCGAGGTCTATCGCGCGGGGCTTGTTAAGGTATTGCGCGGCATAGAGCAGGCGGGGCTTGCGAACGTGCGTGTGATCGAGGCGGACGTGCATGTGCTGTTGCGCCAGATCCCCGATGGACGGATAGCGGCCGTGCAGGTGTTTTTTCCCGACCCCTGGCCCAAGACCCGCCACCATAAGCGGCGCCTGGTGCAGGGCCCATTCCTCCGGGAGGTGGCACGTATTCTGCGCCCCGGAGGGGTGTTGCACATGGCCACGGACTGGGCGCCTTACGCCGACGCCATGCTTGAGGCGGCATCGTCGGTTCCGGCCTTGGCCTTGGGCGAGGGCGGTAGGGGAGAGCGGCCATGGACACGCTTCGAGCGGCGTGGCCTGAGGCTCGGCCAGCCGGCCCGCGACCTGCGATTTCACAGGGCGGGCGGCGCGCCGTGACGGGTGGAAACGCGGCGATGGGTGTCAGGGGCCGTCAGTCGTCGCAAAGACGCACGTGGTCTAGGCGGACGCGGTGGATGCGGCCATTGCTGTCCGTGAAGCGCACATACTCGGCCCCCTGAGAGGTCTCCAGATCAAGGACCCGCACGCGGTCATCCATTCGGTGGTCGCCGTAGGGCCAGTTTAGGGCGAGCGGTTGCCCGGTGATAATGGCCCGCTCATACCGATCCTGGGTCGCGCAAGGGATCGGCCGATAGGCATCGTCATCCATGACACCCCCTAAATATCGAGGTTGGAGACCTGTAGTGCGTTTCTTTCTATGAAATCGCGGCGCGGCTCGACCTGGTCCCCCATGAGGGTGGTGAAGATGAGATCGGCGGCCACGCCGTCTTCGACGTTGACCTTGAGGAGCCTTCGGACCGTGGGATCCATGGTGGTCTCCCAGAGCTGGTCGGGGTTCATTTCGCCGAGACCCTTATAGCGCTGGATGGCATGGCCGCGACGGGCCTCGGCCAGTAGCCACTCATAGGCCTGCTCGAAGGTCTCGATCGGCTGCTCGCGTCCTTGGCGCGCCACGACGCCACTATCCTTGATGAGCCCCGATAGCCGCTGGCCCAACGCGTGGAGGGCCTTGTATTCGGCCGAGTGCACGAGCGCCCCGTCGAGCCGCGAGGTTCGGACGCCCCCATGCTCGGTACGCACGACCAAGATCTCATACGTATCGAGTTGCGGACTATGGATGGCGTTAATTTCGTAACGCACGGCGGGGTCGCGCAGGCCGGCAAGCCGTTCGGTGAGGGCGGCGGTGAGGGCAGCGGCCTGAGGACCATCCTTGAGGACCTCGGCGGTCAAGGCCGGCATGTACATAAGCTCCTTCAGGAGCGCCCGGTCATAGCGCCGCGCAAGCCGCCGCAGGTAGTGGTCCGCCTTGACGTAATCATAAAAGACCCCGTCCAGCGCCGCGCCCGCAAGGTCTTGCCCACCAGGGCCGCATTGGAGGCTTGCACCCTCGAGGGCGTTTTGCGCCAAGTACGCCGTGAGTTCCGTATCGTCTTTGACGTAGCGTTCCGCCTTGCCGTGCTTGACCTTGTAGAGGGGCGGTTGCGCGATATAGATGTGGCCGCGGGCAATGAGTTCGGGCATCTGCCGGTAGAAGAAGGTCAAAAGCAGCGTGCGAATATGCGAGCCATCCACGTCGGCGTCGGTCATGATGATAAT
>DAIDMD010000153.1 GCA_027449165.1 Acidiferrobacter sp. | reverse complement strand
CGCGCGACATCCCGCCCGTCGCCTGGCGTCTGGCCGAACGTTTCTGGCCAGGGCCCTTGACGCTGATCTTGCGGCGCGGGCCGGGCGTGCCCGATATCGTCACCGGCGGCCAGGACACGGTCGGGCTCCGGGTCCCGGCGCACCCCCTGGCGCTTGCGCTGCTCAAGGCCTTCGGCCGCGGGTTGGCCGCGCCCTCGGCCAACCCATTCGGCGGCGTGAGCCCGACTGCCGCGGCGCATGTCGCGTCGGGCCTGGGACAGGCGGTCGATGTGATCCTGGACGGCGGCCCGTGCGCCGTCGGTCTCGAATCGACCATTCTCGACCTCAGTACGCCCGTGCCTCGCCTTCTGCGCCCGGGCGCAGTGGCGGCCCGCGAGCTTGCTGAAATCCTCGGTGTTTTCCCGGCGGGCCGCACGGCGGATGCCCCGCGTGTCCCGGGCGGCCTGCCCTCCCATTACGCCCCCAAGACCGCGCTGCGGCTCGTCGACGATCCGGATGTGCAGTGGCGCCATTGGCCGCAGCCGGTTGCGGTGCTGGCCCGGCGCCCCCCGTCCGGGGGGGCTATCCGTTGCCGCTGGTCCATCATGCCCCGGGCAGCCGGCGCCTACGGGCGCGCCCTTTACGCGCGGTTGCATGCCATCGACCGCTGGGGCTGCCGGGTGGTACTCGTCGAGCGCCCCCCGGCCGGGCGGGAGTGGGACGCGGTGCGCGATCGCCTGGAGCGCGCCGCAGGCGTCGGCCTTGCGCCTTGAGGCGAGGCGAGGCGACAGCGGCCCGGAAAACGGGTATCGTGCGCCTGTCCGGCGACGCCGATCGAGGGGGAATAGGGATGGGGCACCGTGTGACGGGATGCCAAAAGGCGGTCCCATGAAGGCTTCCGAACGCAAGACCCGTTCACGATCCAAGAGACGCGCGGCCCCCAAGGTATCGCCTACCCACAAACCCGCGGATCTTGCCCCTGCCGATTGGCAACGGGCCCTGCGCCGGCAGTTCGGACGCGCGCAGGCCTTTCGCTGGCAGAACCTCACGGACGAGCCGATCTTCTCCGACTTTCATGTGACGAACCCGGCCACGGAGTCGCGCTACCGCGTGGCGATCCGCGGGCTGCGCCCGGACGACAACCGCTGTTCGTGTCCGGACTACGCGACCAACGCGTTGGGGACCTGCAAGCATATCGAGTTCATGCTGGCGAGGCTTCTGAAGAAGCGCGGTGCCAAGGCGGTGTTCGCGCGCGGCTATCAGCCGGCGTTTTCGGAGCTCGGCCTCTATAACGACGGTCGCCGGGGCGTCCGGTTCCGGCCCGGGACCGAGTGTCCGCCCGCCCTGCGCAAGGCGGCCGCGCGGCTCTTCGACGAGCCAAGCGGCCATTTGCTTCCCAACCGTTCCGGGGATCTGGGGCCGTTTATCGAGGCCGCCGCCAAGGCCGGGCACGAGCTGCGTGTCTCCGAGGAGGTCCTGGACTTCATGGCGGGCCTGCGCGATGCGGCGCACCGGGCCCGGGTTCTGGACCAGTTGTTCCCGCGGGGCGCCGCCGACTGGGGGCGGGCAGGGCTCACGAAGCTTCCGCTCTACCCTTATCAGGTCGAGGGCGCGTTGTTCGCCGTGCGCGCCGGGCGCGTCCTGATAGGCGACGAGATGGGGCTTGGCAAGACCGCCCAGGCGATCGCCGCGGCCGAGATCCTGGCGCGGCACTTCGGGGTTGCGCGTGTGCTCGTGGTCTGTCCGACGTCCCTCAAGTACCAGTGGCAGGGCGAGATCAAGCGGTTTGCCGGCCGCGAGGCGCGGGTGATCGCGGGAGGCCGCGCGCAGCGGCAGAAGGATTACGCCGCCGACGACTTCTGCAAGATCACGAATTACGAGAAGCTCAAACCCGATCTCGATCTCATCGCCGATTGGGCGCCGGATCTCGTCATCGTAGACGAGGCGCAGCGCATCAAGAACTGGAACACCATTGCGTCGCGCGCGCTGAAGCGTATCGATAGCCCCTATGCCATCGTCCTGACCGGGACGCCGCTCGAGAATAAGCTCGAGGAGTTGATCTCGATCGTCCAATTCGTGGACCAGCATCGGCTCGGACCCACCTGGAAGCTTTTGCACGAGCACCAGCTGCGTGACGAGGCCGGACGCGTCACCGGTTATACCGGGCTCGAGAAGATCGGCGAGACGCTCGCTCCGGTCATGATCCGGCGGCGCAAGGCCGAGGTGCTGCGCCAGCTCCCCGAACGGACCGATAGCAACGTCCTCGTGCCCATGACCGATGCACAGATGCGCTATCACGAGGAGAATGCGGACATCGTCGCGCGCATCGTCCAGCGCTGGCGCAAGACACGATTCCTGTCGGACAAGGACCAGCGGCGCCTTACCTGCGCCCTTCAGAATATGCGCATGGCGTGCAATAGCACCTATCTCCTCGATCAGGAGAGCGATCATGGCGTGAAGGCGGACGAAGTGGCGGCGATCATTGACGATCTGGCCGCCCAGCAGGCCAAGGCCGTGGTCTTCTCACAGTGGACCCGCAGCCACGACATCGTAATCCGCAGGCTCGAGGCCCGCGGGATGGGGTACGTGAGCTTCCACGGTGGGATCCCCTCGGAAAAGCGCCCGGCGCTCGTCCAGAGATTTCGGGACGATCCGGACTGTCGCGTCTTTCTGTCCACGGACGCCGGTAGCACGGGCCTGAACCTGCAGCACGCCACCACCTTGATCAACATGGACCTGCCGTGGAATCCCGCGATCCTCGAGCAGCGCATCGCGCGCATTCATCGGATGGGGCAAAAGCGGCCGGTGCGGGTCGTGAATTTCGTGGCCAAGGGGACCATAGAGGAGGGCATGCTGGCGGTGCTCGCCTTCAAGCGTTCGCTGTCGGCTGGCGTACTGGACGCGGGCGCAGGCGAGATCTCGCTTGGGGGATCGCGTCTCAACCGCTTCATGAAGGACGTCGAGAACGTCACCGGCCGCATGGGCGAGGCCGAAAGGGTGACGCCCGCCGAGGAGCGCGCCTTCGAGACGCCCGCACCGGACGGCGGCGCGGACCGGCAAGCCGCGCACGCCCCTGGTGGGCCGCCCAAGGACCGGGATCGGGATACGCAGGCCCGGACCTTTGCCGAGGCGCCGGCTGCCGCCTCCAATCCCTGGGCGGCACTCGCGGGCCTGGGCCGACAGCTGGCGGCCGCCTTGGCAACGGGGGAGAGCGGCGATGGCGCGACCCATCCGTGGGTCGAGCGCGACGCGGCTACCGGTCAAAGCGCGCTCAAGATCCCGCTTCCGCCGCCCGAAGCGGCCCGCGAACTCGCGGCCATGTTTTCCCGGATCGCGGAAATGCTCGGCGTCGGGCAGGCGCCTTGATCCCCGAGACTTCTTCCCGGTCCGACGCGAATTTCTCTATCCGCTGGCGATGCGTCTAATTGCCTCCGCCGCCCCAACAATGGCAATGCCCTGGTAACTGCCCAGCGGCAGCAGGTGCTTGCGATCCCCCGAGACGATCAGATTGGCGTGGGCCGCGACGGCGGCCGCAATGACCTGATCGTCGTCGGCGTCATTGGTTACCACATGTGGCACCGAGGCGGGCTCGGCCACCTCGACGGTCTCGACATAATCGGCCAGCACTTCGCGGGCGGTGCGGCCGATCAAGGCGAGGCGCTGAGCCGCAAAGCGCCGTGTCAGCACATCCGTCAATTCTTCGAGCAGCGCCGTGCTGCTGTAGAGCTGCGCATCGTTGCGGCTGTGATGGCGGCGAGTAGCTGATACGGCGTGCCGCGCCACAACAGCGCTGATGTCGCACCACATTGGTATCAAGAACGATCCGCATCCGATCCTTTCGTTTTCCGTGTCCGGCGCTCCTTGCGCGCCGCCTCGATCTCGGCGGCGATCTCTTCTTCACTCAGCGGCGCGCCGCCCGCCGCTTCCAGCGCCGGTGCGATTGCCAGCAGCCGATCCAGCGCTGCGCGCTTGCGTGCCTTGCCCGCCAAGAACTCCACGAAATCCTCCACCTCTGCCACCTGCTGCGGCGAAAGTGTCCTGATCTTCTGGATCAGCATCTGTTCGGTCGTTGCATTCATCGCGCCCTCCTTTGCGCTAACGCGCCAAGGTCTGCAACTGCTTCGTGGTCAGGAAGGCATCCAGCAGCTTCTTGACCACCGTCTTATCCCCTTTCGGTAAGTGCCCCGCCTCCTGGAATTGCCGCGGCAGATCCTGATCCCCGAACCTCGTCTTAGCGGCATCCTCAGTGGCGTCTTCCGGCAGATAATCGCTGGTGACCCCCAGCGCATCGGCCAGGCGCTTAAGCGTATCGCCGCTCCGACGGGAGGCCCCGCGCTTGAGGTGCCCGATGCGGGTGCAGCGCAGTCCCGCTAGGTGCCCCGGGCCGGTCTGGGATATGTCTTTCTGTTTGCGTAATGCGCGCAGCCGCTCGCCAAAGCCGTCAAGCATCTCGGCCATAGTCCAGCCCCTCAGTCATATCAGTGTAGGAGATACGGTCACGGTGGACTTTTCTCCGAGGTTCCGTGCCTTCTTGCCCGATTCTGCGTAGTTCCTGCTCAGCATAATAAGGGCCGCTTCGCTAGCTTATCAAGCAACTTTGCTTGGTCGTAAAGTTTCCTTAAAGGGCGAACCATGACGCGCATCCCGGACCACGTGGTGGAACGATTGAGGCAGTAGGTCTCGCTGCTGCCTCTGGTAGAGAGTCCGGGTCATCAGCCGAGGCGCCGAGGCAAGGACAGGGCGATCCGCCGCCCTTTCCATGGCAGCGTCGACACGCCGAAGTCGATCATTAGCCCCCCTGGGCGCAAGGCCTGGTCGGAAATCGTCTGAAAGGGGGGATGCGCGGGCAGGTCTTTAGCGGGGCGTCGAGGTGACCCGACCCAGACCGATGGCCTGCGGCCGATGCCGTACGCCGGACCTCTGATCAGCCGGCCGTGTATCGCGGTCGCCCGTGATCGGGCGGTTACGGACTCAGAATGCGGTCTTCAGGCCCATTATAGAAGCCGTGCGGCTCCCCGCCCCGGCCGCTTCAGGGGCTATCGTGGCCGTGCGCTATCCGTGGGCCGGGGGGTATGACCGGCGCGCGGCAGCGGGACAGGAAGGCGCGGGCTGTGACACAATGCGCGGGTCTCGCGCATTCGGAGGCGCCCTTGTAGAGGACGCCTTTCGACCGGATCGATAATGGGGTTTCGGGAGGCCTATGTCGGCGCTTGTGGGAATCATAATGGGTTCGCGCTCCGATTGGGAGACGATGCAGCATGCCGCCCAGATCTTGACGGATCTTGCCATCGCCCACGAGGTCCGGGTCGTGTCGGCACACCGCACGCCCGATCTGCTCTTCACCTATGCCGCAGAGGCGCAGGGACGCGGGCTGCGCGCCATCATCGCCGGCGCCGGCGGCGCCGCCCACCTCCAAGGCATGGTGGCGGCGAAGCCCACCCTCCCCGTGCTGGGCGTGCCGGTGCCGTCTCAGGCCCTCAAGGGCCTGGATTCCCTGCTGTCGATTGTGCAGATGCCGGCCGGGGTCCCGGTCGCCACCTTCGCCATAGGGAAGGCCGGAGCGACCAACGCCGCCTTGTTCGCAGCGGCGCTGCTGGCCTCGCACGATGCCGCGATCCGGGAGGCCCTAGCGGCCTTCCGGGCCCGCCAGACCGAGGCCGTCCTGGCCCATGGGGACCCGCGCATTCCATGATCGTCGGCATCATAGGCGGCGGCCAGCTCGCGCAGATGCTGGCCCTGGCGGGCCAGCCCCTCGGCATCCGCTGCCTGTTTCTGGACCCCTCGGCGGATGCGTGCGCGCGCAGCGCCGGCGAACTCTTGTGCGGGGATTATGCCGATGAGCGCCTGCTCGACCGCCTGGCCGAGTGCGCCCATGTCGTGACCTACGAGTTCGAAAACGTCCCGGAGGCGAGCCTTCGTTACCTGGCCTCGCGCGTCGCCGTGCATCCCGGCCCGGGGGCGCTCGCCGTCGCCCGCGACCGCTGGCACGAGAAGCGGCTCTTCGCCGATCTGTCCATACCGACGCCGCCATTCGTCGCGGTCGACAGCCGCGCCGACCTGGACCGGGCGCTTGGCGTAGTCGGCTGGCCCGCGGTCTTGAAGACCCGCACCATGGGTTACGACGGCAAGGGTCAGCGGGTCTTGCGCCAGGCGGCCGACGCGGATGCGGCATTTTCGGCGCTATCCGGCACACCATTGATCCTCGAGGGTTTCGTGGCCTTTGATCGCGAGGTCTCGATCATCGCCGTGCGGGCCGCCTCCGGCGAGATGCGTTTTTACCCCTTGACAGAGAACGTCCACAGAAACGGCGTCCTGGCGCAATCGCTCGCCCGCCCCGGAGACCCGATGACGGCCCGCGCCGAGGCCTATGCGCGGCGGCTCCTCGAGCACCTGGGGTATGTGGGGGTCCTGGCCGTGGAGTTTTTCCAGAAGGGCGACGACCTGCTCGCCAACGAGATGGCCCCTCGTGTCCACAATTCCGGGCATTGGACGATCGAGGGCGCGGAGACGAGCCAGTTCGAGAACCATCTGCGTGCCGTTTTGGGTCTGCCGCTCGGCGCCACCCATGCCGTAGCCGCCGCCGGCATGGTCAATTTCGTGGGGTGCCTGCCGGAGTCTCCGGCGGTGCTCGCCGTGCCGGGTGCCCATCTTCATGTGTACGGCAAGGAACCGCGACCCGGCCGCAAGCTGGGCCACGCGACCGCGCGCGCACCGCGCGAGGCCGAGGTCCTAGCCGCCTTGTCGCGCCTGCGCGCACTTTGTGATTTTGCCGACGGCCGTTAACCCACGACACGATCCTTTTCCGGCCATTCCATGTATTCCGGGGCCACCACGCCTTGTTGGCGCATCAGGAGGTCGATCTGGCCGAGGTGGTAGGCGTGGTGGCCGAGGGTCGACCACAAAAAGCCCATGCCCGTGTAGCGGCGCGCGGCGAAGACGAGCGGCTTCTCGATATCGTCAGGGCCCAGGGCCGCGAGACGTTCCATGTTCTTCTGATGCATGTGTTCGTAGAGGTCGATGAAGCTCGGGACGGTCTTCACGGCCTCGATCACGGGGTCTTTTTCTGGCATCGGCATAGTCCCGTTCGGTGGAATCGCGGGCAGCCGGCCGATCCAGTGCGACTCGGCGGCGGCTAGGTGGCGGGCGAGCGCCGCGATCGTGATCTTGTTGACGCGTGACCCGAGGTAAAGGGTCTCCGAGTCGCGCGGGATGCCTTGCCATTGGGGCTCGTCGATGATCCGCAGGTAGTCGAAGGTGTGTAAGATCTCCTGGTTAAAGAGCGAGCGGAAACGTTCCAACTCCGTCATAAAGCCTCCATGCAGACTTCGTTGTACGCGGCGGACCTTTGCCGATAGGTGCCGGCATGCCATGGACACGCGGACGGCCAAGCCAAGCGGGCCGGCTGAACGGACGCGCACAGCGCGTCGGGCCCCTCGCCGGCCAACGCCTCGTATTTCAGAACGCGAGGAACCCATGGCGCCGCAGGCGCCGGTAGAGGGTCCGCTCGCTGATGCCCAAGGCGTCGGCCATGGCGCGCCTTTTCCCCTGATAGCGTTCGGCGAGCGCCGCAAGCTGTTCGCGCTCGACGCCCTTCCAGTCCGGGGCCGCTGTCCCGCCGGCCGTGGGGCCGCCTTCCTCGAGACCGAGGTCCCGGGCCTCGATCGTTTGGCCGTGGCAGAGCGCCGCCGCGCGTTGCAGGATGTTGCGCAGTTCGCGCACATTGCCCGGGAAGTCGTGCTGCATGAGCCGCGCCCAGGCCGACTCGCTGAGCCTCGTGTGGCGCCCGTTGGCGGCGTTGATGCGCGCGAGCAGGGCCTCGACCAGAAGCGGGATGTCCGCCCGGCGTTCCCGAAGTGACGGCAGGGCGATCGTGATACAGGCGATGCGATAGTAGAGGTCTTCACGGAACCGGCCGGCGGCCACATG
>DAIDMD010000152.1 GCA_027449165.1 Acidiferrobacter sp. | reverse complement strand
CGTGAATGCGGCTGCCAACATAGCCGGTTTTGCGGAGCCTATCGGCACCGCAAGGGCTGTTGTAAACCAGCCTGTATTCGCGCATTACGCCTCCGCGTGATGTAGTGAAAAGCTCCGGCCTTGAGGCCGGGGTTGTTTACAACTCGTGCCCCTTTACTGAAATCATCCCTGACCGTATATTAGCAATCAATTAACTGCTAATGGAAGTCTTGGCGCCGCGATTGCATACAGGTGTAGTGTAAAGGATTGGCCACGGCCTTGTGTGTCGCGATCTTGTCGCCGGTCGAACCAGCGGGTGCCGATCTTAAGGGGCGAGAACCGTCCGCAGTTGCATTAGTCTAAATATGGTCGGGGTCATGTTGCGGTGAGGGATTGCCGCCGATGCGGGTGGACCGGAGCGATATCCGTATGGCTAAGCAAATCGACGTTCATGACCTCAAGAAAGGGATGTACGTCGTCGATCTCGATCGGCCGTGGACCGAGACCTCGTTTCTGTTTCAGGGCTTCGAGATCCGCACCGACGCCCAGCTCGCCGAGCTTCGGCGGCTCTGTTGGTATGTCTATGTCGCGGACCCGGCGGAGGAGGCGGGCGTCCACGGGGGCGGTCGGCACGCGGCCGCTCGGGCCGCGCGGCCCGAGGCCGTCCCTGGCGGCGACCGCCGACAGGCCGAGATACTGGCCGCGTCGCTTGCGGTGCGGCGCCAACCCTCGATCCATGGCGACCCGATCCCCCTGGAGGCGGAGATGCAAGCCGCGCGCGCGCTCGAGGCCGATGCGCGCTCGCTCGTCTACACCATGCACGATGACGTGCGGCTGGGCCGCAACATCGACGTGCGGGGTCTGCGCGCGGTCGTTACGCGCATGGTCGACAGCATCATCCGCAATCCGGACGCCCTGGTCTGGTTTACCCAGTTGCGGGACAAGGACGAATACACCGCCCTGCATAGCATCCGCGTGGCCATACTGGCCTTGGCCTTCGGCCGCCACCTCGAATTGACCGTCCCGGAACTCAATACCCTCGGCGTCGGCGCACTGCTCCATGACATCGGCAAGCTCAAGGTCCCCAACGCCATATTGAGCAAACCCGAACGCCTCACGGACCAGGAATTCGCCATCGTGAAGAGCCACGTCCCGGAGGGCGTGAAGATCCTGGAGTCCGCACGGAATATCCCGCTGTCGGCCGTCGAGGTCGCGGGCTGTCATCACGAACGTTACCAGGGCGGGGGGTACGTCCGCGGCTTGAGCGGGGATCGTATCGGGCTCTTCGGGCTCATGGCCGCCATCGTCGATACCTATGACGCCATCACGAGCGACCGGGCCTACCACGCCGGCATCTCGGCCTATGAGGCCCTGGGGCGGCTCTACACCATGCGCGACAAGGAGTATCACGGGGGGCTCGTGAACCGCTTCATCCAATGTCTCGGGACCTACCCCATAGGCAGCATCGTGGAATTGAGCGCGGGCGATGTGGGGGTCGTGGTCGCCGTCAACCGCAAGCGCTATCTGCGGCCGACGGTCGCCCTGGCGCGCCGTGCCGACGGCACGCCCGTCCCCCCGGGGACGGTCCTCGATCTGGCCCGCGGGCCAGAGGGGGTCGGTTCGGGTGCGGAGATCCGCCGCGTCCTGCCGGCCGCCGCCCATGGGATCGACCCGGCGGACTATATGCCGCGCGGCCTCGAGATCCCGGCCCCCGATGCGCCCGCCCGCCCGGGGTCAGAAGGACGGCCGCACCACGACTAGGATCACGATGGCCACGAGGATGAGCACCGGGATCTCGTTGATGACCCGGTAAAAGCCCGGGCTGCGCTTGCGCCCGGCGGCAAGTTCCCGGCCCAACACCCCGAGATAGACGTGGTAGGCGACGAGCAACGCCACCAGCGCCACCTTGATGTCGAGCCAGAGGCCCTGAAAGCCGAAGCCCTGCCATAACCACAGGCCCAGGCCTACGGCGAGAACCGCGCTCGGCGTCGTGAACCGGTAGAGCCTGCGCTCCATGATGACAAAGCGCGCCAGCCCGGCCTCGTCTTCCGTCAGGCTGTGATACACGAAAAGCCGCGGGAGGTAGAAAAGACCCGCGAACCACGTGATCACGAAGATGATATGGAAGGCCTTGATCCAAAGCATCGCTAAAAGTTCCTCGCAAAGAGATGGGGCGCCGCCGCTCGCGCGATCGGCCCGGGCCCCGGGCTGGCGATAGGGGGTGCCCAGGCCCCGTGGTCCGCGGATTCCATCCGGGGTCGATTTTAGGAGGCCCGGGCCGACAGGGCATCGGCGCAGGCCAGGAAGTCCGCGAGCAGCGAGTCGAGGAAGCGCCGGCCCAAGGGGGTCGTGCGGATCCGGTCGCCCCCGCGCGCCAGGAGGCCCCGGGCCACGGCCTGCGCCCAGAACGTCTCAAGGTCCTCAAAGCCGCGGCCCGTGCGCGCCCGGAGCAGATCCTGCGAGAACCCCTCGGACAGGCGCAGGGTGTTCAGCAGGAACTCGAAGACGATGTCGGTCTCCGCCAACCGGCGCCGGGCGGCGATCCGGCCTTCGCCGGCCATGTAACTGGCCGGATCGGCGGCCCGGACCCAACGTTCCACCCCCGCGCGGCCGGTGAGCTTGCTGTGCGCGCCCGACCCGAGTCCCAAATAGTCGCCAAAGCGCCAATAATTGAGATTATGCGCGCAGCG
>DAIDMD010000151.1 GCA_027449165.1 Acidiferrobacter sp. | reverse complement strand
TCATGCGCCATGGCGGCTGGTACCCGGACTATACGACGCGCCTTTTTCGCCGGGGAGGCGCGCGCTTCAGCGACGATCTCGTTCACGAGCGCCTCCTGGTGTCCGGTCCCATCGAGACGCTTCGCGAGCCGTTCCGCCACGAGACCTATCGGGATCTGGAGGAGGTGCTTCGCAAGGTCGACCACTATTCATCGGCCGGTGCGGCCATGGCGGCGCGGAACGGCCGGCGCGGGGGTGTGGCGCAGGCGCTTGCGCACGGTCTGTGGTCGTTTGTGCGCACCTACTTCATCAAAGGCGGGTGGTTGGATGGCGCCGAAGGGCTGATGCTCGCCCTATCCAACGCCGAGACCAGTTACTATAAGTACGTGAAACTGTGGCTCCTCCTGAAACAACGAGATCGGGTCGGCGAATCATCCGGAAGACCGGGGCCGTGACGGACCCTTGTCGGCAGGCGGTAACGTAAGCGCATGCATGTCCTTCTCGTAAAAACCTCGTCGCTCGGCGACGTCGTTCATAACCTCCCGATGGTCACCGATATGGCCGTCATGCGGCCCGGTATCGTAATCGACTGGCTCGTGGAGCCGGCGTTCGCCGATATTCCGGCGATGCACCCGGCGATCCATTCGGTGATACCGGCGGATATCAGGCGCTGGCTGCGCGCACCCTGGGACCGGGAGACATGGCGAGGGGTGCGGGACTTGCGTGCGCGCCTTACGAAAACGCGCTATGACCTGATCCTCGATACCCAGGGTCTGGTGAAGAGCGCGCTGGTCGCGCGGCTCGCCCGGGGACCGCTCTACGGCCCGGACCGACGGTCGGCGCGTGAGCCCCTGGCCGCAGCGTTCTATGCCCAGGGCCTTGCCATGAGCTGGGATCGGCATGCGGTGTGGCGTAACCGCACGCTGGGGGCAGGCGCCCTCGGCTATCCACTCCCCGAGACCGTGCCGGACTATGGGCTGGCCATTGCGCCCGCCGATGGCCCCGGAGAGCCCCTGTGCGTGGCCTTCCATGCCACCAGCCGGGCCTCGAAACTCTGGCCCCCCGGGCACTGGGTCACGCTCGGGAAGGCGCTTCGCGAGCGCGGCTTTCGGATCCTGCTGCCGTCGGGAAACGCCCGCGAGCAGGCGGCCGCCACCGAGATCGCCACGGCGATCGGGGGCGGGGCGCGGGCCTTGCCACGCACCGGTATACGGGAGTTGGCCGGCATGATCGCGGGCGCGCGGATGACGGTGGGCGTGGATACCGGCCTCTTGCATCTGGCCGCGGCCCTGGGGAGACCGACGGTCGGGATCTTTCGTGACAGTGACCCGGCTCAAACCGGGGTGCTGGCGCGCGACGCCGTCGATCTCGGGGGCCTCCAGTCCTGCCCGACGGTAGACGAGGTGCTGACAGCGCTCGGCCGGCTGGGGGACGCGGCATGATGTGGTATACGCTCACCGCGCGCCTCTTGCTGCCGTTTGCGCTCCTGCGGCTCTGGTGGCGTTCGCGCCACGACGCGGACTATGCGCCGCGCTGGGCGGAGCGCCTGGGGTATGGGGAACCGATCGCCGGGGCACCGATCTGGGTGCATGCGGTATCGGTGGGCGAGACGCGGGCCGCCGCGCCCCTGATTCGCGCGTTGCTCGATGAGTGCCCGAATGCGCCATTACTGATCACCACGACGACGCTGACGGGGGCGGCGCAGGTGGCCATGCTGTTTGGCGACAGCGTGATCCACCGCTTCGCGCCCTTCGATCTGCCGCGGGCGGTGGCACGCTTTCTCGACAGGACCCGGCCGCGCGTCGCCATCATCCTGGAGACCGAGATCTGGCCGCAGCTCTTTACCGCCCTTGAGCGGCGCCGCATCCCCGTGTTTCTCGCCAATGTGCGATTATCCGAACGGTCCTGCCGGCGCTACCGGCGCGTCCCGCGGCTGATCGCCCGGACCCTGGCGATACCGGCCGTGATCGCCGCCCAGTCGGCGGCCGATGCCGCGCGCCTGCGCACCTTAGGCGCCCCCGCCGCCCGAGTGCATGTGACCGGCAACATGAAGTTCGAGTTGTCGCCGACCGCCGGCCTGCGCGAGGCGGCCCAGGCCCTGAGGCTCGCCTGGGGCGACCGGCCGGTATGGGTCGCGGCCAGCACCCACCAGGGCGAGGAGGAGACCGTTCTCGGCGCCTATAAAGTTTTGAGGGAAGGCTTCCCGCGCCTCTTGCTGGTGCTGGTCCCGCGGCATCCAGAGCGCTTCGAATCGGTGGGCCGGCTCGCGCGGGCGGAGGGGATGACGGTGGTGGCGCGGAGCGCCGGCCTTCCGGTAACCGACGCAACAGAGGTGCTGTTGGGAGACACCATGGGGGAACTCATGCTGTTCTTCGCGGCCAGTGACTGCGCCTTCATCGGCGGCTCGCTGGTCGACACCGGAGGACACAACCCGCTCGAGGCCCTGGCCTTGGGCGTCCCGGTGATCTTTGGCCCGCACATGTTCAACTTCGACGAGATCGCGCAACTCACGCTGCAGGCCGGCGCCGGGGTGCAGGTTGCCGATGAGGACGGTCTGATCGCGGCCGCCCGCATCTATCTCGGCGATACGCGGGTACGGCAGGCGGCAAGCCTCGCCGGTGAATCCCTGCTGCGCGCCCACCAGGGCGCCCTGGGGCGCACGCGCGCGCTGCTTGAGCCCTTCCTTACGAATCCGGCCGCGTCTTCGGCAAGTCTCTGATCGCGCGGGCGAGCTCCCGGAACCGCGGGTGCCGGGCATCGCGCAGCCACTCGAAGACCGTCGACTCCACCGAGGCCAGCCGCACGCCCTCGCGGCTCACGCGCCAGAGCGCCTGGCGATGATCGTCGGGCGCGCGACTTGCGCAGGCGTCGGCGAGCACATAGGCGTGCCGGCCTCGCGCCGCGAGGTCCAGGGCGGTCTGAAGCACGCAGACATGGGTCTCGATACCGGCAAGCAGCACTTGGTCGCGGTCTCCTTGCAGGACCTCGCCGATGGCGCGATCGGCGCAACACGAGAATGTCATCTTGTCGAATATCGGCACGGAATCCGGCAAGGCCTCGGCGAGCCCCGGGAGCAGGGGCCCCAGGCCCCGCGGATACTGGCGCGTCACCAAGATCGGGACATCGAGCGCGGCGGCGGCGCGCGCCAGCAGCAGGATACGCGCGAGAAAGTTCGGCGCACACGGCCTCATCGCCGCATAGAGCCGGGTCTGAAGGTCGACCAGAACGAGGAGGCTGCGGCGCGCCTCGATCAACACCGGCTAGTAACGCGCCATGGTCTTGTCGACCTCGCGCGCCCAGGCCTCTATGCCACCACGGAGATTCGCGACATTCTTGAAGCCATTGTGCTCCAGGAACTTGCCGACATGGAAGCTGCGCACGCCGGTGTGGCAATAGACGATCACCTCATCCTCGGGATTCAGTCCATTGATGGCCGTCGGGACCTGCTGCATGGGGGCGTGCAGGGAGTTTGGCAGGGCGCACAGATTGCGCTCCCACGGCTCGCGCACATCCAGAAGCACGAGGGTCTCGCCCGCCTTCAAACGGGCATTAAGGTCTTGAACGGAGATCTCACGCATGGCGTCCGAACCCTAGAAATAAAACGGCTCTCGCTGGGGCGCGTTCGTCAGGACCGGTACATCGGTCTCGAACAAGGAACGCTCGCTGAAACGATCAGCGCCCTCGCGGACGATGAGGCGGGCCTCCATGGCCGGGGACTCGCCCACGATCACGACCAGACGGCCGCCCACGGCCAGCGACTCCCGAAAGCGCGCGTCCGGGCCCAGGGGCAGCGCGCCGCTTACGAGGATCGCGTCATAGGGCGCGTGGCGCGGCCAGCCGCGGGCCGCGTCCCCGACCTCGAGCAGGGCATTGGCGACCCCCTGCGTGGCCAGCGATACGGCGGCGCGCAGCTTGAATTCCGGTATGATCTCGACGCTGTAGATAATCCGTGCGAGCCCGGCCATGACCGTCGTCAGATAGCCGGTCCCGGTGCCGACCTCGAGCACGCGGTCATCGGGTGTGAGCGCGAGGGCATTCACCAGGCGGGCATCGAGCATGGGCGCGAACATGACCTGGCCACGGCCTATGGGGATGGGGGCATCGGCGAACGCCGCCGCGCGCAGGCCCTGCGGCACGAAGGCCTCGCGCGGTACCGTGCGCAGGCGCTCGAGCAGGCGCTCATCCAGTACCTCGCAGGTGCGGATCTGCTGCGCAACCATAGCCGACCGCGCGACATCGAAGGATGTTTGGGACATGCTAGTAAGGGGGTCCGAAACGTGAGTTCCGAGGTTAAGCCTTTTGCCCTAAGGGCGCAAGCGGCTCCTTGCAATCGCTGACCAAATCCATTAGGTTGGATGGACCCTTAAGGACGGACCTTCCGGTCCGTGATCGGCGCGTTGCACGCGCCTCCACGTCTCTTGCATAGGATTCCGGGCGATGAACGCCGACCCTCGAACGTTGTCTCCTCTGAGTCGCGCCCTGGACGCGGCCATGACCGCACCCTTCCCGGCGTCGCGCAAGGTTTATGTGCGATCGAATGGAACGGCGGGACTCGCAGTCCCGATGCGCGAGATCTCCCTGGAGGCCACCCCTGCATCGCTGGGCGCCGAGGAAAACGCCCCGCTGCGCGTGTATGACTGCTCCGGGCCTTATACCGACCCCACCGCCGTCATCGATCTCGCGCGCGGGCTTGCGCGGCCGCGCGCCGAATGGGTGGTGGCGCGCGGCGACGTGGAGCAGGGGACGATATCGTCGACCTTCGCCCGCGAGCGCCAGAACGACCCGGAGACCGCAAACATCCGCTTTCCGGGCACGCGCACGGCCTTGAGGGCGCGCCCCGGGGCGCGCGTCACGCAGATGCATTATGCGCGACGCGGGATCATCACCCCGGAGATGGAGTACGTGGCGTTGCGCGAAAACGGCGGCGTTACGATGCGCGGGCCGAACGCCATCACCCCGGAGATGGTGCGCGA
>DAIDMD010000150.1 GCA_027449165.1 Acidiferrobacter sp. | reverse complement strand
TACGATCCGACGAACGGTCGTTATTGCCGTTCCATGGACGTACAAATATGTGTCCTAAAACCTTCGCCACACCGCCACCGCTGACAAGTCGATAATCGCCGACCTCAGCGGCTGGCGCGGATCCCGCCGCGCCTCCTTCTCCTCCCTCTTGCGTGCCCGATACCGCCGGGCCGCCTCGGCGTTGCGGATGGTGCGCGGGGTTGGGCTGGCGGGACGGCCGCGCTTAGGGGACTGGGTTTTGTCGTCGCCGACCATGTCGCCTCCCGACCTCGTGGACCCCTTGGTTTGCCTGCTCATATGGTGGCTCCTATGGTGTTTCTGTGCCTATTATAGATGACGCATCATATTTATTCAAGCAATTTCGATGATGCGTCATCGAAACTAGGGGCATTTTTGGGCACGGTGGGAGGGGGTCGGCGGCTGCTTCTTGGCCTACTCAGCGGCCTACCGGAGTGGTCGGCGGCGCCGTACCTGCCCCTCTGGTCTTCAGCCCCATCCGCCAAGGTCCGGCCCCAACCCACTCCTTCGCGCGGCTTTTGGCGTTTTGGTCTCTGCGGCCCCGGTGGGTCGCCGGGCGCCTACAGCGCCCGGCACGCCGTTAGTATCTAAGCGTCCGCATCCTCCGGATCCGACACGATCACTACAGGCACCATCGTGACGCCCTGCCCGCCATCCGTCCGACAGGTCAGCATGGCCCGCACGCGTCGGTCATCGACAACAATCCAGCCCTTGAAGTCCGGCGACATCCGCTGCCATCGGCTGCGCGTGACTCTCACGAATCCCTGGCGGGGTGTGCCCACCTGCGGATTGCTGAGGCGATCTTGAGCCCCCTCGTGTTTTGATTCTGGCGCCTGATTGCGATCGGTCGTATTCATGATGTGCCTCCTGGTTGGTCCTGCGTCTTGCCTCGGCTTCTCTCGCCCCTCACAAAGAGCCGGGGGAAGCGCGCGGCGTTGGCGACCAGCAAGACCCATGACGCCCGCCGGTTTTGCGGGTGGCGTGGGGCTTGTGAGGGAGCGCGCGCAAGCCCGGCATGGGGGCGAGAGGATAGACGAGGTTTGCAGGACCGGGAGGTGCGGAATGGAGGCCGGTCGCAGGCGCCGATTAGAGGCCATAAAGGGGGTACATCGGTATAGGGTAGGGGTGAGATCGTGCCCCACAAGGCTTCTCAGGCGGCCATTTTTCGGCGATGGCAGTAAAAAGGGCCCCTTGCGGGGCCCTTGTGGCGGATGTCCTGACAGTGGGCTACAGGGCTATAGCGGGTACCCCAGCCGCGAGCGCCTGTATGAGAAGGTCGCGCTCCGCGCGGTCGGCATCCGTTCCGTGCGACGACAGGCAGGCAGGGGTCGCGGCGATCAAGGCCTTGACCTCGGTGATCGGCGCATCGCATCCCGCATTGCGTACCGCCGCTCGCCAGTCCGCAACGGCCACGCATTCCGGACCTTCTGCGTCGGCGTAGTAGTCGAATGTGCATGTTTGCATGTTGTCCTCCCGGACGTTTGTGGTAGCGGACTCAACCGTAAACCTCACCGCTCAATATGTCAATACTAGTGGAATTGACGGTATACAATAACACACGCTATCTAGCGATCGCGTCTTCCCACGGAAGACCTTCAGTGTCCGGATCTTCCATGTCTGCCCCGACATGGTCGGCGACTTCCCCAGTCCTCGCAGGTATCACCGGCAACCGACTCTCGCGGTTCGACTGAATCAACAGCGCGCGGATCTC
>DAIDMD010000149.1 GCA_027449165.1 Acidiferrobacter sp. | reverse complement strand
ATGACATCGCCAAGGGGCGCGGCGGCGACCACTCGCGGCTCGGGGAGGCCGAGGCGCGAACCTTCTGCCGCCGCCTCGGCCTGAGCGATTACGACAGCGAGTTCGTGGCCTGGCTCGTGCGCCACCACCTCGTCATGTCGTGGACCGCCCAACATACCGACATATCCGACCCGGGCGTCGTCGCCGACTTCGCGCGCCTGGTTGGCGACCGCGAACACCTCGACAACCTCTATGTGCTCACGGTCGCGGATATCCGCGGGACCGGTCCGACCGTATGGAACGGATGGAAAGGCCAGCTGCTGACGAGCCTCTACCGCGACACCACCCGCATCCTGCGGCGCGGCATCGGGGAGGCCATCGACCTGGAGGCGCGCGTTGCCGACCTGCGGCACGACGCCCTGGAGCGGGCCGGCGGCTGCGCGCCCCGGGAGGCGATCGAGCAACACTGGGCGCGCATGGATGCCGACTACTTCCTGCGCCACGACGCCGAGGCCCTGGCCTGGCACGCCTGCGCCATCGCCGGTAACCGCGCGGCCGATCTGCCGGTGATCGAGGCGCGCGTGCGCCCCGATCAGGCCGCGATCGAGTTTCTGGTCTTCAGCCCCTCGAGCGACGAGCTGTTCGCGATGCTCACCGGCAGCCTCGACCGGATGAACCTCTCGATCGTCGATGCGCGCATCCACATGGCCTCGGGCTACGCCCTCGATTGCTTCGTGGCGCTCACGGCCGATGGGCGACCGCCCGCCGCGCGGGAATTGCCGCACCTGTGCGGCCAGGTCCGGGCCGACCTCGCCGCGGGGTTTCGAGAGTCCCCCGCCCGCCCCCTGCCGCGGGCCCTGAAAAGCTTCCCGATCGCGACCGAGGTCAACTTCTCCTCGACCGCCAACGGTCAGCTCACCGTGATGGAGGTGATCGCCCAGGACCGCCCCGGACTGCTCCATCAGTTGGCCCTGGCGCTGCTCGCCGGCCGCACGCGCATCGTCACCGCCAAGGTGGCCACCTTCGGGGAGCGCGCCGAGGACGTGTTCTTCCTCACGGACGAACACGGCAAACCCTTCGGACAAGGCGCGTCGCAACGGCTGACGGACCTCGCGGATGCCATCCGCGCCCGCCTGGACGGGCCCGCCGCCGCGCGACCGTAGCGGGCCCGCGGCCCCGGATGGCGCGAGGCGGCAGCGATGGGCGCTACTTGGCGGCGAGACGGCTGTGGGAACGGCCGTAGGCGATGTAGATGGCCAGTCCGATCACGAACCACACCACGAACCGTATCCAGGTCACGAGCGGCAGGCTCGCCATGAGGTAGAGACAAAACCCCATGCCCAACAGCGGGACGGCCGGGCTGCCCGGGGCGCGAAACGGCCGTGGGAGGTCGGGCTTGGTGTAGCGCAGGACCAGCACGCCGGCACACACGATGGTAAAGGCCGCCAGCGTGCCGATGTTCACGAGCTCCGCGACGTAGCCAATGGGCGTGAGCCCGGCAATCGCGGCCATGACCACGCCACAGATCAAGATGACGCGAACCGGGGTACGCGTGCGCGGATTGACGGCCGCGAACGCCGGCGGCAACAGCCCGTCGCGCGCCATGGCGAGGAAGATGCGCGTAAGACCGTAAAACAGCACCAACATGACGCTCGTCAGGCCCACGACCGCGCCCACGCCGATCAGGAGGGCCACGAGCGGATGGCCGAGATCCAGCATCGATTGCGCCACCGGGGAGGCCGTGTCGAGCGTGAAATACGGGACGATGCTCGTCAAAAGCCCGGAGACCAGGATATAGATCACGGTACAAACGAACAGCGAAACGATGATGCCGATCGGCAGGGAGTGCCGCGGGTCGCGGGTCTCCTCGGCGGCGGTCGACACGGCATCGAAGCCGATGTAGGCGAAAAAGATGAGCGCCGCGCCGCGCATGACCCCCGGCCACCCGAAGGGCATGAACGGATGCCAATTGCCGGGTGTCACATGGAAGGCCGCCACCGCGATGAAAAGGCCGATCACCGCAAGCTTCACGACCACCATGAGGCCGTTCAGGGCGGCGCTTTGGCGCACGCCGGCCGCGAGCACGAGGCTTAGGAGCAAAATGACGCCGGCCGCGGGCGCGTTGACAAACCCCCCGGCCGCGGCCTTGGCGGCCATCTCGGCCGGAATCGGCCGGTGGGCCAGCGCCAGCGCCCAGGCCGCTACGGCGTAGATGTTGACCTGGGTGAGCGCAAGCGGCAGGTGCACGCCCAGCGCCGCAAAGGCGTTCTTCACATAACCCGACCAACCGATCGCCACCGCCGCGGTCGCCACGCCGTACTCCAAGACGAGATCCCACCCCACGACCCACGCGACGATCTCGCCCAGGCCCGCGTAGGCGTAGCCGTAGGCGCTGCCGCTGCCGCCGACGGCGGCGGCCAGTTCGGCGTAGGAGAACGCCGTGAACGCGCACGCGAGCCCCGAGATCAGGAACGACAGGACGATGGCGGGCCCGGCGTCGCGGGCCGCCGCCACGCCGGTGAGGACGAAGATGCCGGCCCCGATGATGCCGCCGATCCCCAGGAATATGAGATCCATGGTCGTCAGACAACGGTGTAGTCCGGTATCGGCCCGCGATTCCCCGATGGCCTTAGTACGAAACCAGGTCAACACATCTCACCCCTAATCGTGGTATGGGCCATTCGGGGCCCGCCGCCCTAACCCGAAGGAATCCGCAGGGACGCGCCGGCCTGCAATATGCCGCCGCGCAATCCATTGGCGGCGCGCAGGGCCGCAATCGACACATGAAAACGCTGGGCGATCCCCGAAAGCGTCTCCCCCTCGCGCACCACGTAGAGGCGCGGCCCCGGGGGCATGCCCAGCCGGGCCCGCAGCCGCGGCGCGTCGCGCATGATCCCCTCCCACACGGCATGCGCGATGTGCTCGTCGTAGGCCGGGCTGTTCAGGCGCAGCGCCTCGTGCGGATTCGATATGAAGGCCGTCTCGATCAATATCGACGGTATCGTCGGCGACAACAGCACCATGAAATTCGCCTTCTCCACGTGGTCGACGTGCACCGGACCTATGGTGTGCAGTTCCTTCAGCACGTCATCGGCCAGATCGTAGCTGGCCCGCCGCGTCCCGTTTTGGGTCATGTTGAGAAGGATGTCGTGCAGGAAGCCGCCGCCGGCCCCGAAGTGCAGACCGCCGCTGCGGTCGGCAGCGTTTTCACTCCGAGCCAGCCATCGCGCCTCGCGAGTCACTCCGTGCTGGGACAGGATGAAGACCTCCGCGCCGCGCACGTCCATGCCCTCGGGTTCCGGCAGGGCGTTGGCATGGATCGAGATGAAGGCTGCGGCATGATGCTCCTGGGCGAGGGCCACGCGCTCGCGCAGCGGGACGTAATAATCCCCGGTGCGCGTCATGAAGGCATGGAAACCGGGCGTGGCATCGATGAGGGCGGCGAGATCGCGGCCGATGCGCAGAACGACGTTCTTCTCGCAGATATGATCGATCCCGCAGGCCCCGGTATCGACCCCTCCGTGTCCGGGATCCACGGCGATCACGATATCCGGGGGCGCGGCCGGCGCCGATATCGGGGCCGGGGCGGCCACCGGCGGGTCCGCGGCCACCGGGTGCGCGCCCGGAGGCGGCGCGCCGGCGAGCGACACCGTGAGGCCGCCGGGCAGGGCGTCGATCTCGTAGGGCGCCTTGGCGGTCAGATCGAGCACCAGCCGCACCATTCCGTCGCGGTGCGCGAATGCGCGAATGTCCTTCAGCGGCCCTATGTGTTCCGGCCAGACCGCGCGGCCGCCCGGAAGCGTGACGCCATGCAGATCCACTACGATGCGCGCAGGGCCGTTCAAGGAAAACGACCGCCAGACGATGTGGCGGCTAGGCGAGAGGCGCACGATGAGCGCGTGCGGACCGACATGCACAACCGGCCGGCCGAGTCGGATCGCGGCCTGGGCGGCAACTGCGCTGCAAAGCAGTCCCGCCATCACTATCATCAACAATCGCGACTTCACGGCCTTAGGCTGTCCACCACCTCACCTCCTCGTGGTGATATCCCCTGCAGATGGGCCCGCCTTTCATGATCGGTGACCGCGAGCCAAACGTCAACATCCGCTTGCAGAAGGCCGCCGGCCCGCTCGGGCCATTCCACGAGCACGAGCGTGCGTCCGTCCCGGTAATCCCACCAACCGAGCGTATCCAGCTCGGCCGCCGTTCGCAGCCGGTAGAGGTCCGCATGCACGACCCTGAGCGCACCCAGCTCGTACTCTTCGACCAACGTATAAGTGGGGCTTTTGACGGGGCCTGATGCACCCAGCGCCCGTATGATCGCCCCCGCAAGCGTCGTCTTGCCGCAGCCGAGATCGCCGCGCAGGGCCACTTGGTCGCCGGGCCGCAAGGCACGACCGAGCGCCTCCCCGAGCCGCTCGGTCGCCGGCAGGTCGGGCAACGCCACGGTCAACATAGGGCATCCAGGGCCGCGCGTAGGGACGCCGCCACATCGGACGCGAGAAGGCCGCGCGGCGGGCCGGACGCGACCGCGAGGTCGCCGGCCCGGGCGTGCACGAAGGTCCCCAGGCGGGCCGCGGCGAGGCCCGTCAGGCCCTGAGCCATGAGGCCCGCGATCACCCCGGCGAGGACATCGCCCATGCCGGCGGTGGCCATGCCGGGATTGCCAAGCGGGCACAGCCAGGGGACGCCGCCGTCGGCGACCAGGGTGCCCGCGCCCTTCAAGACGCAGATCCCGCCATAGCGGCGCTGCAATTCGGACACGGCCCCCAACCGATCCCCGGCGACATCGCCGCTCGCCATCCCGAGCAAGCGGGCGGCCTCACCCTCGTGCGGCGTCAAGACCCAGTCGGGCCGGGATTCGGGTTCGCGCGCAAGCCAGTAAAGCCCATCTCCGTCCACGACCATGGGCCGTCCCAGGTCCCGGACCCGCCGCCACAGCCCCCTCCCCCACTCTCCGCGGCCGAGGCCCGAGCCCACCAGGAAGGCCCGCGCCCGGCCCCACGGGAGTTCCGGAGAATAGGCCGGAAAGGCCACGCATTCGGGAAAGGCCGCCGCCAGGACCTCGGCGTTACGGTCATGGACGGCCGCCACGACAAGCCCGGTCCCTACACGGTAGGCGCCGGCCGCCGCAAGGCGTACCGCCCCCGGCATCCCGACGCCGCCGCCGGCGATCACCAGCGTGCCGGCCTCCCCCTTATGCATGTCCCGCGGCCGCGGCCCGAGCAGCGCGCAGACCTCGGTGGTGCCGGGCACCAGGGCCCGCAGATGGCCGGCCGGATACGGGACGCCGACGTCGATCGTCACCGTCTCGCCGCAGAGTTCGCGGCCCGCGCCGGTCAGCGCCCCGATCTTCGCGCCGGCGCAAAATGCCGTATAGTCCGCGCGCAGCGCCTCCGGCCCGGCCCGCCCGGTCGCAAGGTCGAGCCCGGCCGGGCCGTCGACGGCGCAGATCGGCCGGCCGCTTGCGCGCGCCCGGCCCGCAAGGTCGCGATAGCGCCCCGCCAAGGGGCCGTGCAGACCGGTCCCGATCAGGCCGTCGATGAGCGCGTCATGTCCGCGCAGATCCTCGGAGTCCGCCCCGTCCTCCGGGCGCACGAGCGTGACCGCCGCCCCGGTCGCGCGATAGCGCTCGGCAATCGCCAGGGCCTGCCGGCCGTTGCCCCCGCCGCCAACAAGCAGCGCAAGCCGCGTCATGCGCGGGAGCCGTTGCGTGATAAGCCGTACGACCCCCTCGGCCATGCGTCTGTCTATCGTCTCGGGGGCCACTCCCGCGGCCTGCGCCTCCACGGCCCAAAGGGCGCGCGGCGCGGGCGCGTAAACGGGGCGGGATGGGGATCTAGGTGCCGCCATGGGCCGGGAAGAGGTGCTCGCGGTAATACCGGAGCTCGGCGATGGACTCGAGGATGTCGTCCAAGGCGCGGTGCGTGTTCTGCTTGACAAAACCCGCGCAGAGCTCGGGCCGCCAACGCCGCACGAGTTCCTTGACGCTGCTCACATCGAGATTCCGATAATGCACATAGGACTCGAGCGCCGGCATGAGGCGCGCCAGGAACCGCCGGTCCTGGCAGATGCTGTTGCCGCACAGTGGGGATCGGTTCTTGGGTACCAGCGGCTCGAGAAAGGCCAGCGTAAGGCGCTCGGCCTCGGCCGCGTCCATGGTCGTCGCACGAACCCTGTCCAGCAGCCCGGAGTTCCCGTGGGTGCGCCGGTTCCAGTCGTCCAGACCCTGGAGAATGGACTCGGGCTGGTGGATGGCAAGCACCGGACCCTCAGCCACGATATTCAGGTCGCTATCGGTCACGACGGTCGCGATCTCGATAATGGCATCGGTATCGGCACGCAGCCCGGTCATTTCCAGATCGATCCACACAAGTGCGTTCGGGTCTTGCGCCATGCCGTTCTCCGCTCGATGTCACATAGGTTATTTTAGGGTAGCGCCGCTTGCGCAGACACCCCGCACTCTAGCATAAGGCACCGGCTGCGCCCACGGAGCGCGGCGCGCCCGCAAGGCCCTGCCCCCCCGCGACCCCGGGGCCGGATCGCGTCCGGCGCGCCAAGGGTGTATTGTGACGGTAAGACGCGACAGGGGCCGGCGATGCGCGGGCACCTCGCACCCCCGATCCCGAGGCGGGCCTCGTCCGCCCGAAATATGCCGCCGCGTAAGGAGGAGTTATGACCGAATTGCGCAAGCAATCCTGCCGCCCCTGCGAAGGGGGCGTGGAACCGATGAGTCTCGCGCGGGCGCGGGAGCTCATGACGCAGATACCCAAGTGGACGCTCGAAGAATCGGAACCGGCACTGTTCCGGACCTTCCGCTTCGCGAACTTCTACGAGACGATGGGCTTCGTCAACGCCATCGCCTATATCGCCAACCGCGAAGATCACCACCCGGACCTGCGTATAGGCTACAAGGAATGCGTGGTGCGCTATCAAACCCACGCCATCGGCGGGTTGAGCGAAAACGACTTCATCTGCGCCGCGAAGATCGACGCCCTGGAACTCTAACCGGGCCTTAGGCCTCGCGGCGCCCCGAAAAGGCGCGGGCCAGCGTGCCGCGATCGATGTACTCGAGTTCGCCTCCGATCGGGACCCCGCAGGCGATGCGGGTCGCCAGCAGATTGCGGCGGCGGGCGAGTTCCCCGATATAGTGCGCGGTGGCCTCGCCCTCCACGGTCGCGTTGGTGGCGAGGATCACCTCGCGCACCGTCCCCCCTTCGAGCAAGGCCTCGAGCTTGGGCAGGCCCAGCTCCTCGGGTCCTATGCCGTCCAAAGGCGACAAGCGCCCCATGAGCACGAAATAGGTGCCGCCGAAGGCCCCCGACTGCTCGAGGGACACGAGATCCGCCGGCGACTCGACGATGCACAGAAGGCCGTTGTCGCGTCGCGGCGAACGGCAGATGGCGCAGATCTCGGTCTCGCTGAAGTTGTTGCAGCGTTGGCAATGGCCGATGCGGTCCACCGCATGCAGCAAGGCGTGGGCAATGTCGCGGGCCGCGGCCCGGTCGCGGCCCAAAAGGTGGAACGCCATGCGCTGGGCCGACTTGGCGCCTATGCCGGGCAGGCGGCGGAGCGCGCGCTTCAGATCCTCCAGCGCCTTCGAGTCGTCGGCCAAGACTAGAACGGGAGGTTCAGGCCGGGGATGTTGAGGCCGGCCGTGAGGCCCGCAAGCCGCTCCTGGCTCATCTGCTCGGCCTTGCGCACGGCGTCGTTCATGGCCGCCGCCACGAGATCCTCTATGACCTCGCGGTCTTCCTTCAACAGCGACTCGTCCAGGCGCACCTTGCGCACGTCGTTGCGGCAGGTCATCGTCACCTTGACAAGCCCGCCGCCGGCCTGCCCTTCCACCTCGAGCGCGGCGAGCTCCGATTGCGCCTTGCGCAGATTCTCCTGCATCGCCTGCGCCTGCTTCATGAGCTGCCCGATCCCACCCTTCATGCTCCTCGCTCCTCTGATTTCGCGCTGCGCGGCCGCACCGAACTCTCGTTGACGCGGGCATTGAACGCCTGCTTCAGGGCCGCTACCCCTGGATCGGCCGCGAGGGCCTCGCGCGCCTGGCGTAGCGCGCCCTCTTCGGCCTCCCGGCGCACATGCGCCGGCGTCCCGGTCACCGGGGCTACGACCACATCCAGGACGACGGGCCCTTTATAATAGGCGCAAAGCGCCTCCTTTAACATATCGACCCGCTCCTTGTTCAGGAGATTGCCGGCCGCCGGATCCACGGTCACCACCACCCGGTCGCCGTTCTTATCGAGGACGGCGTTCAGGGCGAGGTGTTTCATGAGGCCGGTGAGCCCCAGGCGCTCGAGCACGGACTCGCCGGGGGGCGGGGCATCCCCCGCAACCGCGGCCGGTTCGCGCGATGGCGCATCATCACCCGCGGGGGCCTCGCCGGAGGGGGCCGGCGGGGCCGCGGGGTCCTCTTCCGGCCAGCCCGCATCCGCCGCCGGGCTCGAAGAGGCACCGCGGGGCGGGGGCGGGGCGGGCGCGGGGGCCTGGGCCGCAATGCGCGCCGGGGGTGTCGGGGACCGGTTGGTCTTGCCGCCGGCCGGCCGGAACGCGAGCATCCGCAACACCGTCATGCGCAACCCGGTCTCGGGGTCGGGGGCGATACCCATCTGGCGACGCCCCAGGCACCCGATCTCGTAATGGAGCTGCACCGTCTCCGGGTCCAGCTCGCGCGCCATGGTCCGCGTCCACTCGTCGGCCGATTCCGAGGCCACCACCTGGGCGATGGCGATGTCGTGCCAGGCGCGCACGATGTCGCCCAAAAATAGCTCCGGCGCCACACCCAGCGAATACCCTTCATCGACCGACGCAAGGAGCGTCGCGCCATCCCCCTCGGCCAGGGCCGTGATCACCCGGCGCACGAGATCGGGCGCCACGGTCCCCAGCATCTCGCGCACGGCCTCGACCCGCACCGCCCCGCCCCCCGCAGCTATGGCCTGGTCGAGGAGGCTCAGGGCGTCGCGGACGCTGCCATCGGCGGCGCGCGCCAACGGCGGCAAGGCCTCGTCGTCGAATGCCAAGCCCTCTTGGCGCAAGATCGCGGCCATGTGCTCGCGGATCTGCAGGTCGGTCAGGCGCCGCAGGGCGAACTTCTGGCACCGCGACAGGACCGTGACCGGCAGCTTCTGCGGATCGGTGGTCGCCAGAATGAATTTGACGTGCGGCGGGGGCTCCTCCAGTGTCTTCAAGAGGGCGTTGAAGCTGTGGGTGGACAACATATGGACCTCGTCGACGAGGTACACCTTGTAGCGCCCGCGGGTCGGGGCGTACTGCACGTTGTCCAGGAGTTCGCGGGTGTCATCGACCTTGGTGCGCGAGGCCGCATCGACCTCGATGAGGTCAGCGAACCGTCCGGCGTCTATCTCCTGGCAAGCCGAACAGACCCCGCACGGATCGGGCCCCATGCCCCGCTCGCAGTTCAAGGCCTTCGCCAGGATGCGCGCGACGGTCGTCTTGCCGACACCCCGGATGCCGCTGAAGAGATAGGCGTGGTGGACGCGCCCCTCGCCCAAGGCGAACCGCAGCGCGCGGACCACGGTGTCCTGACCCAAAAGCTCCGGGAAGGTGCGCGGACGCCATTTGCGCGCCAGCACAAGATAGCTCATGAGGGTCCTCGCGACTCAATAGGGGTGGCGGATTGGGCCGGCCCTGCGTTGCACCCGACCGGATCGCTACGGCTGCTTCCTTCCGGACCTGACCGGGTTTACGATCGATCGCCACAGCGGGGGTCGGCCGTCACCGCCATTGAAATCTCTGGGGGTATCGTCCAGATACGCAAAGGGTAACATAACGGGGACAGGCCGGCAAAACGCCGTTTCGCGGCCCCGGGATCCCGGTGTTCGTCGTCCCAAGCCTTGGATGAAACCGGCTATGCCCGGCGTTCGCCGTTTCGTTCTGAGGTGGCGGAGAGGGAGGGATTCGAACCCTCGGTACGCTTTTGGCGTACACACACTTTCCAGGCGTGCTCCTTCAACCGCTCGGACACCTCTCCCCGCAGGGCGCCAAGACTAGCGCAGGTTCAGGTCGTGCGCAACGACGGACCCTAGGCCATCGCCGGCAAGGGCGTTATACTCCGCGCCCATGGCCAACCCCGATTTTCGGAAGACGTCGCCTCAGTTCGCGGAACGCGCCACACAGCTTTCCCGCCATAGTACCCCCTATCGCGACCCCGTGGCCCGCATCAACTGGGAACAGCTGTCCCCTCATGCGTTCTGGCTACCCGAGCAGGCGGTATCACTGCATGGGATCGAGGAATACGACGGCTTGCCGCTTGCCGCCCGCCAAAAGCTCTCGCACCACGAATTCGCGCGGTTCCTGAGTGCCGGAATCTGGCTCGAGAGCCTGTTCATCCAAAGGCTCGCGCGAGCGGCGCTGAAGGGTCCGCGCGCTACGCGCATCTACCAACTTCATGAGCTGCGCGAAGAGGCGGGACACAGCCTCATGTTTCTCGAGTTCTTCGAGCGCGCCGGACTCGACGGGCCGGTGACCGACGCCGGTTTCGATCGATGGCTCACGCTGCTGGGCCGGCGGCTCCCGTTTGGCTCGACGCTCTTTTGGAGCGCGATCCTATTGGGCGAGGATGTGCCGGATCGGCTCAACCGCTATGTGCGGCTGCACGCCCAGGGCGTATGCCCGGTGGCCGTTGAGCTGTGCGCCCTCCACAGCACCGACGAGGCGCGCCACATCGCCTACGGCCAGGAGGTCTTGAGGCATCGACTGGATCGCGCGGGGTTCATGGCCAGGCGGGCCTTGGCGCTGGCGCTCGGCACCATGCTCCGCCGGTTCGTGACCACCTTCTATTACCCGCCCCAAGACCTCTATATGCGCGCCGGACTACC
>DAIDMD010000148.1 GCA_027449165.1 Acidiferrobacter sp. | reverse complement strand
CAAGCTGACCGGACGGCGGATCTTCCGGATGGCCCCCCTGCACCACCATTTCGAGCTCAAGGGTTGGCCGGAGCCGCGCGTCATCGTGCGCTTCTGGATCGTCACCATGGTCCTCGTGCTGGTCGGGCTCTCCACCCTCGGGGGGCGGCCATGAGCCGGCAGGCGATCGTCCTTGGGCTGGGCGAGACCGGCCTGTCCTGCGTGACCTACCTGCGCGCCCAGGGATACGACGTCGTGGTCTGCGACACCCGTCGCGCCCCGCCGCTTCTGGACGCGCTGCGCGCGCGCCACCCCCAGGTGTCGGTGCTCACCGGCGAGTTTCGCGAAGATGTCCTGGAGGGCGCGGATCTCCTGGCGGTAAGCCCCGGCCTGTCCCTGAAGGAGCCGGCCATTGCCGCGGCCAGGCGGCTTGGCGTCCCGGTCGTCGGCGATATCGAGCTTTTTGCGCGATCCTGCCCGGCGCCGATCATCGCGATCACGGGCTCGAACGGCAAGAGCACGGTGACGACGCTGGTCGGCGACATGTTGAACCGGGCCGGCCTCAAGGCGGTCGTCGCGGGAAACATCGGCGTCCCCGTGCTGCCCCTCCTGGACCAGCCCGTGCCCGACGCGTATGTGCTCGAGCTTTCGAGCTTCCAGCTCGAAACCACCACGAACCTCAACGCCCAGGCGGCCGCGATCCTGAACATCAGCCCCGACCACATGGACCGCTACGAAGACCTCTCGGAATACGCGCATGCCAAGGCGCGGATCTTCGCCGGGGTCGGGCGGATGGTCATCAATCGTGACGATCCCTGGGTCGTGACCATGGCCCATGAAGACCGGGAGGTCGTCTCCTTCGGCCTGGGGCGCCCGATAGGACACGACTTCGGGCTGATCGAGCACGCCGGCGAATCCTGGCTTGCCCAAGGGCGCCATCCCTTGATGCCGGAGGCCGCGGTGCCGATCCCCGGACGCCACAACGTCGCCAACGTCCTCGCCGCGTTTGCGCTGGCGACGACCATGAGCCGCGATCTCGCGGCGATGGCCGAGGCGGTCATGGCGTTCCGCGGCCTTGCCCATCGGACCCAGGTGGTCGCCCGCCACGCCGGTGTCGAATGGATAGACGATTCCAAGGGCACGAACGTCGGCGCGACGGCCGCGGCCATGGCGGGCCTTGCGGGGCCCGTGGTCCTGATCGCGGGCGGCGACGGCAAGGGGGCGGATTTCGGGCCGCTGACCCCGGTGGTATGCGCCAAGGCCCGGGCGGTGGTGCTGATCGGCCGCGACGCCGGGCGCATCGAGGAGGCCCTGCACGGCTGCTGTCCGGTCGTCCGCGCCCGGGACATGGACGAGGCGGTGCTTGCGGCGCGCGATTCGGCGCAGCCGGGCGACTGCGTGCTGTTGTCGCCGGCCTGCGCCAGTTTCGATATGTTTCGCAATTATGCGCATCGGGGCGAGGTATTCGCGGATGCGGTGCAGCGGCTCGTCGTGGGCCGCCCGGAGGGCGCCCATGACTGATGCGCGAGACACCGCGGCCGTGCGCCGGATGCCGCCCCTGGACCCCGTGCTCCTGTATACGCTGCTTACGCTGCTCGGCTTCGGGTTCGTCATGGTGTACTCGGCGTCGGCGTTCGAGGCCGTCCACCGCGCGGGCTACAGCACCTATTACCTCTGGCACGACGGCGTCAATATCGCGCTCAGCATCATCGCGCTCTTCGTGGTCGTGACGATCCCCACCGCGGTGTGGCGCGAGGCGTCCCCCTATCTGCTGATGGGCGGGCTGGCGGCCCTGGTGATGGTCCTGATCCCGCATGTGGGGGTGCGCGTCAACGGGTCGGCGCGTTGGCTGTCCTTGGGCGTGATCAACATCCAGCCTTCCGAGTTCCTGAAATTGTTCCTGGTCCTCTATCTCGCCGGCTACCTCGTGCGCCGCCAGGGCCGCCTGAACGAATTCACCCACGGCATCCTGACGGTGGCCACGCTGCTCATGGTGACCGGGGTCCTGCTGCTGCTCGAGCCGGACATGGGCAGCGAGGTGATCTTGTGGGCGGTCGCCTTCGGGATGCTGTTCGTCGGCGGGGTTCGCCTGAGCCATTTCCTGGCGGTGGTCCTCTCGGGGGCGGCGGCCGGCGCCCTGCTGATCCTCGTGTCGCGGTATCGGGAGCGGCGGGTCATCGGCTTCCTGCATCCCTTCGCGCAGGCCAAGGGCGACGGCTATCAACTGGTCCAGTCGCTCATGGCCTTCGGGCGCGGCGGCTGGTTCGGCCGCGGGCTCGGCCTCAGCATCCAGAAACTCTATTACCTGCCGGCGGCGCACACCGACTTTCTGTTCGCGATCGTCGCCGAGGAGCTCGGTTTCGCCGGCGTGATCTTCGTGGTCGGGCTGTTTGCCGTGCTCGTGGTCCGGGCGTTTGCGATCGCCGAGGCGGCGCGATGCGCCGGGGACCTCTATTCCTGTTATGTCGCCCAAGGGGTCGGCATCCTGATCGGCCTGGAGGCGATCATCAATATGGGCGTCGACATGGGTCTCTTGCCGACCAAGGGGTTGGCCTTGCCGTTTTTGAGCTACGGGGGCTCGAGCACCTTGATGAGCTGCGCGGCGCTCGGCCTTTTGCTGCGCATCGACCGGGAAACCAAGGCCCAGGGGGCGACGCGATGAAGACCGTACTGATCGCCGCCGGGGGTACCGGCGGGCACGTGTTCCCGGCGCTCGCGGTGGCCCGCGCGTTGCGGGCCCAGGGCGTGACCGTGGCCTGGATCGGCACGCAGCGCGGCCTCGAGGCGCGGGTCGTGCCCGGGGCCGGATTCCCCGTCGACTGGATCACGATCCAGGGCTTGCGCCGGGGGTCCTTGCGCGATCTCGCGCTCCTGCCCGGCCGGCTCGTCGTCGCGCTCTGGCAGACCTTCCGGATCTTCCGCCGCCGCCGGCCGGACGTGGTCCTGGCGCTCGGCGGCTTCGTCGCCGGTCCCGGCGGGATCGTGGCCTGGCTCATGCGCACGCCGCTGGTCGTCCATGAACAGAACGCGCTGGCGGGCCTGACCAACCGGTGGCTCGCGCTGTTTGCCGACCGCGTCCTGTGCGGGTTTCCGGAGGCCTTCGGCTCGCTGCCCGGGGCGGTGCACACCGGCAACCCGGTCCGGCCCGAGATCCTGGGGATCGCGCGCCCCGAGACCCGCCTCAAGGGACGCACCCCGCCGCTGCGTGTCCTGGTCGTGGGCGGCAGCCAGGGCGCCTCGGTGTTGAACAGCGTCCTGCCGCAGGCCGTGGCCCTCATCGACGCCGCCTGGCGGCCGGTGGTCCACCATCAGTCCGGGCACCGGGAACTTGCGGCCACCGAGGAGGCCTACCGGAGCCGGGGCCTGGAGGCGCGGGTGGCGGCCTTCATCGACGACATGGCCGCCGAATACGAGTGGGCGGACGTGATCGTGTGTCGCGCCGGCGCGATGACGATCGCCGAATTGTGCGCGGTGGGGACGGCGGCGGTGCTCGTCCCGTTCCCGCACGCCGCCGACGACCACCAGACCGCGAATGCCCGTTTCCTCGTCGATCGCGAGGCCGCCCTATGCGTGCCGCAGGCCGAGTTTTCGCCGTCGCATGTCGCCGAGCTGCTGGAGGGCCTGGCGCGCTCGCCGGAGGTGGGTATGCGCATGGCCGAGCGCAGCCGCGCCTGCGCCATGCCGGACGCCACCGAACGCATCGTGGCGGCGTGCCTGGAGGTGGCCCATGCATAACGTCCATCGCATCCACTTCGTGGGCATAGGCGGGGCGGGGATGTGCGGGATCGCCGAGGTCCTCCACAACCTCAAATTCGAGGTCTCCGGATCGGATGCGGCCGAGAGCGCGACCACCCGGCGCCTCGCGGCCTTGGGGATCAGGGTGCACATCGGTCATGACCAGGGTCTCGTGTGCGCGCAGGACGTGGTGGTCGTCTCGTCGGCGATCACGCCCGACAACCCCGAGGTCTTGGCGGCGCGCGCCGCGAAGATCCCGGTCATCCCTCGCGCCGAGATGCTGGGCGAGCTGATGCGCCTGCAACAGGGGGTGGCGGTCGCCGGGACCCATGGCAAGACCACCACCACGAGCCTCGTGGCCAGCGTCCTCGGGCAGGCCGGACTCGACCCCACGTTCGTCATCGGGGGCCGCCTGAACAGCATCGGCAGCCATGCGCGCCTCGGGCGAGGACGCTATCTCGTGGCGGAGGCCGACGAGAGCGACGCCTCCTTCCTGCACCTTCAGCCGCTGATCGCGATCGTCACGAATATCGATGCCGACCACATGGGCACCTACGGCGGGGATTTCCAGCGCCTGAAGCAGGCCTTCCTGGCCTTCCTGCACAACCTGCCCTTCTACGGGCTTGCCATCCTGTGCATCGACGATCCGGTCATTCGCGGGTTGTTGCCCGAAATCCATAAGCCCGTCCTGACCTACGGCGTGAGCGCCGACGCCGAGATGCGCGCCCACAGCATCGTTCAGGAGGGGCAGAACATGCGTTTTACCGTCGCCTATCAGGGCGAGGACGCCTGGCTCACGGCGGTCCTGCGCCATCCCGGGCGCCACAATGTGCTGAACGCGCTCGCCGCCATCGCCGCCGGCCACGAGTTGGGGGCCAAGCGCGACGACATCGCCCAGGGCCTCATGGCGTTCTCGGGCATCGCGCGGCGTTTTCAGATCAATGCCCTGTCCGAGGTGCCGGGCGGCGATGTCCTGTTCGTCGACGATTACGCACACCACCCGCGCGAGATTGCCGCGACCTTGGCCGCGGCCCGCGAGGGTTGGCCCGATCGCCGCCTCGTGGTGGTCTTTCAGCCGCACCGCTACACGCGGACCCATGATCTGCTCGAGGATTTCGCCGCGGCCCTGTCGGACATCGACCACCTCTTCGTGACCGAGGTCTACAGCGCCGGGGAGACGCCCATCAGCGGCGCCGACGGCCGTGCCTTGTGCCGCTCGCTGCGCGCCCGCGGGCGCCATCCGGTGTTCGTCGAGAGCCTGGCCGAGCTGCCGCGCATCCTGGCCCCGGTCGTGACCGCCCGCGATCTGGTATTGACGCTCGGGGCCGGCAACATCGGCCAGGCGGCCTTGGCCCTGCCCCGGGCCCTGAAGGAGGGGTCATGACCGCCCCGGCCCCCAGGGCAGACGCCGCCGTGCGCCATGGCGAACCGCTCGCAGCCCATACGACCTGGCGCGTGGGGGGGCCGGCCGACGTGTTCTATGTGCCGCCCACGGTCGGCGCGCTATCGGCGTTTCTCGCCGGGCATCGCGGCCTGCCGCTGCTCTGGCTCGGTCTGGGCAGCAACACCCTGGTGCGCGACGGGGGGGTCCGGGGCGCGGTCGTGGTCACCGCCGGCGGTCTGGGCGGCCTTGGGCTTACCGGCGGGACCATCCGCGCCGAGGCGGGCGTGCCGCTCCCCAAGCTCGCGCGCTTTTGCGCCCAATCCGGATACGCCGGTCTCGAGTTCCTGGCCGGCATACCGGGCACGGTGGGCGGGGCCCTGGCCATGAACGCCGGCGCCGCGGGCCGCGCGATCTGGGAATACGTCGCCTCGGTCGAAACGATCGACCGCCAGGGGCGGGTATCCGTCCGGACACGCGCCGATTTCGAGATCGGTTACCGGCACGCGGCGTCATCCCGCGAGGAATGGTTTGTGAGCGGCTCTTTCGTTCCGGCCCCCGGCGATGCCGAGGCGGGCATGGCGCGCATCCGGGAGCACCTGGCGATGCGCAATCGGACCCAGCCCGTACAGACCGCCAATGCCGGGTCGGTGTTCCGCAACCCGCCCGGGGATCACGCCGGCCGGCTGATCGAGGCCGCGGGCCTGAAGGGGTTGCGCGAGGGGGGCGCGGTCGTCTCGGAGCGCCACGCCAATTTCATCATCAACGACGGCACGGCCTGCGCGGCCGATATCGAACGCCTGATCCGGCGCATCCAGGCGCAGGTGCACGAACGCACCGGCATCCTGCTGGAGCCCGAGGTCAAGATCGTGGGAGACGCCCTATGAGCCCTTACGGAAAGGTGGCGGTCTTGTACGGAGGGCCCTCTTCCGAGCGCGCGGTGTCCCTGAAAAGCGGCCAGGCGGTGTTGGCCGGCCTGCGCGCCCGGGGGGTGGACGCCCATGGGATCGATGTCGGACGCGACCTGGCGGCGCGGCTTGCCGAAGGCTACGACCGCGCCTTCATCGCGCTCCATGGCCGGCTGGGGGAGGACGGCTGCGTCCAGGGTCTGCTCGAGGTCATGGGGATCCCGTATACCGGCAGCGCTGTCGCGGCCTCGGCGGTGGCCATGGACAAGAGGCTGACCAAGGCGGTCTTGCGGGCCGCGTCCCTGCCCACGCCCGATTATCGCCTGCTCGACGACGAGAACGACCTCGCATCGGTCGAACCGCTCGGATTCCCGCTCATCCTGAAACCGGTCTCCGAGGGGTCCAGTATCGGCGTCAACAAGGTCGTCGCGGCCGCCGATCTCGGCGCGGCCTTCCGCAAGACCCGCGCCTTCGGCCCGGTCCTCGCCGAGTCCTGCGTCGCCGGCCCCGAGTACACCTGCGCCATTCTGGGGGATCGGGCCTTGCCGGTCATAAGGGTGGAGACGCCGCAGGCCTTCTACGATTACGAGGCCAAGTACCTTCTGAATACCACGCGTTACCACTGCCCGTCCGGCTTGCCGCCCGAGCGGGAGCGCGCGATGCAGGGGCTCGCCCTGGCGGCCTTCAAGGCGCTCGGGGCCCGCGGCTGGGGCCGCGTGGACATCATGGCGGACCGGAATGGCGACTGGTATGTGCTTGAACTGAACACGGTGCCGGGGATGACGGATCACAGCCTGGTCCCGATGGCGGCGCGCAGCGCCGGCCTGTCGTTCGAGGATCTGGTCCTCGCGATCCTGTCCCAAACCCTGGAGGCAGTACTATGAGGATGGGCGCGGACATCCGGATGAACCCGGCGCGCGACCGCCGCGCCTCGCGGTGGCCCGGGCGGCTTCGCCGCCTCGACCGGCGGCACGCCCGCATCGCGGCGGTCGTCCTTTCGGCGCTGGTGGCGGTTCTGGGGATGCGCGCGCTGCTGGCGCCCGGCCGGTTCCCGGTACGGTCCGTGCGCATCGTCGGCAATCTCGGGCGCATCCCCCAGCCCTTGCTTGTGGCCGCCGTCCGGCCGTTTCTGTACCGGAATTTCTACGCCTTGCCGCTTGCCACCGTCGGCGCGGCCGTCGCCCAAGTCCCCTGGGTCGGGTCGGTGCGCGTCGAGCGGCGTTTTCCGCGGGCCCTTGTGATCTATGTCGGGCGGCTGCGTCTTGCGGCGCGCTGGGCCCGGGGCGGGTGGGTCGACACCCAGGGCGGTCATGCGCATCTGGGAGGATACCGGGTGCCCGCCGGGCTGCCGGTCTTTCAGGGGCCGCCGGGCAGCGAACAGGAGATGTGGAGCCACTACGGACGCTTCGCGGCGCTCTTGAAACCCGCGGGGCTTGCGATTGCCGCGCTCGATTTGTCCGATCGCGGCACGTGGCGCGTGGCCCTGCGGGGCGGGCCCCGTCTTGTTTTGGGACATGAGGCCTCCGTGCGGCTTGCGCGCTTCATGGCGGTCTTTCCGCAACTCGCGGGCAAGTGGCCGGCGATGCGGCAGGTGGATCTGCGTTACACAAATGGCTTCGCCGTGGGCTGGAAGACGGGCCGGGGGATCAAACAATGACAAAACGGGGTGATGCTCGGCTCGTGGTGGGGCTGGACATCGGAACGTCCAAGGTCCTCGCCATCGTAGGCGAGATCGGGCGCGACGGCACGATCGAGATCATAGGGGTCGGGCATCAGCCGTCGCGGGGGCTGAAGAAAGGCGTGGTCGTCAATATCGAGTCGACCGTCCAGTCGATCCAGCGGGCGGTCGAGGAGGCCGAACTCATGGCCGGCTGCCAGATCCATTCGGTCTACGCGGGGATCGCCGGCAGCCACATAAACTCGGTCAATTCGCACGGGATCGTGGCGATCAAGACCAAGGAGGTCGGGCAGGGGGACGTGGATCGCGTGCTCGAGGCGGCGCGCGCGCTGCCCATTCCCGCTGACCAGAGGATCCTTCATATCCTGCCCCAGGAATTCATCATCGACCGGCAAGAGGGTGTCCGCGAGCCGATCGGCATGTCGGGCGTGCGGCTGGAGGCCAAGGTCCACATCGTGACCGGGGCGGTGAGCGCCGCCCAGAACATCGTCAAGTGCGTACGCCGCTGCGGGCTCGAGGTCGACGACATCATCCTCGAGCAGCTGGCCTCGAGCATGTCGGTGTTGACCGAAGACGAGAAGGAGCTCGGCGTCTGCCTGGTCGACATCGGCGGCGGCACGACCGACATATCGGTCTTTACGCAGGGCGCGATCCGCCACACCTCGGTGATCCCGATCGCCGGCGACCAGGTGACGAACGATATCGCGGTGGCGTTGCGCACGCCCACCCAGTACGCGGAGGACATCAAGAAGCAATGGGCCTGCGCGTCCGGCCAGGGGGTCGAGGAGGGCGTGGTGGAGGTCCCGGGCGTCGGGGACCGGCCGCCGCGCAAGCTGTCGCGGCAGACGCTGGCGGAGGTGGTCGAGCCGCGCATAACGGAACTCTACGAGCTGATCGCAGACGATCTGCGCAAGAGCGGTTTCATGGACCTTCTGGGCTCGGGCATCGTGCTCACCGGGGGGAGCGCGAAGATGGAGGGCATGGTGGAGTTGGCCGAGGAGGTGTTTCACATGCCGGTGCGCCTGGGGGTCCCGCAATACGTGGGTGGGCTGAGCGGGGTCGTTCATAACCCCATTTTCGCGACCGGCGTGGGGCTGGTCTTGTACGGGCACAGACAGACCGCGGGCGCGAACGTCGCGCCCGCCGGCCGCCAGGCCCCGCGACGGCTGGCGGAGATATTGAGTCGCATGAAGAGCTGGTTTCAAGGGAATTTTTGACCTCGGATAGTCGGTGCGAACGTCACTTAACGAACAGGAGAGCGGCCATGTTTGAAATTGTGGAGACGGGCGGCCAGCAGGCCGTCATCAAGGTTATAGGCGTGGGCGGCGGCGGCGGCAACGCCATCGAGTACATGATGAACTCCAATATCGACGGGGTGGAGTTCATCGTGGCCAACACCGATGCCCAGGCGATCAAGAAGTCCTCCGCCAATCTTGTTTTGCAGCTCGGGTCCAACCTCACGAAGGGATTGGGCGCGGGGGCGGACCCCAACGTCGGCCGGCAGGCGGCCATGGAGGACCGGGAGCGCATAGCGGAGGCCCTGGCGGGCGCCGACATGGTGTTCATCACCGCGGGGATGGGCGGCGGCACCGGCACGGGCGCGGCCCCGATCGTGGCGCAAATCGCCAAGGATCAGGGGATCCTGACGGTGGCGGTGATCACCAAGCCCTTCCCCTTCGAGGGCCGCAAGCGGATGGCCGTCGCCGAACAGGGGATACGCGACCTCGGCGAATATGTGGATTCCATCATCACAATCCCGAACGAGAAGCTGTTGGCGGTGGTGGGCCGCGACATGACGCTGCTCGACGCCTTCGGCAAGGCCAACCAGGTCTTGCAGGGCGCCGTCCAGGGGATCGCCGAACTCATCACGCGCCCGGGCCATATAAACGTCGATTTCGCCGATGTTCGTACTGTCATGTCGGAGATGGGGATGGCCATGATGGGCTCGGCGGTCGCGCGCGGCCCGGACCGCGCGCGCGAGGCGGCGCGCGCGGCGATCTCGAGCCCGCTTCTGGAGGACGTCGACATCGCGGGGGCCCGGGGCATGCTGGTCAACATCACGGCCGCCGCCGACATGTCCTTGGGCGAATTCGCCGAGGTCGGCGATACGATCAAGGAGTTCTCGTCCGAGGACGCGACCGTGGTCATGGGCACCGCCATCGACCCGGCCATGGAGGACGGGATGCGCGTGACGGTCGTCGCGACCGGTCTCGGGGGCAGCCATAAGCGGGCCGCGGCGACCCTGAAGGTCGCCAAGGGCGGGCCCGTGGGAGGCGGGGCGGCGGTCCCCAATTACGACGATCTCGACACGCCGACCGTGATCCGTAACCGGCGGGTCGGCCAGAAGCTCGATACCCAGGCCGCCGACTATCTGGACATCCCGGCGTTCCTCCGCCGTCAGGCCGATTAGGCCCGTTCATCGGCGGAGAGGGGCCGGATAGGGACCGCCGAGCGCCGGCGACCTGGACAGGGCCGGTTTTTGTCATTATTGTTAAACACGATGCCGGAGGCACGGTCCCGGCGGCCGTACAGGGAGGTCCGGCACGGTTGGCAGGCTGCTCTCTGCTTCAAAGCGCGGAAGTCTCAATGATAAAGCAACGCACGTTAAAGAACGTCATCCGGGCCACAGGCGTCGGATTGCACACCGGAGAGAAGGTTTATCTGACCTTGCGTCCGGCGCCGGTCGACAGCGGCATCATTTTCCGCCGCGTGGACATGCCCCAGCTCGTGGAGATACGGGCATGTCCCGAGCACGTGAGCGATACGCGGCTGTCGACCACGCTGGAACATAACGGCGCGCGCGTCTCGACCGTCGAGCACCTGATGTCGGCGTTTGCCGGCCTTGGGATCGACAACGCCTACGTCGACCTGACCGCGCCCGAGGTCCCCATCATGGACGGCAGCGCGGGTCCATTCGTCTTTTTGATTCAGTCAGCCGGGGTCGAGGAGCAGTCGGCGCACAAGCGCTTCATCCGGATTCGCAAGACCATCGAGATCCAAGACGGCGACAAGTGGGTCCGCTTCGAGCCGTGGGACGGCTTCAAGGTGTCGTTTACGATCGATTTCGACCACCCGATTTTCCGCAACTCCACCCAGATGGCCTGCATCGATTTCTCCACGACCTCGTTTGTGAAGGAGATCAGCCGGGCACGGACCTTCGGGTTCATGCGCCAGCTGGAGGCCCTGCGGCAGAACGGCCTGGCCCGCGGCGGCGGACTCGAGAACGCGGTCGTGATGGACGACTTCCGGGTCCTGAACGAAGACGGACTGCGTTACGAGGACGAATTCGTCAAGCATAAGATCCTGGACGCGATAGGCGATCTGTATCTGCTGGGCCATCCCTTGATAGGGACCTTCAGCGCCTGCAAGTCCGGGCACGCCTTGAACAATCGGCTCCTGCGCGCGCTCGTCGCGGATACGGAGGCCTGGGAGATCGTCTCGTTCGAGGAGACCGACCGGCCGGCCATCTCGTTTGCGAGGGCCGTCCCCGTGGTGTGACGGGCTTACCCCCGCGCCCCGGCGACTGGAGAGATCGACGTGAAAGAGTCCAAGCCGACACATGTGATGCTCCGTGTCGTGGGCCACAGAAGTCGCCTGAACCGCCACTGGCGGTTCACGGCCCGTCAGTGGCGGGTCGCAATCGGCGTGTCCGCGGGTGTCATTCCCCTGCTGCTGGCGCTCGGCGTGTATGGCCTCCTGGGGACCATCGTCCCGCGGCCCGGGGATCCGGCCCAGGGTGTCCGCGCGGCCGCCGCCATGCGCGCGCAGGTGACCGCCCTTACCCGCAGTACCGCCGCCGGCCTTGACGTCATGGCCATGGAGCTGGGCGTCCTGAACACCGATGCCGGCCGGCTCGCGTTCCTCGAGCACCGGTTGGTGCGCGCCACCGGCGTCGCTTTCGGCCGAACCGATTCCCGGTCCGGGCCCGCGCGGTTTCGCGCCGTGCCGGTCTCGTCGCCGGATTCCTCGCGCCTGATGGCCAGGCTCCATGCGCTGGCGCAACGGTTTACGCCGACATCCGCATCGCGCGGGCGCCAGGCGCTATGAACGTCATCATTTTGCGGCACGGCGATGCCAGCGCGCGGCCCGTCACCCTGAGCCTTCGGCGGATCGTGGCGGGCGCCCTGACCCTGTTCGGCATCGTGCCGCTCGCCCTGGGTGGGCTCGCCTTTTGGCTGCTTGCCGCCCGCGCGCCGCACCCGGCCGAGGGCTCGGCGGCGGCCGGCCAGGTGCGCAAACTCGCCGCGGTCAGTCGGGCCGATCTCTCGGGGCTTGCGGCCTCGGTCGGGCGCCTGCGGGCCCGTGCGAGCCGTCTCGACGCCCTGTCGGCCCGTCTGGGGGCACTGGCCGGGCTGCCGGCCGCCGCCCTGTCGGCGGCGTTCCCGGTGGTCGATCCGCCCATGCCCGCGTCGGGGACGAGATGGACCGTGGCCGGCCTCGAGGCCCTGTCGCAGCGGCTGCGGACGGAGTTCGCGCGACGCTCGGCGCAGATGGCCGTGCTC
>DAIDMD010000147.1 GCA_027449165.1 Acidiferrobacter sp. | reverse complement strand
CGACGCCGGCGATCCGGTGGCGGCGGCCCGTCATTATGACGAGGACGGCGCCGACGAGATAACCTTCCTCGATATCAGTGCCAGCCATGAGGGGCGCGAGACCATGGTCTCGGTGGTCGAGGCCATCGCCTCGCAGGTGTTCATCCCGCTGACCGTGGGCGGCGGCGTCCGCACCGTCGCCGATATCCGCCGGCTGCTCAATGCCGGGGCCGACAAGGTCAGCATCAACTCGGCCGCCGTCGCGTGTCCGGACTTCATAAAGGAAGCGGCCGATCACTTCGGGGCCCAGTGTCTGGTGGTGGCCGTCGATGCCAAGGCGGCAAACGGCCATTGGGAGGTCTTCACCCATGGGGGGCGGCGCGCCACGGGTCTGGATGCCGTGGAGTGGGCCTCGCGCATGGCCGCGTTCGGCGCCGGCGAGATCCTGCTTACCAGCATGGACCGCGACGGGACGCGCGATGGCTTCGATCTGCCCCTGACCCGCGCGGTGACCGACGCCGTGCCGGTCCCGGTCATCGCCTCGGGCGGGGTAGGGACCCTGGCGCACCTCGCCGATGGCGTCCTGAAGGGCGGGGCGGACGCGGTGCTGGCGGCGAGCATCTTCCATTTCGGGGAGTTCTCGGTGGGCGAGGCCAAGCGCTACATGGCCGACCGCGGTATCGAGGTGCGCTTATGAGCGCCCCCGCCTGGCTGGCGCAGGTGAAATGGTCGGACGAGGGGCTCGTGCCGGCGATCGCCCAGGACGCGAAGAGCGGCCGGGTCCTCATGCTCGCCTGGATGAACGCCGAGTCGCTGGCCTTGAGCCTGGCCGAGGGCCGGGCCATTTACTGGTCGCGGTCCCGGGGACGATTATGGCGTAAAGGGGAAGAATCCGGCCATATCCAGCGTCTACAGGAGGTCCGCCTGGATTGCGACGGCGACACGCTGCTCCTCCTGGTCGAGCAGGTCGGCGGGATCGCCTGCCACACCGGGCGCGAGAGCTGCTTCTTTTCGCCCTTGCGCGGCGAGACCTTCACGCCGGTCGACCCGGTCTTGAAGGCCGCTTCCGAGATTTATGGACAATCGGGCAGCGCAAAGCCCGGATCGGGAGTAGAATGAGCGATGATGTGTTGGCCGAGCTCTATGCGGTCCTGAGGGCCCGGGCAGGCGCCGACCCCAAGACCTCGTATGTCGCCTCGCTGTACCATAAGGGCCTGGACGGCATCCTGAAGAAGGTGGGCGAGGAGGCCGTCGAGACCGTGATCGCCGCCAAGGGGGACGATCGCGGGGCGGTGGTCCGCGAGACCGCCGACCTCTGGTTCCACTGCCTGGTGATGCTGGCGTTCCTGGATGTCGGGCCGGAACAGGTTCTGGCGGAACTCAAGGCCCGGATGGGGCGGTCGGGCATCGAGGAAAAGGCGAGCCGCCACGAGAGGTAAAACCATGCCGGAATGTCTCTTCTGCCAGATCGTCGAAAACCAGATCCCGGCACCGCGGCTTTATGAGGACGAGCACCTCATCGTGATCGCCGATAAATACCCCAAGGCCCCGGTCCATGTGCTCGTCATACTGCGCGAGCACATCCCGAGCTTAAACGAGGTGGGGCCGCAACACGCCCGCCTCATGGCGCACGCGCTCTCGGTCTTGCCGGAGGTCGCGCGCCAAGCCGGCCTTACCGACGGCTTCCGGACGATCATCAATACGGGGCCTGGCGGCGGCCAGGAGATCCCCCACTTGCATATCCATGTGCTGGGCGGCGGCCGGTTGCCCGGTTTCTAGGAGGCGGCGATGGACTTATTCAGTATCTGGCATCTTTTGATCATCCTGGCGGT
>DAIDMD010000146.1 GCA_027449165.1 Acidiferrobacter sp. | reverse complement strand
GGTCGATTTTCCGGCACCGTTATGCCCGGCAATGACGACCAGCAGGGGCCCCTTGTGGTCGGTTAAGGCTGCATCAAGGCCCTCCAGAAACGATGCAAAGAGAGATTTGGGCGCGATCGTCACTTCACCCGTTTCGTCTCGTTCGCGGCCAGTTTGCCGAACGCGCCCTTCATGGCCTTTACCGCTGCGGCGGAGCGGCGCTGTTCATTCGCCTGTAGGTCCGGGAGCATGGCAAAGACCTGATCATAGGCGTGGCGCAGTGTCGACTCGTCCAGGGGTTGCTCGGACAGCAGGTCGAATACGCTTTTGCCGCTTGGCAGCCTCGCATGAAGCCAGCGGCCGCGCAGAAGGGGGCGCCGGGCCCAATCCTGGGCCAGCCGGTAGATCTGCATCAGGCGGTCCCGGTCGGTGCGAGCCCGGATCGCCGCAATGTCGCCCAGGGATTCCCATTGGTAAACCGTCGGCCGGCTGACGCGCAGGACTTGGCTGGTATCGCTTACCGTGAGCCGGAACACCTCGCGTACGCAGCTGACCATGTTCGCCGGAGACGGTGTGGTTACGGAGGTGAAGGTTTCGGCAACGAGGGGTTGCGTTTCGTGGACAAAAAAGCCGATGGATCCGGTCGACGTCAGGGGTGTGACAGCCCCGATTGGCGCGCCCGGTTCTAGCGCGGACATGACGACGACGTAGTTGATGTACTCGCCGGCATTCGTGGTGATGAGCGTGGCGCCCGTGTTGTATGCAGCATCATCCACCTCGAGGCGTTTCAGGGGGGACTGTCGCGCAATAACCTCACGAAGCCCTTCTTCGGCGCTCATCCTAAGCACGAGTCCCCCCCGATTCAGCCGCCCATTCGCGCACCGCGAGCGGCGATAGGATACACCGAAAGGTCTCCGACATGTCGGACCGGAGCCGGTCGGTCTCGTCAACGATACCGACGGTCGTCAGCGGCCTATTCATCGGCTGCCAGCGGTCCATGTCGAGTACGGCGGACAGGCCGTCTGCGGGAGGCATCGCGAAGCGGGACGGCAAAAGGACGGAGCCTTGCAAATCGGCCGGGAGCATGGGCGGGCCGTAGCCTCGGGAATATTGGAGGCGTAAGTGGCCGCCCGCGGGGCGCGGGTAATCGTAGAGATTGAACGCAATCGGGGATTGCTCGCCGAGGATGTTTGGCGACCGGCCCAGGTCGCCGCGGAAGTAGTTTTCTGGGGTGTTACCGTTGCTCGGGATAATGAAGTCGACGTAACGCAATCCCAGCCGTGTCACCGGCAGTTCGCGGTCTTCACACAGCGCGCCTATGAAGGTGCGCCACTGGCCCATAAAAAGCGCCGAGTCGCGATAGGCCGCACTCAGAAAGGTAAGACTGTCCGATTGCAGGCGGATCACCTCGGTTTTTTGTTCGTTGTGAAGGTCCAGGCCAATCGGCGCGGGCATGGGGACAGGCAAGGCCTGGCCGATGATCACGGACATGGGGCGCACCGGGTTGACGAGGGGATAACAGTCTGGGCCGGTCGCGTTGCGGATACGGGCTTTAACTTGTTCTGGGGCCCTATCGGCATGGGGATCAAATCTGATTTGGGCGCAGACCAAGGCCAGGGGCGCGTTGGGCCAGCGGCCGAGCGCACTTTTTAGGGACGTCACCTTATCTCCTCGCGCAATGGCGACACACCTCGGGAGGGGTCCTAGCCCCCAACAATTTACTATTTTACGGTCTATTTGACAACAAGAAAGCTACCACGCTGCTATTTTACGCTGCGGGACCCGATAGCCTACGGAAGCCTCATCGGATCGCGATCAGGCGCCTGATCACTCCTGATCAGTTGCGCCCAATCGGCCGGCCGCTGGGTGGCGCCTCATGGGGCCATCGCTCACCAAAGAGCCGGGTATCGATCGCGTTCGGGAGGTAAGGTCCGGGGTTGGAGTAAACTCCAAGACCTCAGCGCCGACGCCCAAGCTGACGCGGCAGGCGAAACGGCTACTCATCGGTCATGGTGAGCCGGCGCGCCGTCGTCGTCTTCGGATCGGCGCGGGCGGGCGCCATGGCGAGGCGCGCGGCCTCCCAGAAGCTCTCAATCGCCCCGCCTTTATCCGCCGCGCGCCCCCACGTATGCTTGCGCCTCCAGAAACGAGACCCGACCCGATGACAGGCGACCCCTTTGCCAGCATGCTCGCGCCGATGTTCGCGCAGCTGCGCGACCAGAATCTGTGGCGGCGACGCGAGGTCCGTTCCTCGCCCCAGGCCCCCTCGGTGCAGATGGATCGCGAGACCCTGCTATCGTTTGCGAGCAACGATTACCTGGGGCTGGCCAACGATCCGCGGCTCGTGGAGGCCTTTTGCCAGGGTGCCCGCCGTTACGGGGTGGGCGCCGGCGCCTCCCATCTCCTGGGTGGCCACACCCGGGCACACCATGAACTCGAGGAGGCCTTGGCGGCGTTTGCGGGTACCCCCCGGGCGCTCTTGTTCTCGACGGGTTACATGGCGAATCTCGCCCTTCTGACGACGCTCTGCCCGCGCCACGGCCAGATCTTCGAGGACCGGCGCAACCACGCCTCGCTGCTCGATGCGGCGGGTCTTGCGCAGGGCGACAGGCGCCGGTACCGCGATGTCGGGGGCCTACGCCGCGCGCTCGATGCGGCCGCACCCGGGGGGCTTGTCGTGAGCGATGGGGTCTTCAGCATGGACGGTGACATGGCCGACGTCCCGGCCCTGCTGGCGCTTGCCAAGGCCCATGGCGCCGGGCTCGTACTCGACGATGCCCATGCCTTCGGCGTGGTCGGGCCCGAGGGGCGCGGCACGCCGGCCGCTTACGGCCTGGGCTACGATCCGGCGCTCGTGCACATGGGTACCCTCGGTAAGGCCTTCGGCGTGTTCGGCGCCTTTGTCGCCTCCAGCGCGGATGTCGTCGAGGCCCTGATCCAGCGCGCTCGGCCGTATATCTACACGACGGCCTTGCCGCCGGCGGTGGCGGTCTGCGCCCAGGCCGGTCTCGCGCTCGCGATCGCCGAGGAACACCGCCGGGTCGAGCTCGCCGAGCGCATCCGCCAGTTCCGCACAGGCGCCGCCCAGATCGGATTGCGGGTCCTCCCGTCGTCCACCCCGATTCAACCGGTGGTCCTCGGGGACGCCGCCCGCGCCCTGGGCGCGAGCCGCTTTTTGCGCGAGCGAGGGATCTACGTCCCCGCGGTGCGTCCGCCGACCGTACCCAAGGGGTCGGCGCGGCTGCGGGTCACGTTCAGCGCCGCCCACAGCCGTGACGACGTGGAGCGCCTGCTCGGGGCGTTGAGCGCCCTTCCGGGAGACGTCGTCTGATGCTGATCCTTTTGCACGGCTGGGGCCTGAACCGCCGGGTGTTCGCGGGGCTGGAGCGCGCGCTCGCACTGCCGTGCCTATCCCTGGACCTGCCGGGCCATGGCGAGGCCGCCTATGAACCCGGGGCGCTCGACCCCGACCGGCTCGCAGACGCCCTCGCCATCCGTTACCCGGGCGTTCACGATTGGCTCGGCTGGTCGCTGGGCGGCCTCGTGGCCCTGACGCTCGCCGCCCGCCATCCCGAGGCCGTCAGCCGGCTTATCCTGGTGGGCGCCACGCCCCGTTTCGTGCGCGCCCCCGACTGGCCACATGGTACGGAGCCCGCGGTCCTCCAGGCCTTCGCCGATCAGCTGGTTCGGGACCCCGAGGCCACGGTCCGGCGGTTCCTGACTTTGCAGGCCGGCCCGGGGGCGCGCCCCGAGGTCCGTGCCCTCATGGCCGATTTACAAGAGGGCGGCATGGCCCAACCCGCCGCCCTGGCCGAAGGGCTTGCCGTGCTCCGGGAAAGCGACCGCCGCGCCCTCTTGCCGTCGATCCGCGCGCCGGCCCTGTTTCTTCACGGGGCGGGCGACACCATCGTCCCGATCGAGGCCTCGCGCCAAGCGGCCGCCCTGGTCCCCCATGCGCGCTTTCGCCAAGTAGGGAGCGGACACGCGCCGTTTCTGGGCGCCACGGCGGAGGTCGCCGCCCTCATACGGGACTTCCTTCGTGGATGATTTAAGCCGCGATGCCATCCGGCACAGCTTCGATCGGGCGGCACAAACCTACGACGAGGCCGCAGTCTTGCAGCGACGGGTCGCAGACGAGCTTCTGAGCCGTTTCCAGTGGCTGCGTGTCGAGCCGGAGATACTGCTCGATGTCGGAACCGGAACCGGTTACGCCCTCCCGCATCTGCGTCGCCGGTTCCGCAAGACTCAGGTCCTGGCCTGCGATATCGCCTTGGCCATGACCCGGGCGGCGCGCCGCCACCGGGGGTTTTGGCGCCCAAGCCCGATATGGGTGGCGGACGGCCAGGATCTGCCCCTGCGTCCCCAGACACTCGACTGTATCTATTCGAGTTTGGCTCTACAATGGATGGACGCACCCCGGGCCTTCGCCGAGTTCCGCCGTGTCCTGCGGCCCGACGGCCTGCTCACCTTCGCCACGTTCGGACCCGATACCCTCCACGAGCTGCGCGCCGCCTGGGCCCAGGTCGACGACCGGCCCCATGTCCACACCTTCGTCGACATGCATGACCTGGGCGACGCCTTGATCCACGCCGGCTTCTCCGACCCGGTCCTCGATGTCGAACGCTACACCCTGACCTATGAGTCGGTGCGCGCAGCGCTGCGCGACCTGAAGCGGATAGGGGCCCACAATGCCGCCGCCGGCCGATTCCCCGGACTCACCGGCAAGGCCCACTACCGGCGTTTCGAGGAGGCCTACGAGGGTTTCCGCCGCGACGGCCGACTGCCGACCACCTACGAGGTCGTCTACGGCCAGGCGTGGGTCCCAAGCGGCGTACCGCCCCCCTTCGCCGTGCCCCGGGGCCGCCCCGTGATCCCGATAAGGCGCATGTGAGCGGCGCCGGGGCTTTTTAAGTCCGTCGGCCGCCGCCGGCAGACCGGCGGCCCGGGAAGTCCCCGTCTCGGGCCCGCCGGCAGAACCCCGCCCTGGTCGCGCCGCGGTCGGCCGATCTCCCAGAGAATACGCCGAAGTCGGTGGACGTCCGGTGGCCAAACGACCTGATGCGATCCCCAGGCTGTTTTGCAAGCGGTACATGATCCGCCTCGGCTTGACCACGACCGGCCGGGATATTCCCGTCCCCGAACCGGCATGGCAAGATGGGCTGGTCTGCGGTGCGCGTGCAGGAGGCTCTTTTGGGGTTGTCGACTATCCGGACCGCGAGATTTCTTTTGCGCCCCTTCGAGAGGCGGGATGCCGCTGCGTTCGCGTGTTCCGTGAGGGAGTCGGCGGCGGCCGACGATCCCTGGCTTTCCTGGGGCAGCGAGGCCTATAGCGAGCAGGACGCGCGCCAGTGGTTCCGCGCGGCCGCCGACAGCCGTGAAGCGGGGGCGAGCTCCGAGTTCGGCATCTTCTCGGCGGCTGACGGCGCCTTTCTGGGCGGCGTGGGGCTCAGTCGCATCGATCCGCAGAATCGGGTGGCCAGCCTCGGTTACTGGGTGCGCCCGACGCAGCGCCGTCGGGGGGTGGCATACGAATGCGCGCAGGCGCTCGTCGGACACGCCTTCGCCGTTCTCGGTCTCCAGAGGGTCGAGATCGTGGTCGCGGTGGGCAACGATCCCAGCGTGGGGGTGGCGCGCAAGATGGGTGCCCACCTCGAGTGTGTGGCCCAAAACCGGCTGCGGATCCGCGGCCGCCCCGCCGCCGCCTATATCTTTGCACTGATTCCGCGCCCTTCCGAGCCGCAACCGTAAGCCGGCCCCCCCAAGGGGCGAGTCCACTACCGTCATCCCTTCGGTGCACCGGTCGCCGGTGTCGGCCCGCTGCCTCCGGCGCGGGCGGCCGAAGTAGCGCCTCCGCCACCTGCCCGACGTTCGGGCTTCGGCGCGGCGCCGCCGTTTGCGGCGCGCTACCGATCCCGGCCCGCGGGATACCCTCCATCTACCGAATAGTCTCCGGCCCTCGCGACCCGTAATGTGCGCATCTTCAACGGAGGCTTCGGTCAACTACCCCGCCCTAAAGGACGGAGCTTGTGAAAACAAGCTGGGTTGACCAGGGAAAGCGGTATCCAACCCGCACTGTTGCAAACAGGTCGGTACGACGCACTCCGGGATGCTTCCTCAGTCCCGGACACTGCAAGGCCGGGATCATGCTGGGCAAAGGCAAAGGCCCGAAGGCTCCGGCCGCACTCGAGAGAGTGGAGCCGGTTTGCGACCTTCCCGAGGGGAGACGGGCCCCATGGCCCGCGTCACCAGGCCCGTAAGGGCCGTTCGACAAGAGGGTGTATGGCCGTTTTTGTGTTGGACCGAAAGCGGGCGCTTATTTGGGCCGCGTCGCCATTCGCGCCAGCGGGCGCTTCAACATCCGGTCCACGCAAGGACTGGTACAGGGCATCCATCACCGCTTCTGCACCCGGATCCTGCGGGCGGACGGTCATGGATATTCGTGGGCCAAGATAGCCACAGACAAAGGAGATGCGGGAACAGGGGCGGCTTACGCCGCCGTGCTATCCCTCCCCGGCCTGAGCGCCGGGGTTTCCCGCGGCGCCGGATGAAAAGATGGATCGCATTGTCTCTCTACGCCGTAAGTACCCCGGCGCTCGCCATCATGCGTCTGCCAGGTTACGCCCAGGGGTCGGATCTGCGCATCACAATAGAGGAGCGTGCGCACGCCATAACCGACGTCATCGCGCTCGTGGTCAGCATCCTCGCGATCATCGGCATTTTGATAGGAGCGGGATATTTCGCGATAGGACAGGGGGAGCGGGGCAAGAGCTACGTTGTCGGCAGCATCATCGGCCTCGTGCTCGCGGCCAGCGCCTACGGCATCGCGTCCTTGGTGGTCGGCACATGATGGCCCCGTTCAACAAGCGTCTGGCCCCAGCGCGGATACTAGGACTCCCGCTGGGGGCGGCGGCCGCCGGCCTTGTGACGGTCACGGGTGCGCTCGCCTCCGTGGTCCTGCCGAACCCCGCCGGGGCATTGGCAACCGCTGCGGCGATTGCGGCCTTTCCGTTCGGCGTCGGCGCGGTCCTGATCGGAGACGATGTCGTGTTCGCGCGTGCCTACTGGCTCTCGCGACGGGAGCGGCGCATGGTCGCGCGGGAGGCCGCATGGCGCTAGGGGCGCGGCGCTACTGCGACGTCTACACCTGGTCGCACGCCTTGACCGACAGTGTCGTGGCCCACGGTGACGGCGCCGTATCGCTGGCGATCCTGTGGGATGGGCTCGACGCGGAATTCGAGGACGGCGCGGGCCGCGCGCGGGAGTGGGCCACGATCCAGCGGGTTCTCGACCGTCTGCCGGAGGCCTATTGGCTCGAGTTCCATCTGTGGCGGGACCGCAACCCCGGGGCGGTGCGCGACTACCTCGCCTATTACGAGCAGGCGGCGCGCAAGAGCGCATTCGCCGCCGCCATGCGTCAGGCGATCGCCGATCATCTGGCCCCCTATGTGCTCGTCAATACGGTAGCGCTCGTGGTCGGACGGCTGCCGAGGATGGAGGCCGGGGTCCGGCGTGCCCTGAGCGGCCAGGCGCAGCGAGCCTGCGAGCTCGAGGCCCTGGGAGGCGAGATCGCCTCGCTCCTGCCGGGGGGCCGGATCGCGACGGCGCTCGAATACGCCGGACTCATCCAGCGAAGCTACGACAAGGGCCCGGCGCCTTCCGCACTCGACCCCTGGCTGTCGCTCGCCGAGCAGCTGATCGCGGTGCCGCCCCGACCCCAAAGGCGGGCCCTGGACGTCGACGGGCGCGCCGTGCGCACGCTCTATCTCCATCTCTATCCGGACATCGATCCGGCCTGGATCGTGCCCAGCGTGTCCGGGTCCATCAGTCTGCACGCCTGTCAGGTCGTGATGCCGGCGGCCACCGAGCGGGCGCTGCGCGCATCGGAGCGGGCCGACCGGATTACCCAGGGCTCGCTGGCCCACAAGGGGCGGGAACGGCAGCTGGCCGCGCTGAAGGACATGCAGGGCTTCCGGCGGGAGGTGGCGGACAACGACTGGCGCGTACACCGTAACGCCTACATCCTCTGCGTCGATACCGAAGGCGTGCCGCCCACGGCGCTCACCCGTCTCGTCGAGGGGCTGCAGGGGCGGGGCGGCCGCGTGCGCGATGACGATTTCGTCCAGCTGCCGTTTTTCCGGGCGTCCCAGCCCGGCCAGGGTTATCGCGCGCCGATCTGGCGTCCGGATCACGGTGCCCTGATCGCAGCCATGGCCCCGGCGCAGGTCTTCCGCACCGGCTCGCCGCACCGCGAATCCCTGCGTCTGGGGCTTGCGTCGCAGCCGCTGACCTTCGACTACGGCCATCAGGCCGTGGCCCATGGTTTCACGGTCGCCATGACCGGGGCCGGCAAGGGCGTCGACAAGGTCGCGACCATCGTCGAGACCTATCCCTTTGGCATCGATTGGTATGTCCTCGAGATCGGATCGACCTATCGCTGGGCGATCGAGGCCCTGGGCGGACGCTACACGCGGCTCGACCCGGGGGCAGCGGCCGTGAATCCCTTGCCGCCGCGGGCCGCGGGCTTAGAGGGGCTCGACCCGCTGCTCGCTTCGGGCACGCTCAACATCCTGGCCTTCATCCTGACCGATGGCCGCACGTTGCTCGATTTCCATGAGGCGGCCGCCGGGGCCGCCGCCCTGACGCGCCTGTACGACACCGATTCGTCCGCCGATCCGGGACTCGTCGACCTGCTCGCGTCGCTGGAGGGGCTGAGCGATGCGAGCCCCGAACAGCGCCGGGCAGCCCAGGCCATGGCCGCCAATCTCCACAGTTTCCTGGAGACGCCGGAGGGCCGAGTGTTCGCCGGCCGGGACAATGTCCAGATAAGCCCCGGGATCAGCGGGGTCGATCTCAAAGACGTGGACAGGGCGAGCCCCAAGCTGCTCACGTTCTATCTCGTCTTCCTGTGTCTGCGCTTCCTGAACCTCGCCTTCGCCAACCGCAACCAGGCACGCGTCTTGTTGGACGAGATCCATCGGTTCGTCGCCCACGCCCCGGGCGTCCTGTCCCGCCTCGTCTCCGAGGTCGCGCGCATGGGGCGCAAGGAGGCGGCGGCGATCGACATCGTCACGCAGGGCCTGGCGGAGATCGACGTCATGGAAAAGGAGATCGTGAATTCCATGCCGCTGCGATCTCTGCTCTACCGCAACGACGGATGGGACGAGATCGCGAGCCGCATAGGCATGCCCCAGCGGGCCCTCGAACTCTGGAAGCGGCTCCCGTTTCCCCTGGACCTGCCGTGGCGGCCGGCGATCCGTTCGGTCGGCCCCCAATATTTCGGTTTGCGGCTCACCTTCCCGCCGGTGGTCCTGGCCCTGGCCGATACGACCCCCGAGGGCCTTGCGCGCAAGGAGCGGCTGGGTGCGGAGGTGGCCGATCCGCTTGCGCGCCTGACGCGGTTCTTGGCGGAGGTGCGATGAAAAAAAGGACGTACGGCATGATCGTTCTGTGGGTCCTGGGGACGGCTCCGGCCTTCGCCTTCCTGGGGGTAGGCGACGTCACCTTCGATCCACCGGTCCATGCGGAATTGATCAGTCTCTTCGACCAGACCGTCGCCATTTATCACTCGATCGTGAGCGAGGTGCGCAGGATGCAAGCGGTGGAGTCGACATTGCGCAACGCCGAACGCGACGCCAAGACCATAGCCAACGGCAATCTCGCCCGCTACGAGGAGCGCGGACTTCCGGCCGGCATGCCGCACGGCCTTAGAGGTCTCCTCGGAGCCACAAGTGCGGCCGCGCACGGCGTGAGCGGCTATGGCGGCTACCTGCACCAACAGCTGCGCCGTTTCGGGAGGCTTGCGCGATTGCGCTGGCTCGATCGCGGCGCGGCGCAGGACCTGCGGCTTTCGGCCACCAGCCTGGGCGCGCGGACGAGCGGCGACGTGACGGCCCGGTCCACGGCGGCGCTCGCGGCGTTGGCCGCCGGGAGGGCGCGCGAGCGCGAGCGGCGGGCCATACGGCGCGCCGCCGAACGGCGCAACGCGCGCCATCTCCCCGAAGAGGCCGCGTCCTTGTATCGGGCCTTTGGAGCGCATTCATGACAAGCGCATCGTTGGTTGCCGATCTGCTCGGCTATCTCTCGCCGCGGAGCGTTTCCCACTCCGCTGTCGCGGTCGCGGACGTCCTGGTGCGCACGGTGACGCCCTCGCTGTTTGTGGTCGCCTTGTACACGCGCCTGCTCGAGGCACAGCTCGACTCCGTGTCCGGGGCCGGCCAGCTCGCGCGCGTCGTCCGCGACGCTGCCGTCTGGGGGGTCGTCCTGGTCGCCTATTTCGCGCTCGGGGATCTCGTAAGCCGCTATCTGAACGCGCTGTATGCGGCCATGGGGCGCATCGGGTCCTTGCGGGTCGTGGCCGCGCAGATGGCGGCCCTGCTTGACACCGCCGCCAAGGGGCCGAGCGGCGTGTGGGGCACCATCAAGGAGATCAACGCCTTACCCTTGCGCCTGGCGACGGTGCTCATCTATTACGCGACCCTCGTCATGACCACCTTTCTCGAGGCGCTGCTGCGCATCGCCCAGGCCATAGGCTACCAGTTCGCCTTCCTCTATGGACTTGTGGCGATACCGCTTGCCTTGAGCCGTACGTTCTCGCTTTTGCGCGGCTTCGCGAAGCTCATGGGATTCTTCGTCCTGTGGCCCGTCGTGCAGGCACTCCTTCTGGCGGTGTTCTCGCCGATCTTCACGCGCGCCGTGTCCGATCTCCAGGGCCTGCTCGGACCGGCCGATTACATGATCGTGTATGCGCATATGCTGTTTACCATCCTGAACCTGGTCTTGTGCGCCGTGCTGCTCGCCGCCCCCTACATCACGGCGGGTCTCATCGAGAACGCCGGCGCGGGCCATCCGTTGGTGAGCCCCTATCTGGGGGCGGTGACGTCGGCCGGGGCGACCCTGGCCGCCGGGGTGGCCCGCGGGTCGGCGCGCGCCTGGGACTACTACCTGTACGGCCCCGACGACGACGTCCTGTCCATGCGGCCGCGTCGCATGCCCGAACTTCATATTCCGCACGATCCGGACTTCTGGCCGAACGCGCACGACGGCGGCGCGGTGCGGACGAATTACCTCAACCCACAATTCAATGGACCTCCAAGGAACGATTCATCCGATGACTTTTCCCGACGCTAACGTCTGGCGCCGCCACGGCCCCCAAGGCCTCTTGATGCAGCGCCTGGTCCGCTACGCGCTCCTGGGCTGGATCTTATTCGGCTGCGCTGCCCTGGCCTTCGCGGCGCTCGCGGTCGTCGCGGTCTGGCGCACGCCGCCGATCGTCGCGGTCGGCCGCAACGGCACCGTTCTTGGGCACATGCAATGGCTGGCTGCGGTCCATAGATCGCGCCGCGAGATCATCGCCGCATCCATGCGCTTCGTGCGCGACTATCTCAGTGCCAACGGCGCGACGGTGGTGCCCGATTATATCCAGGCCCTGGACATGATGGCGCCGCCGCTGCAGGCGGCCACCGTGGCGGCGTTGCGCAAGACCGCCTACCTGGCGCGGGTGCGCGCCGCGCGGATGCGCTCCTGGGTGAGCTTCGCCACGGGCCCGCACCGGCCGCGCGTGGTTCGCAGGGACGCCGGGCGTTTCCTGGTGCGCCTTTCGGGGGTCCTGCACGTCGTGTTGCCGGACGGCCGGCGCCGCCACGAGCGTTTCGCAATCCTCCTGACGGAGACCGCCATCGCCCGGCGTGCCGACGACACCGCCGGTATCCTCGTGCAGGGGATCGCCCAATGATGGCGCCCGCCCTGTCTGCTGCGCTCGCGCCGATCGCGCCGCATGCGCGTACCGTGGTGCTGCGCCCCTATACCGCGCTCGCCGCCGCCATCGTGCCGAATCTGGGCCTGCGGCTCATTTTCCCCGGCGGCGCCGAACCGGCGCGCTTCGCGCTCACCAACCCGCTGTTTTCGGCGGCAAGGCTCGGTGACCGCGCGATCCTTATTACGGTGACGCGCGGCGCGGCCAGACGCTATTGCGGGAACGCCTTCGTGGACTGGGAGGGCTTTTATGTCTCCCTGCTCCTGTGTACGGCCGCAAGCGGCCGTCACTACACGAGCGACATCCTTTTTCAGCGCCCGAAGGCCTCGAGGCCGGTCCTGGAGCCGCACCCGGCGCGCCCGTCGCCCTGGGCCGCCGCCTGGGCCTATGCCGCGTTCGGTCCCCTCTCCCGCGTCGCGATCCGCAAGGAGGCCGTATTGACGCGGGGCGCGCGAACCGTCGTCTTGCGCGTGCGCCGTCTGTTGCTCATGCCCGACGAGGCCGTCCTCGGCTTCGCTCTCTCGTGCCTCAAGGGGCCGCCGGTCGGGGTCCATGATGCGGCCCTCTACCGGGGGCGCCACAAGTGGCGGCCGGTGCCGACCGCGCTGACCTGCCGGCCGCGGGCTGCGACGGCACGCGTCGCCTGCGCGCTGGCGATGACGCGTCCCACGGGCCCGGTGGGACGTTGGCATCTGGTCGTTTTGACCGGGCTCGGGCCGGTGCGGCTGTCATGGTAGTCGGTTCGCCGGCCAACCCCGCGGCCATCGTGCGCCGGCTCGTGCGCCAAAGTCCGCCTGCACCCTCGCTCTTTCATCGCCTGCTGGGGCTTGTGGACGGCCGCCGGCCGCCGGAGGCGGCACCGGCCCGTCCCGCGCCCCGCTCGCGCGCGGCCACACCCTTCGCGGTGGCCCGGACGCGTGCCAAGCCGGAGATCCTGGCGGTCCGGCCTGCGGGACTCGGGATTCGGGCCGGGTCCTGGATCCCCGTCGTCTTGCGCCACGGGGTGACCGACCTCGATCCGGCCCTGGTGGTTCTGCATGTGCGGGCACCGGTCCGGGGGCGTGACGGCGTCCTGCCGGCCGGGACGCGGCTCCTGGGGCGGGTCGAGGGGGTGCGCCTGGGGCGGGTCCAGGTCACCGTCACGCAGGCGGTCACGCCGCGCGGCCGCAGCCTGCCGATCGACGCCGTGGCCTTCGGCGCCGACCACGGGCTCGGGCTTTCGGCTTATGTGATAGGCGGCCGGCGCAAGGCCGCGCTCGCGGTCTTCGCGCGGTCGGTCGTGGAGGGGGTGGATACGGTTATCGGGGCCATGGGGGCGGGGTCGTCGGTGACGTCGCAGGCCCTGGGGCAGGTCGGCACGAATACCTTGAACGCCACCGCGCGCTGGCGCCTGCCCCGCCGGATCCTCTACGTCCCGGCGCAGCAGGCCTACGTCCAGACACAGAAGGGAGCTTGAACGTGAGAATCTGGCAACCGGCGGTATGGGTGGCCGCGGCCATTGGGCTTCCGGCGTCGTGCGGCGCCTGGCAGATCGCGGCCGGCGGCGGTCTCCTGGCGGGGTTCGTTCCGGGATCGGCGCCTGGCTGGCAGTTCGCGGGGCAGTGGTCGCGCGAGGCCCATGTCGGGCAGCGATGGCTCGTGGATCTGACCGCTAGCCAGTTTGCCACCCGGGAGACGCCCGGCGGGCTTCTGGAACGGGCCCGTGAGGCGGCGGCCCTGGTTCTGTGGGAGCACAGGGCGCCTTTCGGCTATGCCTTCCGGCCCTGGTGGGGGGTGGGTGCCGGGATCTCGCATTATCGTTTCGACGAACGCGTGCGCCTAAACGGTGCCGGCTATGCCGTCGACTCCTACCCCGCGGTCTCGGGAACCGATTGGGATCTGGCGGCCGGCGTGACCGTGCCGCTTAGTTGGTCGTGGTCCGTGGGGATCACGGCGCAGACCGGTTTTCCGTCGCGGATTTCCACCGTCAGCATGATCGTGCTCTGGAGGTTATTGTGAAAATCCAAAAACTCGCTAGATGGGTATCGGCCGCCGGCATCGCACTGAGCGGGTGCCAATTGGGCAACCCCGGCACGGCGGTCGCCTTGCCTACGGGTTCGCTCACGGGGTATGTGGTGAGCGGGGGGCCGGTGGCCGGCGCATCGGTCTCGGTCCTTGGGCCCGGTGGCGTGCTCGGCACCACCCGCACCGATGACAGCGGGCGCTTCTCGCTTCCCGTCCAAAGCCTCGATGCCACCATCGAGGTCGTCGCAAACGGCGGCTCGTACGCCGGCGCGGGCGGTGCCAACGTAGCGTCCGGGGTCCTCCGGGCGGCCGTGCCGTACCAGGCCGGCGGCGCGGCCTCGGTGGCAGTCACCCCGATCACGACCGCCGTGGTGGCCGCCGAAGGCTATTTCCAGGGGCAAGGGCTGGGCGCCGGGGCCGCCTATGCGCGCGCCGACGGTGCGTTTGCCGATTGGCTCGGCTTCGATCCGGAGACCGTGGGACCCGTTCTGCCGGGCGACGGCGGGGCTACGCAAACCCTCACCGCCGGCCTGCGCTACGGCCTGGTGTTGGCGGCCTTCTCGCGGTGGGCGCACGAAAACGGCAGCCGCACGCAGGCGGCGACCTCGCTCATGGCCGGCGATGTGGCCTACGACGGGATCCTGAACGGGGTGGGGGCGGCCGGCGCCCTGACGCTCGGGTCACTGGCCTTGTCGGCCGACGCCTATCGGCAGGGACTCGCCGATGCCCTCCTGCAGGCGGCGGCTTCGGCCCCGGCCGGTTCCGCGGACGCGCTCCCCGGACCGAATGCCGCGGCGCTCCTGGCGTATGCCCGGGCCCTCACCACCTCCACCTCGCCGATATTTGGTTCGGCCGCGCCGCCGGCCCTGGCGAGCGGCGCCCTGACGCTGTCGATGGCGCCCTTGCCGGCCTGGACCCACGGGACGATCACGGTCGGCGGGTCGGTCACCGACCCCTACGGGCTGCCGGTGACCGTCGCGATCGCCGTCGACCAGCAGCAATATCAGACTGTGACCGCCACGTCGGCATTCGGCTTCTCGATCGACACGAACGCCCTGAGCGACGGTCTGCACACGCTGTCCGTAAGCGCCCAGGACGCGGCCGGGGGGCAGGCGTCCTACGAGGGGTCGCTCGGGGTCGACAATACGCCCCCGCAGGCCTGCGTAACGGTGTTCCAGCCGGTGGTGAACGGGGCGCTGGTCGCGGGGAGGTGGCAGGACATCTCGGGGGTAACGGCAGGGACTGCGGACGGGACGGCGCTGACGATCAGCCCCGGCGTCTGGGAGGCCGACGTCCCTGCGCCGCTGCCTTCGCCATTCGTCCTTTCGCTGACCGATGCCGCCGGCAATCAGCGCAGCTACTCGTGGGCCTTGGGCGTCGGGTCCAACCCCGCGCCTTGTTCGTGATGGGGCGGGCGGCCGATCGATGAGCAGGCCGCCGGCGTTGCGCAAAGGCCCTGTCCGGCCATGATGCCGGGCAGGGCCTTTTTCCATTGGGAAAGGGAGCTTGGGCTTCGGTTAGGCCGGTTCGGGGAAGAGCAGGACCCCCTTCATGGTGTCGAGTGCCTTTTTCTCGATCTGGCGGATGCGCTCCGCGGAGACCCCGTACTCCTCCGCCAGCTCGTGCAGGGTCGGCTTGTCCGCCGCCAGCCAGCGCCTGCGGATGATGTCCTGGCTGCGTCCGTCCAGGGATACGAGGGCATTGCGCAGCCGGTCCTGCTGCGAGTTCTCGGTGTCGGCCTGGGTCAGCAGGTTCTCGGGGTTGTAGCGCATGTCCTGAAGAAACCCCGCCGGGGACGACCGGAACTCCTCGTCGTCGCTGTCGTCTTGGGGGTCGAACGGCACGTCCGCGCTCGCCATGCGCGACTCCATCTCCTTGACGGTCTCGGCCGGCACATCGAGGGTCGCGGCCATGTTCGCGATCTCGCCCTCGTTCATCCAGCCGATACGCGCGCGCGACTGCCGAAGGTTGAAAAACAGCTTACGCTGGGCCTTGGTGGTCGCGACCTTGACGATACGCCAGTTGCGCAGGATGTAATCGTAGATCTCGGCGCGGATCCAGTGCACGGCAAACGACACCAGACGAACCCCATGGGCCGGATCAAAATGCTTCACGGCCTTCATAAGGCCGATGTTGCCTTCCTGTATCAGGTCGGCCTGCGGCAGGCCGTAACCCGCGAACGCGCGCGCCACGCGAATGACGTAACGGAGCTGGGAGAGCACGAGCTGCCGGGCGGCCTCGAGATTGTTGTGCTCCCGGTACTCGATCGCCAACTGCCGCTCCTGCTCGGCATCCAACAGCGGCGCCGCATTCGCGAGCCGCATGTAATGGGACAGTCCACCCTCGGCGCCTACGTTGACAGCGACTGGCACGGTTTGCATAGCCATACCCTATCCCCCTTTTCGACCATCCGTATCGACCCAAACGCATTTTAGCATTCTCGGCGTGAGAGTGCTAATCCGCATGAAAGTTCCGGCGATCGATGCCCGGGCGCCCTGCCCGGCGGGCTAGACCCGGCCGGCGCGCAGCGCCCGTCCGATCGCGATCCGTGCCCCCAGCCAACCCAGCAGGGCACCCAACCCCAAAAGCCCCAGCGCCTGGTCGAAATCCAGTCCGGACAGCTGATATCGGGCCCCGTAGGCCCGATCGAGGGCCGCTATCGGCCCGTTCAGGGCGGCAAGGGCCACCTCCAGGAGGAGCAGTGCGCATAAGGCCCCGAGCCCCCCGGTCAGTGCGCCGGCATAAAGGAAGGGACGCCGAATAAAGGCATTAGTTCCCCCGACCAGGCGTACGACCGCGATCTCTGCAGTCCGGCCCGCCACCGCCGCGCGCGTCGTGTTGCCGATGATCAGCACCAGGGCCAGGCCCAGCATCAGCGCGAGGATCACGACCATCCGGCGCCCCAGGGCGAGCGCGGCATCGAGGCGTTCGATCCACACGAGATTGGACTGCACATGGGCGACCCCGGGCAGGGCCTTCAGCCGGCCCGCCAGCCGCGCGACGGATCCCGGCGTGCTGTCCGCCGGCGTGACCACGGCCACGCCGGGCAAGGGGTTGCGGCGCCCGAATGCCGCGCCCGCCCCCAGGCCGGACGCGGTCTCGAACTCGCGCAGGCCTTGCGCGGGGGAGATATAGCGGACGGCGGCCACGCCGGGAATCCGGCGGATGGCCGCGACCACGCCGGTGTCCGCCATGCCCTTCGCCAGGTACACCGACAAGGACCCGTGAGGCTGCCAGCCGAGGCTCAGCCGTTGCAGATTCACAAGCCCCACGTAAAGGCCGGCCGGCAGGACCATGGTCACGCCGATCATGACGACGGTCAGCAGGGTGGCCGCCGGGCTGCGCGTGAAGTCGCCGATGGTCCTCATGAAGACCTGCAGATGGCGGGCCAGATAGGCCTTCATGGCGCATTCACCATATGGCCCTCGCCGAGGCGGATCACGCGTTTTCGCGACCGCTCGATCTGGCGCAGGTCGTGGGTGGCGATCAGGACCGTGACACCATGGTCGTTGAACTCGCGGAAGAGGTCGATGATGTCGTCGGACAAGGCCGCGTCCAGGTTGCCGGTCGGTTCGTCGGCGATGAGCAGCGCCGGGCGATGCACGAGCGCACGGGCGATGCCCACGCGTTGCTGCTCGCCGCCCGACAAGGCCGGCGGAAAGCTGCGTTCGCGCTGCCTGAGGCCCACCTTGTCGAGCGCCGCAAGGACCCGTTTTCGGATATCGTCCCCGGCCACGCCGGCGACCACCAGCGGCAAGGCGACGTTGTCGAACACCGTTCGTTCGTTCAAAAGCCGGTTGTCCTGGAAGACCACGCCGATCTCGCGCCGGAAAAACGGCAGGCGCCTCGGCGCCAGGCGTCCGAGATCGTGGCCGTTGACCACGATCTGGCCGCGCGTCGGCCGCTCCAACAGGCAGATCAGCTTCAGAACGGTGCTCTTGCCGGCCCCCGAGGGTCCGGTGAGGAACACCATTTCGCCCTTGGCGACCGCGAAGCCGACGTCGCTCAAGGCCTCGGTTCCCAACGGGTAACGCTTGAAGACGTGCTTAAGCTCGATCACTGGCGAGCTCCGCGGGCAGTACCGCGTCCACGAACGACCGGGCATCGAAGGGGCGCAGGTCGTCGGCCGTTTCGCCCACGCCCACGAAATAGATCGGCAGCGAGAAGCGCTTGGCGAGCGCGAACACGACGCCGCCCTTGGCGGTCCCGTCGAGCTTGGTGATGCAAAGGCCGGTCACGCCCACGGCCTTGTGGAATTGCTCGACCTGGACCACGGCGTTTTGGCCGATGCCGCCGTCCAGGGTCAGGATGATCTGATGCGGCGCCTGCGCGTCGAGGCGGCCGAGCGTGCGCTTGATCTTGGCGAGCTCGTCCATGAGCCCGCCCTGGGTGTGCAGGCGGCCGGCGGTGTCGATCAGAAGGACGTCGACCCCGCGCGAGCGCGCCGCCTGGAGGGCGTCGTGGGCGACAGCCGCGGCGTCGGCCCCGCGCGGCTGGCTGATCATGGGCACCTCGGCGCGCCGGGCCCATTCGCCGAGCTGTTCGATGGCCGCGGCGCGGAAGGTGTCGCCGGCGGCGAGCAGGACCGAGCGGCCCTCGGCGCGCAGCCGCGCGGCGAGTTTCCCGATCGTGGTGGTCTTGCCGGCGCCGTTCACGCCGATCATGAGCACGATCTCGGGCTTGTGGGTGATCGGCCAGGGTTGTTCGCAGGGCCGCACGATCTCGTAGAGGATGGCCCGCAAGGCCGCGTATACCGCCTCGGCGTCATGCAACTCCTGGCGCGAGACACGCTTGGCGATCTCCGCCATCGCCGCGGTGGCGGTGTCGACGCCGAGGTCGGCGGTGATGAGCGCGGTTTCGAGGTCCTCGAGCAGCGCCGCGTCGAGGACGCGCTTGCGCCTGAGCAGGTCGCCGACGTTGTCGCTCAGGGCCCGCCGGGTGGCGGCAAGACGTTCGCCCAGGCGAACCAAGACACCGGGCTTCTCGCTCTTGTCGCCCGCCGCCTTACGAAAGAACGCCATGGATGCTTAGCCGGTCTTGCGGGCTAGTGCCAGATATTTCTCGTACAGGGATTCCTTGCTCTCCACGCGATCGGGGTTCTTGGGGATGCAGTCGACCGGGCAGACCTCGACGCACTGGGGGGTGTCGTAGTGGCCCACGCACTCGGTGCACATATTCGGGTCGATGCGGTAGATCTCTTCCCCTGGGGAAATGGCCCCGTTCGGGCACTCCGGCTCGCAGACGTCGCAGTTGATGCAGTCGTCGGTGATCATTAAGGCCATGGCAGCCCTCCTCGATAGTGGCGCCAGTCTACCGCAACGCGGCGGTCAATGCAGCCTTCACCGCCGGGTGGACGAAGGGCCCCACGTCGCCGCCCAAGGCCGCGATTTCCTTGACGAAGGACGACGAGAGCGCGCCGTCGCGTTCCGAGGCCGGCAGGAACAGGGTTTCGACGGTCGGGTCGAGCCGGCGGTTCATGCCCGCCATCTGGAACTCGTACTCGAAATCCGAAAGCGCGCGCAGGCCGCGTACGATGACCCGGGCCTTGTGGCGATGGACAAAGTCCATGAGCAGGGTGTCGAAGCCGACCACCACCACCCCCGGGACCCCGGCCAGGGCCTCCTCGGCGAGCGCCACACGGCGCGCGAGAGGAAACAGCGGGGCCTTGCGCGTGTTGGCGGCGACCCCCACGACGACCCGTGGAAAGAGCGCCGCGGCGCGCGTGACGATATCGGTGTGGCCGTTTGTGAAGGGGTCGAATGTCCCCGGATAGACGACGGTAGTCACGGGTGATCCTCACGACGCTGGGGCGGCAAGACCGAAGGCGACGCGGCCGGCCCGTCCGTGCCGATGCCAGCGCAGGCCGGCCGGCAGTTCGAAGCCGTCTCCCGCCGCGCTCTCGATATAGACAAGCCCCGCCGGCGCCAGGATGCGCCGCTCATAGAGCGCGGTCAAGGCATCGCCCATAAGGCCGCTGGCGAAGGGCGGGTCGAGGAACACGATGTCGAATACCCCCGGGGCCTGGGTGGCGAGATAGTCGAGGGCCCCGGAGTTCACGATGACCGCCTCGCAGGCCAGCCTTTGACGGTTTTCGGAAAGCGCCGCGACGACCGCGGGGTTGTGATCCACCAAGGTCACGGCCGCGGCGCCTCGCGACAGGGCCTCGAAGCCCAGGGCCCCGGAGCCGGCGAAGAGGTCGAGGCAGCGGGCCCCCGCAAGGTGGGGGGTAAGCCAGTTGAAGAGCGTCTCGCGCACCCGATCCGGCGTCGGGCGCAGGCCCGGCTCCGCCGGGAAGGCCAGCCGCCGCCCGCGAAAGCGTCCGGCGACGATGCGCACCTGCGGCCCCTTCGGCCGACCCTTCGTCATCCCTGGCCCGAGGCCGCCGCGGGCTCGGTGCGCGTCGCGAACCGCTCGGCGAGCGCCTGGTAGACCGGCTCCCGGCACAGGAGCCGCGAGGTCAGGGTGGCGATGAAGGCGGCGGCCATGAGCGGAAACAGCATGGCGTTGTTGGCGGTCATTTCCATCACGATCACGAACGCGGTGATGGGGGTCTGCACGGTCCCGCTCAAGTAGCTCACCATCCCGAGGATGACCGCCGCCTGCAGGGGGGCCTCGGGGAAGAGCCGGCCGATGTCGGCCCCGAAGCCGGCACCGGCCGCGAGCGCCGGCGCAAAGAGCCCGCCGGGGATGCCGCTCAGGTAGGACACGAGGCTTGCCGTCCACTTGACGAAGGGGAAGAACCACGGCAGATGCGCCCCGCCCATCACGAGCGCGCGGGCTTGGGGATAACCGGTGCCGAAGGAACTGCCTCCCGAGATCGCACCGAGCACCGCGATCAAGAGGCCCGCGGCCAGGCCCAGGCGGTAGGGGTGGTGCGCGATGGTCGCGCGCAGGCCCAGGCTGAGGTCGAGCACCAGCCGGCTGAACAGGCCGCCCGCAAGCCCCCCGATCACGCCGCAGACCGGCACCAACAGCCACTCCCGCGGCGCAAGCGCCGCCTGCGTGACGCCGAAGTAGGTGTAATTCCCTTCGATGGCGACGGCGGTGAGGCCGGCTATGAGGATGGTGATGATGATGATGCCGCTCGTATTTTCCTCGAAGCCGCGCGCGAGCTCCTCGATCGCGAACATGATTCCGGCGATGGGCGTGTTGAAGGCGGCGGCGATGCCGGCCGCGCCGCCGGCAAGCACGAGCGCGCGCTCAAGTTGCGGGCTCTTGATGCCCGCGAACCGCCCGGCCGCCGATGTGAAGGAGGCGCCCACGTGGACGGTTGGGCCCTCGCGTCCGATCGAGGCCCCGGCGAACAGCCCGATGGTGGTGAGCAGGATCTTGCCGATCGCGATGCGCACCGACAGCAGCCGCGTGGTCGGCCCTTTGTTGTGCCGGGATAGCGCGGCGATGACCTGCGGTATGCCGCTGCCCTGGGATCCGGGAAAGAATCGCCGGGTGAGCCACAAGGACAGCACGAACCCGGCGGGGCTCACCAGGAAGGGGGCCCACGGCCAATGCCGGTAGAGGGTGAAGAAGCTTGCATTGGCCAGGTTGCCCAATGCGGTCAGGGTGACCGCCGAGAGGCCGACGAGCACGGCACCGCCCCAGAACGCGGCGCGCAAGGTCCAATGCCGGGCGCGCAGGAGGCTGCGGAACCGGCGGATCGGGCGTAGGCGGTGCTGCACGACCGCCGCGCCCTTAAGGGGCTGCGGTCAGCTGCGCGCGGATCCGGCGGAACAAGGCATGCGCGGCGCGGTGCTGAGCGCCGATCTCCTCCAATACCTGCTTGAGCTCCGCCATCCGCGACTCGAGGGTGTCGCTCGCCTGATGGATGCGCTTGATACTCTCGAGCCGGCGGCGCAGCTGCGCCTGATGTTCGCGCACCTGGGACTCCATGGGCGCCATCATGTCGCGCAGCCAATCGTCGGCGTCGCGGTTGGCGCTCACATAGATCGCGCGGACCTTGCTCACCGCCGACTCGAAGAAACCGCGCACCACCGCCTTTTGCTCGGTCATGAGCAGCGACAGGCCGCGCATGAATTGCTCGTGCTTCTCCTGGAGGCGGCGGATCTCGCGCGTGTAGCGCATCACCGAGAACGCCGCGGGCTTGATGTTGGCGAGCCCGTGCTCCTCCTGGAATTTGCGGTAGACGCCGTCCATCAGGGTCTTGATCTGCTGCCCGTCCTCCGCCACTTCGTCCATATGCGAGCGCGCATACTCGAAAAACGCCTGCATGGCCGCCTTGAGGCCCGAGGTCGTAAGGCAGGTCTCCATGTTCTTCTTGGTCTCGGCGATGACCGTATCGAGCTGGCGCAGGCTGATCTTGGCATACAACGCCGCGCTCTGTTGGGCGAAGATCGTGCGGGTGGCGTGGAAGCGCTGCATACTGCGGTCGAACTCGACCTTGTCGGCGCGTACCTTGCCCATCATGTGTTCGATGACGTCCATGTTCTTGCCGTTCAGGGCGCTCAGCTCCCCCCAGTGCTCGCGCAGGCCCTGGAGCCGCTGGCCGATCACACGTTCCACGCTGGTCTCGACTTCGTCGAATTCGTGGGCCGCGGTCTGGGCGACCAGGCCGCCCTTGCTGGGCAGGAGTTCGTCGGCCAGGGCCCGTTCGAGCATACCGATGCCGCTGCGCTCCTCGAGGCCCCGGTCGCCGCGGACCTTGGCGGCCAGCGCCTTTTGGGCCGATACCGGGTAGATCCGGTCCTCCGCGACCCCCAGGTAGCGCGCGGTCTCGCTCACCTGGCGGGCGATCTCGCGTTCCACGTCGGCGGCGTTCTTGAGTTCGTCCCAGAGCCCGTCGACCTTGTTCAGGACCACGAGACGCCCCTTATGGCTGCCGGCCACATGGTCGCGCCAGACCGCGATCTCCGATTGCGTGACGCCGGTGTCGGCGGCCAGCACGAACAGGATGGCGTGCGCGTTCGGCAGGGTGTTCAGTGTCAGTTCCGGTTCCGCCCCCAGGGCGTTCAGGCCGGGGGTATCGAGGATCACCAGCCCTTCGGCCAGCAGGGGGTGGGGGAAATTGATGAGTGCGTAGCGCCAGCGCGGGATCTCGACCTCCCCCTTGGGGTCCACCGCGGCCCCGGTCTTGGCGATGTCGTCGGTGACCGTAAGCCCCAGGGCCCGGGCCTCCTCGGCCGCGACATGTTTGACCTCGGCGATATGGCGCAGGGCCTCGGCCATGCCCGCCGGGTCGTCGACGTCGAGGGGGATGGTCTGCCATTCGTCGGCGAAGCCCTTGAACTCGGCGATCGGGGCGCCGTTGCGGCGGGTCTCGATGGGCAGGAGCCTGATGCTTGCGGGCTTGTCGGATTCGTAAAAGAGTTCTGTTGGGCACATGGTCGTGCGCCCGGCGCTCGACGGCAGGATGCGCTGCCCCTGCTCGCCGAAGAATATGGCGTTGATGAGCTCGGACTTGCCCCGCGAAAACTCGGCGACGAAGGCGAGATACAGCCGGTCGTCGCGCAGGGCCTCCTGCATGCGGTCGAGGTGCGCGTCGCTTTGCGGCTGGTTCAGGCCTTGCTCGGCCAGCCAGCTCCGCAGCTCCGACAGCGTCTGCGCCAAGTCCCGGCGCCACAGCCCATAGGCCTCGAAGCGCTGCTCGATCGCGGTGTGGTTCATGTTCCTGCCCCCGTTGCCTGCCATTCGGCCGTTTGGCCATAGTATAGGCCAAAGTGCCGCTAGCGTTGGCATCTGGGGCAATAATAGCCGCTGCGCGCCGTGCCCGAAAGCCGTACGATCGGTGTTGCGCACCGTAAGCAAGGCGCGCCTTCCCGCCCATAGACCTGCAGCTGCCCCTGGAAATACCCCGGTCGCCCGTCGCTGCCGGCGAAGTCCTTGAGCGTCGTGCCGCCGGCCGCGATGGCCCGCGAGAGGACCGCGACGATCGCGCTTGCGAGCGCGTCGTAGCGCTCGGCCCCTATGCGGCCGGCGGCCCGGCCGGGGTGGATGCCGGCCTCGAAGAGCGCCTCGTTGGCGTAGATATTGCCGACGCCGGCGACGATGCGGCCGTTGAGGAGCAGGTCGCGGATGGCGATGGTCCGCCCGCGGGCGCGATCGCGCAGGAACGCCCCGCCAAAGCCGGGCTCCAGGGGCTCCGGTCCGAGCGGGGCGATCAGCGGGTGGGAGAGCGGATCCTTGCTGTAGAGCAGCGCCCCGAAGCGGCGCGGGTCGCGCATGCGCACCCGCCGCTCGGGATCGCCGGCGAGCACCAGATCGAAGGGATCCCAGGGCCCCGGCGGGACATCCGGACCTACCACGCGGAGGCTTCCGGACATGCCGAGGTGCATGATGAGGGCGCCGTCTTCGAGGAACACGAGCAGGTACTTGCCGCGCCGGCCGACGTCTCCGATCGTGCGCCCGCGCAGGCGTTTGCCGAGACCGGCCGCGATCGGCCAGCGCAGGCGCCGCTCCCGGACCACCAGGTCGGCGATCCGGGCCCCGCGCATCCAGGGTGCCAGCCCGCGACGGGTGGTCTCGACCTCAGGAAGTTCCGGCATGGGGCCCGATGGCGAGCAGGCGCTTGCCGATCTCCTGCGGGAAGTGGTACTCGAGTCCCTGGTCGGGCCGCGCCAACACGAGCTCCGGGTGCGTGGCGAGGATATCGATGGCGAGCGTATGGCGGGACCCGGCGTTCTTGGGGCCCCGCTCGTGATAATGGACGATGATGCGCCCGATCACCGGGGCGCCGCGGTAGCGCGTCACCGAGAGGGCGCGCGCGTAGCGCCAGGCGTCCACGAAGGCGTTAACGCGATCGTTGGAGACCTGTGCGGGCTCCGGGGTCGCGTGCCAGATCCCGTCGTGGCGGATCACGGAGAGGTGCGGCAGGGTGAAGGCCACGGGATGGATGCGGTCGCCGAGGAGCCGCGTGCTCAAAAAGCTGTCGCTCGCGAGTCGGCGCGGATGGATGATCCCGGCGGGGACCAGGGCGATCGTGTGCCCTACGAGGACGTAGCGGACATCCCCGAAGGGGCGGCGCCGGCCGATCAGGATGCGCCTATGGTTCATGACCACGATCGCCTGGGGAGGGGCCAGGCCAAAGGCCGCGAGTCGGCCCCTGGGGGCCGCGAAGCGGTCGCGGGGTCTGGCATTGACGATGTCCGTCAAGGCCTCCACCCGGAAGCGGGCCGCGCGGGCCTTGAAGGGTTGCAGGAGCCGCCAACGCGCGCCCTGGCGGCGCAGCCGTATGACCGGCCGGCCCGGCCGTGCGATCGTAATCTCGGTCACGGCGCCGGCCTTCACTGGCATGAGCGGCGCGAGCGGCGCGGCGGGCGCCGGTGAAGGCCGGCCCCACAAGACCCATGCCAGGATGACCGCGACGAGCGCCAGCAGGCTGTTGGTGAGCGCGCGCCGCGTGAGACTCATAGGCGCCGTCTCCGCCACCACACCCCGAGGGCGCTCCCGAGCAGGAGGATCGGCAGGACCAGCAGGAAGCCGAAGGCGATGACGTCCTCCTCGCCGCTTGTAAGTATCAGGGTGAGATCCGGCGAGGTTCGGTTCGGTAGATCGATGAAGGCGTCGTCGTGCGCAAGCCAGTTGGCGATGTTCATCGCCAAGGTCAGATTGCCGCCTTCGCCGATGTAGCTGTTGGCGGCGAAATCGCTGTCGCCCAGGACCGCTATGCGCTGGTCTTTGCCCTGATCGGGGCGCGCGATGATCGCCCCGATGGCGAGCGCCGACGGATGCACGCCGGGCGGGGGCGCTACGAGGCCGGCAAGCGGCTGCTCCTGCGTCCAGGCGTCGGCGCCGGTGGTCAGGATGGGCTGCGGTTTCAGGCCGTGGGCGGGCGTGAGCGCCAGGGCCGCCGCGGTCGGGAAGACCGTCACGAGGTGCATGCCGCGCACCGGCCCGATCGCCGGATAGCGGTGGATGGCGATGAAGTCGGGGCTGGTCCCGGTGAGCAGGCTCGAGGCCGGGTCGACCGCATAGCCCTTGCGCATCCGCACCCCGACGCTCGCGAGGACCGGCGAGAGCCCTTCGGTATGGCCCGGCTCGAGCATGACGAGCAGACTGCCGCCGTCTTTCACGAAGCCCGTGAGCGCGCGCACCTCGCCCGGCAGGAAGCGCACGCGGGGGTCGGCGATGACCAGAATGCCGGCATCCTTGGGGAAGGGCTTGCCGGAGCCCGGATTGAACGCCGTGACCGTAAAGCCGCGCGCGGTGAGTTGGCCGACCCAGGACGATAGACCGAGCCCCGAGGGGTCTCGCATCCTGCGCTCCCGGTTTCCGGTCAGGAAGGTGAGCCGGCGGATGCCGGTGCGCTCGAGCCGCGCGAGCTGGTTCGTGACACCGGTCTCCGAGGGGCTCAAGACCAGCGCCCGCCGCCCCTGGTAACGGATCTCGAGTTCCCCATTGAAGCCGATATTGAGGCGCCGCACCAGGGCCGGGTGCTTGTCGGGGTTTACGAAGACGAGCCGGATCGCGGGGTCCACCCGCTGGTACTTGCCGATGAGCGCGCCAAGCGAGCGGCGCACCCGGGGGCCGCGGGCGAAGGCCACGATCTTCACGGGCCCGCGCAAGGCCCGGACGATGCGCACGCTCGGGGGGGTCAGGCTGTTGCGTCCGGTCGCGGTCCAGTCCGCCACGTAGCGGAAGCGCGCCGCGGCGTACAATCCGAGGGCCGCGACCAAAAGCCACAGGATCACGAACAATCCGCGTCCGCCCGCGGTCGCCACCCGGTCCCAGTTCATCGCGTCCCCAATCGGCCGGCCTCGAGCCCGCGCACGCTAAAGACGAGACAGGTTGCCGTGAGCATCAGGTAATAGGCGACGTTCGAGGTGTCGAAGAGCCCGCGCAGGAAGGGCTCGTAATGGTTCACGATCGAAAGGTAGCCGACGATGGCGCCGCCCTCGCCGCGCCCGTGGCCGGCGTAGTCGACGATCCAGAGGAAGAACACGACCCCGAACGTGCCCATGGCCGCGACCGCCGGGTGGCGGGTCAAGGACGACATGAAAAGGCCAATGGCAGCGAGGCTCGATGCGAGCAGGACGAGTCCGAGCAGGCCGCAGGCGAAGGTCCCCCAGTCCAGCCGGCCGCCCATGAGCAGCGACAGCGGCATGGCAAGACTCATGAGGATGATGACCGCGTAGAAGCCGAGGATGCCGAGGTATTTGCCGAGCACGATCTCGGTCAAAGACACGGGCGACGAATACAGCAGCGTCAAGGTCCTGTTGTGGCGCTCGTCGGCGATGAGCCGCATGGTGGCAAGCGGCGTGATGAGCAGCAAGAGCACGCCGGTGTTGCCGAGCAACGGCGCCGCGACCAGGCTCGTGAGCCCCGGGGCGTTCGGGAGGGTGGCAAGCCGCCCCTGTATCATGAGGAACAGGTTGACGTGTCCGAGGAACAGGCGGGCGAGGATGATCTGCGCGACGCCCAGGATGACAAAGGCAAGTGGCGACAAAAACAGGGCGCGCCATTCGCGCCAGGCGATCGCGCGTATCATGCGGCCTCCGAGGGTTCGCCTGTCAATTCGACAAATATGGACTCGAGCGTGGAGTGCTCGGGATTGATCTCCCGCAGCCCCCAGTCCCGTTCCAGGGCCAGGCGCACGATGGCGTCGGTCGGATCGGCGCCGGGCTCGTGGAAGATCCGCAATCGGCCGTCGTCGGCGATCGTCACCGAACGCACCAAAGGCAGCTTTCCGATCGCCTGCGCGTCCGGCGTCTTGCGAAACGCCGCGACCAGAACCTGCGATTGCACGCGCGCCATCAGCGCCTCTATGCCCTCGTTGAGCACGAGCCGGCCCTTGTGGATGATCTGCACGCGGTCGCAACTCGCCTGGACCTCCGGCAGGATGTGCGTCGAGAGGATAACGGCCCGGTCCCGGCCGAGCTCGCGGATGAGCGTGCGGACCTCGCGGATCTGGATGGGGTCGAGGCCCACGGTCGGCTCGTCTAGGATGACCACGTCCGGCTCGTGGATGATCGCCTGGGCAAGCCCCACGCGCTGCTGGAACCCCTTCGAGAGGTTCGCGGTCAGCCGTCCGCCGGCGTCGCCCAGTCCGCAGCGCGCCTTGGCGCGCTCCCGCGCCGCGCGCCGCGCCCTACGCGGGATGCGGCGCAGCGCGGCGGCGTAGTCGAGGTACTCGTCAACCGTGAACTCGCGGTACAAAGGCGGATGTTCCGGGAGGTAGCCGAGGTGGGCCTTGGCGCGCTCGGGGGCCGTATGCATGTCGTGGCCGGCGATCAGCACGCGGCCTGCAGACGGCGCGAGATTGCCGCTCAACATTTGCATGGTGGTGGTTTTGCCGGCCCCGTTCGGTCCGAGAAAACCCAGCACCTCGCCGCGACGTATCATGAAACTCATGTCCGATACCGCCGCGTGCGGCCCGTAGAAGCGGGTGACGGCATCGGTCCCGACGAGGACCTCGGCATTGCTCATGATCGTACCTGGGTCCCGCTTTTCATAGGCCGCATTAAAGGCCGAGGGCGCCCTTTTGTCAACGGAGCGCGCCCGGCCCCCGCGGCGGCGCCTCCCCCGTCGTGCATCCGGCCGCGGCCATCGGCGCGCGCCGCGCCCACCCTTTCGCCGCCGCGCGCTTTTGGCGACAATAGCGCCCTCATTTCCGCTGCCAGGGGTAGTCGCCCGTGAAAGTCCGAATCGAACCAAGCGGCCACGAGTTCGAGGCCGCCCACGGCGAGACCTTGCTCGAGGCCGCGTTGCGGGAAGGATTCCATCTGCCCTACAGCTGTCGCAACGGCGCGTGCGGGACCTGCAAGGGGCGCATCCTGTCGGGCACGGTGTCCCACAAGCCCTATGAGGCCAAGGCCTTGAGCGGCGCCGAGAAGGCCGCGGGGCTTGCGCTTTTGTGCCGCGCGGTGCCCGAGGGTCCGGTCGTGATCGAGGCGCGCGAGATCGGGGTGGCCAAGGACATCATCATAAAGACCCTGCCGTGCCGGGTGGCGCGCATGGAGAGGCTCGCCCCGGATGTGATGCGGCTTTTTCTGAAGCTCCCGCAAAACGACCGGCTGCAGTACCTGGCCGGCCAATATATCGATATTCTTTTGAGGGATGGACGGCGCCGGAGCTACTCCATCGCCAACGCCCCGAGCGCCGACGAATTCCTCGAGCTCCATATCCGGCATGTCCCGGGCGGGCTATTCTCGGGGCCGGTCTTTACCAGCATGCAGGAGCGCGCGCTGCTGCGCTTCGAGGGGCCGCTTGGCACCTTCTTTCTGCGCGACGACTCCGACAAGCCCGCGATCCTTATGGCGGCCGGCACCGGATTTGCGCCGATCAAGGCGATCGTCGAGCAATGCCTAAGCGCCGGCTCGTCCCGGCCGCTTTATCTCTACTGGGGCGCGCGCACCCGCGGGGACCTCTATCTTCACGACCTCGCGCTCGGCTGGGCCGCGCGGCATCCGCATATCCGCTATACGCCGGTGTTGTCGCGGCCCGGGGCCGGTGAGGGATGGGATGGCCGGACCGGCTATGTCCAGGAGGCGATCGCCGCCGACTGGCCGGACCTTTCAGGCTTCGAGGTCTACGGGAGCGGGCCGCCGCGCATGATCGAGGCGGCCAAGGGCGTCTTGGCACAAAAGGGCCTGCCGGCGGAGGCCTTCTATTACGACGCCTTCGAGTACGCCAAGGACATCGTGCCGGCGCCATGAGCGGGATGCACACCCACCACGGACATCACCACGAACCCCACGACCATCAGCCGGGGCACGAGGCCGCGCGCGAGGGGCGGGGACTTTGGATGTCGCTTGCGCTCACCGCCGCGTTCGCGCTGATCGAGGCCGGCACCGGGCTCTTCGCGCACTCGCTCGCGCTTTTGAGCGACGCCGGACACATGATGTCCGATACCTTGGCGCTGGCCCTTTCGCTCTTTGCGGTATGGATGGGTCGCAGGCCGCCTTCGGCGCGCCACTCCTATGGTTTTGCGCGCACCGAGATCATCGTCGCCTTCGTAAACGGGCTCGTGCTCCTCGGGGTGGTGACGGCGATCGTGATCGCCGCCGTCCGCCGTCTCCAGAACCCGGAGCCGGTCGCGGGCGGGGCGGTCATGGCCGTGGCCGCCCTCGGGCTTGTCGTCAACGGCGGCGTGGTCTATTCGCTCAGCCGGGAGCGCCACACCCTCAACACCCGCAGCGCCATCCTGCACGTCCTGGGCGATCTCCTGGGGTCGGCGGCGGCGCTGGTGGCCGGCGCGGTCGTGTACTTCACCGGTTGGTATCCGATCGATCCCATCCTGTCGCTCGTGATCTCCGGGCTCATCCTGTACTCGACCGTCCGGCTTCTGCGCGAGACCCTGAACGTGCTCATGGAGGGGGTGCCGAGCCACCTCGACCTGCGGGCCGTGGGCCGGGCGCTCTCCGAGGTCCCGGGCGTCATCTCGGTCCATGATCTGCACATCTGGACCCTGTCGTCGGGGACCCTGGCGTTGTCGGCACACGTGGTCGTAGACGACCTCGATCGCTGGGGCGGACTCCTTACCGGCATGCAGGAGCTCCTTCATGACCGTTTCGATATCGATCATGTGACGCTCCAGCCTGAGATCCTGGACGCGGGGCTCGCGCGCGGCCGGCCGGTCATCCCCATCCATCCCCGCCGGTCGTAATCGGGCCCGGGCCCATGCGCGACTTCCGGGGTCGCGAGTTGTTCGCAGGGACGTCTTGCCCGACTGCCGCCCGCCTTCAGTTCAGCCCGCGGCAGGCACCGTAGGCAATGCTTCGTGACCGCCGCGTGCCACCCAGCCTCGTGAACCCACGGGTAAGGATAGCGGCAGCTACCCGCTGTTGCCGTCCCGATTGTCCCTATATCTATACGGAATCAACGGGCAAGGGTATCGCCAAGATATCGATTCTTCGCAACCCAAAGCTTGGGGTGGCTGCTCGCGGCCCACGGGCGGGGGCCCCTGCAGGCCTTGCTCGTGCATCGGCCACCGACAGGGGCCGGCTTTGACAGGCAAAGGAAGATTAGCTAGTCTAACTGGACTTAGTTTATGAGGATCCGGAGATGCAAATAGTCAATATACACGAGGCCAAGACGCATCTCTCACGACTTCTGGAGCAAGTTGCCAAAGGGGGGTCGTTCGTCATCGCCAAAGCGGGCAAGCCGCTCGCCAAAGTGACGCCCCTGGATGCGCCAACCGCTGGCCAAATACGGCGCGTAGGTTTTCTTGCGGGTCAAATTTCCGTACCGGACGATTTTGACCGTTTGGGCAGCGAGGAAGTCGAACATTTGTTCGGGGGCGGCGCTTGAAACTGCTCCTCGACACCCACGTTCTGCTGTGGGCCGCGGGCGAGCCGGAGCGCTTGCCGGCGGCGGCGCGAGCGTTGGTGGATGACCCTTTGAATGAGTTACTGTTTAGTCCGGCGAGTCTCTGGGAAGTCGCGATCAAGCGTGGCTTGGGGCGCTCAGATTTTCGGGCCGACCCGCGCCTCCTTCGTCGCGGTCTTCTTGACAACGGTTACGGCGAACTGCCGATCCGAAGCGAACACGCCGTCGCGGTGGACGGCCTGCCTGCAATCCACAAGGATCCATTCGACAGGATCCTCGTCGCGCAATGCCTGGTCGAGGGCATCACGCTCTTGACCGCCGACCCATTGGTTGCCCAGTACGCTGGTCCCATAAGGCGGGTCTGAAGAAAAGCCAGGTCGTACGCATGGGCCGGGGTGCGATTGCTGAAGGGTGACCCCGTTCACCGCGATGAAGCGCGAAACTCATGCCGTACTGTAACACTGGCGGGAGCAGTTCATCGGTTTGCGCGGGAAACCCCGGCGTTCAGGCCGGGAGGGATAGCGCAGTAGGCGTAGCCCCATTCCCGCCCCTCTTATCCCTCAGCGCCGTAAAACCCCGCCATTGATGGCGGGGATATAAGGTGCCCTGTTGAGATCGTCCCGGAGACTGGATAAAATACCAGTATGAAGCGCGCCACCAAAATTCGCCTCTATCCGAGCGCCGCGCAGCAAGA